>JALWSB010000063.1 GCA_027080345.1 Robiginitomaculum sp. | reverse complement strand
CGCCAGAACCAATCAAGATCGACCCCGGAAACCTCTTCCATGGTACGGAAAAAATCATAAGGGGTCGGGCGCTTGAAGCGCCAGCGATTGGCATAGGTAGAAAACGCCTTGTCAAACAATTCACGCCCCAAAATGGTTTCGCGCAAAATGGCCAGCGCCGTTGCCGGCTTGCCATAAGCGTTATTGCCAAATTGCAGGATTGATTCTGAATTGGTCATAATCGGAACCTGATGTTCAGAGCGCATATAACCAACAATATCTTTGGGCTCGCCGCGCCGCGAGGGGTAGTCCTCCTCCCATTCGCGCTCCGCCAAAAACTGTGTGAATGTGTTCAGGCCCTCATCCATCCAGGTCCATTGGCGTTCATCCGAATTGACCGTCATGGGAAAAAATCCGTGGCCAATTTCATGAATAATAACGGAAATCAGGCCGTATTTCGTACGTCGGGAATAGGTCAAATTGCCATTTTTGTCGCGCGTCGGGCGTGGGCCGTTAAAGGTGATCATCGGGTATTCCATGCCGCCAACCGGACCATTGACTGAAATGGCTTTGGGCCAGGGGTAAGGCGTGGAAAATTTTGAATAAACCTTCAAAGTATGCGCTACGACCTTGGTCGAATATGCTGACCATAAAGGCTCTCCCTCCTTGGGATAGTATGACATGGCCATAACCGTGTCTGGTGAACCTTTAAGGCCAAGTTTTACGCCCATGGCATCCCAGATGAATTTACGCGAGGCGGCAAAGGCAAAATCACGCACCTTGTCGGCGTGAAATTTCCATGTCTTGCTGCCTTTGGCTTTGGATTTTTCGGCGCGGGCCGCTTCAGCGGGGGTGACAATAAACACCGGTTTTTTGGCGCTGCGGGCGGTATCAAGACGGCTGCGTTGCGCCGCGCTCAAAACCTCATCGGCATTGGTCAGCGTGCCGGTCGAGGCGATAACCATATCCGCCGGGGCGGTGATTTCCACATCATAAGAGCCAAATTCCAAGGTGAACTCGCCGCGCCCCAAAAAGGTTTTATTGTGCCAGCCTTCATAATCGGAAAACACCGTCATGCGCGGATACCATTGGGCAATTTCAAAAATGCAATTGCCGTCTTCGTCTTTTTTGGTAAAGCACTCATAACCAGACCGGCCACCAATGGCTTTTTGGTCAATAATATTATAGCCATAGCCAACATTAAAACGGATTGTGCCGCCGGGAGCCAATGGCTGCGCCAGATCAATGCGCATCATTGCATCAACCACGGTGTGGATCAGTTTACGGCCATCGCTGGCGGTCACGCCGGTAATGTCAAAACCACCTTTGAAAGTGCGCATCATCATGGCCCGGCGCACCGCGCTATAAGAAAGCTTGGCCGAGGAGCGGGCATTGGCGCTCAATTCACCAAGAGAATCGCGCCGAAAGCGGTTCTGGTCCAGTTGCAACCATAAAAACGACAGGCTTTCAGGAGAATTATTGGTATAGGTAATTTGCGCCGTACCATCGATGCGGCGGGCTTTTTCATTCAGCGTCACACGAATCAGGTAATCGGCTTCTTGCTGCCAGTATTTGGCCCCCGGTGCTCCCGTGGCCGAGCGCACCCCGTTGGGCGTTGGCCAGTCTTCATCCTCCAATTGCCGAAACTTATCTGAAAAATCACCCTTGGTCTGGGAAATCGGCTCAGCAAATACGGGAAAAGATATAAAGAAAACAACGCATAACGCGCCACAGAATCGCAACATAGGTCAAACCCTCCAAACAGCCCTTATTGGTTAGCAAAAATGATCCGGCAAAACCAGAAAAAAGCCATTACGGATTGGTCATTTTCCCGTGATCAGAAAAATCATGGAAAATATACGTATAATCCGCGCCTCTGCGCTGATACTTTGCATGAATGAAATTATGGGGTTAACGTATAAAATATGATCCCGCCTCAAGACGGGAAAGCGTTTGCGGCGGGGGCCTCATGTCAAAGTTTCAGGAACGATCTATCAGAAAATCCTTGTTTGCGGCCTTGTTAACCGCCCGGCGGCGCTATGGCGGCAATACCCAGGCGATTATTGATGCCGATGGCCGGGTTCTGACTTATACGGAGATCATCCGCGCCGCATTTGCCTTGGGCAGCGCTTTGCGCAAAGGCACACAACCCGGCGACAAGGTCGGGATTTTACTGCCTACCGGCGCAGGATCGATTATCGCTTTTTTTGCGCTTCTTGCCTATGGGCGTGTGCCGGCCATGCTCAATTTTACCGCTGGCGCGCGTAATCTCAAAGCCGCCTTTCGCGCCGCGCAGATCAATACTATTATTACGGCCCATAGGTTTATTGATGTGGCCAAACTCGATACTCTGATTAGCGAGTTGAACGAAGACGCACGGGTCGTTTATCTTGAAGATGTGCGTGAAAATTTAGGCCCCATTGACAAGGCCGCCGGGGCGCTTGGCCCGTATTTGCCATTTTTGTTTCGCGCCCGCCCGCACCATAATCAACCGGGCGTTGTGCTGTTTACATCAGGCACTGAAGGCGACCCCAAAGGCGTTGTTCTCAGCCACGCCAATGTTGTTGGCAATGTTGAACAGGTGCGCGCCCATATTGATTTGCGCACCACGGATGTGGTGTTCAACCCTTTGCCGACCTTTCATTGCTTTGGCCTGACTGGCGGCGCTCTTTTACCGCTCTTTACCGGCATGAAGGCGGCGCTCTACCCCTCCCCGCTGCATGTGAAAATCATCCCTGAACAGGTGCGTAAAACCGGGGCGACCATTCTTTTTGCCACCGACACGTTTTTAAGCCGTTATGCCCGCGCCGGTAATCAGGGCGATCTTGATGGTTTGCGTTTTGCCGTTTGCGGCGCTGAACGTGTGCGTGATGAAACCCGGGCCATGGTCAAGAAAAAATACGGCCTGGCGGTTCTCGAAGGGTATGGGGTGACCGAATGCGCCCCGGTTGTTGCCGTTAATACCCCTGAAGACAATCAGGTAGGAACCGTTGGCAAGCTATTGCCGGCCATAGAGTCGCGTCTTGACCCGGTGCCGGGTATTGAACGCGGCGGACGGCTTTTTGTGCGTGGCCCCAATGTTATGCAAGGCTATATCACACCGGCCAATCCGGGGGTGATTGTGCCCCTGCCCGACGGTTGGCATGATACGGGCGATATTGTCGAAATTGATGATGACGGGTATGTCGCCATTCGCGGACGGGCCAAGCGGTTTGCCAAAATTGGCGGCGAGATGGTTTCGCTGGCGGTGGTGGAGAACTGCGCCACGGCGGTTTGGAGCGATAATTTACACGTTGCCATCACCCGCCCGGACGACAAAAAGGGCGAACAGATCATTCTTATATCTGATTGTCAGGATGCCAATCGCGCCGACCTGCAAAGCTGGGTGCAATCACACGGGGTTCCGGAACTGGCCTTGCCGCGCAAAATTGTCATTGTTGAGTCTATTCCGGTGCTGGGCACCGGCAAGATTGATTATGTGCAGGCTGCACGCATGCTGGAAGAAACCAAATCAGATTAGCCCGGCCAGCGGACTGGATGGATCAGCATAGCGTTTTTTCGCCATACGGCCCGCCAGATACGCTTCGCGCCCGGCAATAACCGCGTGTTTCATGGCCCGCGCCATGCGCACCGGGTCGTCCGCCTCGGCAATGGCGGTATTCATCAATACCCCATCACAGCCAAGCTCCATCGCCTCGGTTGCATCCGATGCGGTGCCTACACCCGCATCAACAATGACGGGCACAGATGTTTGTTCGACAATCAGCCGGATATTGACCTTGTTTTGCAATCCCAAACCAGAGCCGATGGGCGCGCCCAAAGGCATAATGGCGACACAGCCCAGATCTTCCAGTTTTTTGGCAAAGACAGGATCGTCAGAGCAATACACCATAACATCAAAGCCATCATCAATGAGCATTTTTGCCGCCCGTAAGGTTTCTTCCATATCCGGGTAAAGGTGTTTTGGATCGGACAGGACTTCGAGCTTGACCAATGACCAGCCCCCGGCTTCGCGCGCCAGACGCAAAGTGCGCACCGCATCCTCGCCGGTAAAACAGCCCGCCGTATTGGGCAGGTAAACCGTCTTTTTGGGGTCAATAAAATCAACCAGCATAGGCTCGTCCGGGTTCATGACGTTAACCCGGCGCATTGCCACCGTAACCATTTGCGCGCCTGATGCGGCCAGAGCCGCCGCGTTTTGCGCATAATCCTTGTATTTACCGGTGCCGATAATCAGCCGGGAGGCAAATTCACGCCCGGCAATGACCAAAGGCTGGTCTTTTATACTCACTAATTCCTCTGTCACCTTCACCCTCCGCCGATAAAGCGCACAATCTCAAGACGGTCCCCGTCTTCCAGCATTACCGCCTCAAACGTCGAGCGCGGTACAATCGCCAGATTGCGCTCTACCGCCACCTTGGCAAGCGGAATGTTCAGCCCATGCAGCAAAGCCGCGATTGTGCTGTTCTCTTCCACCTCATGGGGTTCGCCGTTCAGAGTGATTTTCATGGAAATCAGACTAATCCTGTTCGCCGCGTTTGGGCAAGCGCGCCATATGCCTCACTTTTGACTTGCCCATCCTTCGACTTCGCTCAGGATGAGGTTTTTACTGGTTTGCGTAAAACTTCCTCGTGTCACCTGCGGAAAGGCGATAGCCTTATCCGGGGCCTATAGTGTAATGCACCCGCACTATGGATCCCGGGTAAAACCAATGGTTTTCCCGGGATGACACGTGTGTGTGGTTGGTTTTTCTCGTCATTCTCCGACCTCTCCCATACCATCATTGCGGTACCCGCCTTCGCGTCATTCCGGCGAAAGCCGGAATTCATCTTGAGGCGTTTTTCCATGTGTGGTGGTACTGGTTATTACGCCGCTCTTGGCACCTTCGACAGGTCAGGTAATAACAAAACATGATGTCGCCCCGGAAAGGCGATAGCCTTATCCGGGGCCTATAGTGAAATACACCCGCACTATGGATCCCGGGTAAAACCAATGGTTTTCCCGGGATGACACGGGGCAGGTACGGGGTAAGGTTTACGCTCACATCCTTTAAAGACGATTGCTTTGCAATCCCTCAGGATGAGCATGAGGATATAGCACACGCCTCACCTAAGAGCTTGTCGAAGGGTGGGTGCAAAAGACGCAAAGGCTTGCCCCGCGCCAGCAACCGCCGTAAAAGCCCCCCATGACCAAACCGCTCTATATCCTCAATGGCCCGAACCTCAACCTTTTGGGGACACGCGAGCCTGAAATTTATGGCACCACGACTTTGGCGGCTATTGAAAAAAGCTGCGAAGACCAGATTGCAAAAAGCGGTATACCGCTTGTCTTTCGCCAAACCAATGCGCAAGGCGAGCTGGTGGACTGGATACAAGAAGCGGGGCGCGCGGCGTGCGCCCTGATCCTCAATGCCGGAGCCTATACCCACAGCTCCATAGCGGTTTTTGACGCCCTTAATGCCCTCTCACTCCCGGTAATTGAACTGCATTTATCCAACCCGGCAGCGCGCGAGGCGTTTCGCCGTACCAATTATGTTGCCCCTGCCGCCACAGCCAGTATTTGTGGTTTAGGTGCAAAGGGTTACCAGATAGCCGTGACAGAAGCGTTGCGGCTCGCTAACATCAAAACCTGAGAACAAGAAGCAAACCGGAAACTCCATATGGCCGAAGGCAACAAAGCAAGTGGACGCGCACTCAACAAAAGCGATTTGACGTTAATTCGTGAAATTGCCACCATTCTTCGCGATACTGATCTGACCGATATCGAGGTTGAACGCGGTGATTTGAAACTGCGCGTCAGCCGCACCGTACCACCCCAGATGGTTCAGGCCAGTGTACCGATGGGCACCGCGGCCCCGGCGGCGCAAAGCGCCCCGGCGCAAGCCTCGATGGCCCCCGAAACTCCAGCGCCGGAATCATCGGTTGATTTATCGGTCCACCCCGGGGCCATTCATGCGCCCATGGTTGGCACTGCCTATCGGGCCGCAGACCCGGATTCGCCGCCATTCGTCAATGTCGGGGATACGGTCAATGAAGGCGACACCCTGATGCTGATTGAGGCCATGAAAACCTTCAACCCGATACTGGCCCCCAAAGCGGGCAAAGTTTTGGAAATTCTTGTTGATAATGGCACGCCGGTTGAGTTTGGCGAAACCTTGTTGGTGATCGGATAAACCCGTGTTTGAAAAAGTCCTGATTGCCAACCGCGGTGAGATTGCCCTGCGCATCCATCGGGCCTGTCACGAAATGGGTATTGCCACCGTGGCGGTGCATTCCACCGCTGACCGGGATGCCAAGCACGTATTGATGGCTGATGAAAGCGTCTGTATCGGCCCGCCAGCGGCGGCACAAAGCTATTTGAATGTACCGGCGATTATGTCGGCGGCAGAAATCACCGGGGCCAATGCCATTCATCCGGGCTATGGCTTTTTATCTGAAAACGCCCGTTTTGCCGAAATCGTTGAATCCCATGGCCTGACCTTTATTGGTCCGTCGCCGGACCATATCCGCCTTATGGGCGACAAGATCACGGCGAAAGCGGCGGTCAAAGAAGCCGGCATTCCCGTTGTTCCGGGTTCAGACGGCGAAATCAATGACCCGGATGAGGCCATGAAAGTGGCCAAAGATGTTGGTTTTCCGCTGCTTGTCAAAGCGGCGGCGGGCGGCGGCGGGCGCGGTATGAAACTGGCCCGCACCAGCGCCGATCTGGCGCAGGCGGTACAAACGGCCCGCGCTGAAGCGGCAGCGGCATTTGGTGACGGCGCGGTCTATCTGGAACGCTATCTGGAACAGCCGCGCCATATCGAAGTGCAGGTTGTCGCTGATTCGCACGGCAATGTGGTGCATTTGGGTGAGCGTGATTGCTCCTTGCAACGGCGCAATCAAAAAGTACTCGAAGAAGCGCCCTCCCCGGCGCTGAATGCCGCGCAAAGACAGGAAATTGGCGAAATTGTCCGCAAGGCCATTGGTAAAATTGGCTATCTTGGGGTTGGTACTGTCGAGTTTCTTTATGAAAACGGCGAATTCTTCTTCATTGAAATGAATACCCGGCTGCAGGTTGAACATCCGGTGACCGAAATGATTACCGGCCTTGATCTGGTGCGCGAGCAAATCCGCATTGCCAGCGGTGAAAAACTGTCGGTCAGCCAGGATCAAATATCGTTTAATGGCTGCGCCATTGAGTGCCGCATTAATGCCGAACACCCCAAAACCTTTGTCCCTTCGCCGGGCATGGTCAAGGATTTTCACGTGCCGGGCGGCCTTGGCGTGCGGCTCGATTCGGCGATGTATTCGGGTTATACGATCCCGCCTTATTATGACAGTCTGATCGGCAAGCTGATCGTTCATGGCGGCTGCCGTAAAGACGCTTTGCGGCGCTTGAAACGCTCATTGGAGGAATTGGTGGTGGCCGGGGTGGAAACAACCATCCCCCTGTTCAAGGACCTGCTGCACGAAGATGAGTTCATTCGCGGTGAATATCATATTCACTGGCTGGAAGACTGGCTGGAAAAATCTGCTGACTAGCGCATGTTATGACGCAAAAGCCCTTTGATGTTGATGACCTTCTGGCGCTTTATGCCAAAGGCCAATTTCCCATGGCACAAAGTCGGGGCAGCCTTGATGCGCAAATTATCACCCCGTCTTTGCGCGGTATTTTACCACTGAGCGCCTTGCATATTCCCAAACGCCTGCGCCGCACCATCCGGCAAAATCCGGTTGAGGTACGTATCGATTTTGACTTTGCCGCGACGGTTGCCGCCTGCGCCGCCCCGGCCGATGATCGCGAGGAAACCTGGATCAGTTATGGTATTGAATATTACTATACCCAATTGCATGAGCACGGCCATGCCCACAGCGTTGAATGCTGGCATGAGGGCGCGCTGGTTGGTGGTCTTTACGGGGTCAGCCTCGGCGCGGCATTTTTTGGCGAAAGCATGTTCAGCCGCGCCCGAGATGTCTCGAAAATTGCCCTTATTCACCTGTGCGCCCGGCTGATTTATGGCGGTTATGAATTGCTGGATACTCAGTTCCTAACGGCCCATCTGGCGCAATTCGGGGCGCTGGAAATTACGCAAGAGAGCTATATGGATAGGCTTGAAGTGGCATTAGAAAAAAGCGCTGACTTTTACAAAATGCCCACGCAGACGGATGGCCGCCGCGCACTTGAGATCATTGATGCAGCTCAAACGCGTTGATAATCACGCGTACCCTGTGAATAGGTCAGCAAGAGCTCCAGCGTAGTGGTTGCACTGGTATTGTTAACCGCATGCGCCACCCCTTTAGGAATATAAAGGTGATCGCCTTCCTGAAGCGGCGTGTCTTTTCCACCATTGTGAATGGTGCAACTTCCTTGCATCACGAAAAGCGCTTCATTACAGGTCAGGTGCGTGTGCATTTCTGATCGGGATGCGGGAAAAACAACCATGCGGGCGAGCGTAAATTCTGGATTTTCATGACTGAAATCATCAACCAGCCAGTGCATACGCCCCCAAGTATACGCATCTGTTTGCACGTAAGATCATCCTTTGCAGTCCAGCACCCAGACATCATAGACCGGGTTTTCCAATGCATTTAGTGCCGGGTCAGAGCCAAACATCCAGCCCGAAAACACCTGTTCGCCTTCAGTCTGTTCGCCCGCACCATTGGTGCGTTTGTCCAGAATAGTCATAAAGACATAGACTTCAGGGTCTTCTTCGGGCGGTGTTTTGCGGCAATATTTTACGGTTATGGTCAAACTGCCAAACGTTACGGGGGTGCCGATCGGGGCCTCAAAATCACGGGTTTTGGCGGTGACCTTATCGAGACCTCGCAACAGCGCGACACTGCCCGGCGCAGAAGACACCACCTTGCCCGAAGGCTCGGTTACATCTTGCGCCATGACGTGCGTGGACAGGAAAATACTAAATAGCAATACCGATAATAAACGCATGGTCCCCAGTTTCCTGCACAATGGTGGCGGCTTTATGTCCGCTTCAGTTTTCTGACTTTTTGGAAGATTGTCCCGCAACCTGCCCCAGCAGGGTCAAAAGATCAACGGCACCTTGTGTGTAATCAAAGCTGTCCCCCGCCGCCAGATTGTCTTCCTCTGCCCCCGGTTCAATGGAAATATAGGCCGACCCCAAAAGTCCGTCCGTGGTGATTTTGGCCGTCGAATCCACCGGCACCGGAATATTGGCATGGATGCTCATATCAACCAGGGCATCATAGGTTTTTGTGTCGAGTGAAATATTATTGACAACACCGACCTTGACCCCGGCCAACCGAATGTCCGAGCCTGAATCGATGGAGCCGATAGAGCCAAAATGCGCTTTGAGATGATAGTCAGCCCCGGAACCACCCGAATTAACGGTTTTCATGGCGTAGTTGACAAACAGGCCCGCCAGAATGAGCACGGCCAGGCCAACAATCGTTTCTGTGACCTGTCCACGCATCACACATCTCCCTCATCAGGTGTCCATGGTTGATAATCAGAGCTGGTCGGTGCGCGTTTACCGCCATTGGCCAATGCCCCTTGTGGTCGCCAGGCAAAAATAGTGCCGGTAAGGTTTGGCCGATGGTCTTTTTCAAAATCTTTGCGGCGCAAAGGTTGATGCGTTGGCGGTTCATCAAAGGTGTGATGCATCCAACCATGCCAGTCAGCTGGCACGCGAGAGCCATCCGCATACCCTTTATAAACCACCCAGCGGCGCTTTTTACCCTCAAAAGACGGGCGGCGTTCCTGATAATAACGGTTGCCGAACTGGTCCTCGCCAACTTTTTCACCATTTCTGAAAATAGCAAACAAAGTGCCCAGCGTGGCGCCGTCCCACCAGGCAAACAAGCGTTTGATAAACAGTATCATAGAGATTCGCCTTAAACTTGGTCAACACGCGCAATATGCCGCGCCATTGCCCTGTGGTCCAGCCCTTATAACCGCCCGGCTGTAGAGAGACGCTCCAACAAACGCGCTCTGGCTTCGGGCAAGGTCTTGTTTATTGGCCACAGGACCCGCCTTTCAAGAAAAAACCCGGTCAGCGCCAAACCATTGGCAATGTCCCCCGCTTCAAGCGGGCAAGATGAATCACGCAAAAAACCCGGTAAAGGCATTAGTTGATCCAGATACGGCGCGGCCGCATCGGCGCTGACCGCCGCGCCGGAACGCGGGCTGACGTGCGTGAGGTTATCCACCGCGCCGCTGGCGACACAGCGCTCCAGCGCCAGGCCATAACCCAGGGCCTGTAAAATACCCGCTTCCCAGCGCACATAAAGCGCTGGCCAAAGATCATTATTGTCCATGGCGCCAGTCAGGACATCAAAAGCGTTATACATTTGCGGGTGTGCCTCGCGTTCAGGCAACGCCATAACAGCCAGGGCGCAAGCCGCATTCAGTCCGGCCAGCGCCAGCGCATCGTCAAACAAAGGCACGGCGCGGGCCTGCACGGCCTCTATCGAAAACATGCCCAAATGTTCCGCCAATCGGGCACGCCAATGGGCATCCACAAGATTGCCCGGCTGTAATATGCCGCGCATTCTTTTTGATGTGGCGCCGCGCACCAGCCCGGCATGGCGACCGTGTTCAGCGGTCAGAATTTCGGCAATGGCGCTGTTTTCCCCATGGGATCGCACAGACAAAATAATGCCCTGCGCCTGCCATTCCATGGCTAATCCCCCAGCTCCAGCCCGAACAGGGCCAGATGGGCGCGATCCCGTGACCAGTTCTCACGCACTTTGACATGCAAAAACAAATGCACCTTGCGGCCCAACATTTTACTCAGTTCCGCGCGCGATGCGGTGCCGATATCCTTGATTGTCTGCCCGCCTTTACCCAGCACAATCTTGCGCTGGCTGTCGCGTTGCACATAAATCACCTGACCAATGCGTATGCCCTTTTTGCCCTCTTCCCAGCTTTCTGTTTCCACACTGGCCGCATAAGGCAATTCCTCATGCACACGCAGCATCAGTTTTTCACGAGTGACTTCTGCGGCCAGAAGCCGCATGGGCAGATCGGCCACCTGATCACCCGGATAATGCCAGGGACCAACAGGCATCCGCCCGGCCATGGCGGCAGTCAAATCGCGCAGGCCGGATTTTTTGGTCGCTGAAATCATGAAAACCTGATCGTAAACACCGGTATCATTCAAAGCAGAAGCGACATCAAAAAGTTGATCCTTGGGCATTTGATCAATTTTATTAAGCGCCAGAATGGCGGTTTTTTCCTGCTTTTTCAGGCCCGCTATTATGCGCTCGACATCATCCTGGGTGCGGCTGTCCCTGGCTTCGGTTTTACCAGACGTTTTGGCGCGATGAAATGCCGGTGCATCGATCAGATGAACAATAACGTCAGCTTCAGCCGCGCCATTCCAGGCCGCCTGCACCATGGCCCGGTCAAGCGCCCGGCGGGGGGCAAAAATCCCCGGTGTATCGACCAGAATAATCTGTGTCTGATCTTCGATCATCACCCCGCGCACATTAAAACGGGTAGTCTGCACCTTGTGGGTAACGATAGAAACCTTGCTGCCGACCAATGCGTTAAGCAGCGTGGATTTACCGGCATTAGGCGCGCCGATAATGGCCGCAAAGCCGCATTTTTGGGTGGATGTCATGGGGTCACCTTGGCCAGCAAGGCGATTGCCGCATCGCGTTCAGCGCTTTGCTTCGACCCGGCATTGGCGGTTGCGGTGTGCGGTCCAACGGTGACGCAAATGGTAAAAACCGGGCTGTGATCGGGGCCGCTGCGGTCCGTTTCCTTATATTCAGGAAGCCCCAACCCTTGACTTTGCGCCCATTCCTGCAAGGCGCTTTTGGGGTCTTTATACTGGCCTTTGTCATCCAGTTCATCGCCCCAGAAGGTTTTGAAAAAATGCGCTGCCGCATCCATACCGCCATCAAGATAAAGCGCCGCCATAACCGCTTCACACGCATCGCCAAGAATACTGGTTTTAGTGCGCCCGCCATTTTTCTCTTCTGCTTTTGAAAGGCGTAACATGCTGCCTATATCAGCGCGGCGGGCGGCGCGGGCGCACGCTTCTTTGCGCACCAAGGCATTCAAGCGCCGCGCCATTTGCCCTTCAGCGGCGGTTTTGTCATCCAAAAACAAATGCCGCGCCGCCAACAACCCAAGCACCCGATCGCCCAGAAATTCGAGCCGTTCATTATCTTGAACCTGCCCCCGCCCTTCATCAAAGCTGGCATGGGTCAGGGCGCGAAGCAGCAGTGACGGGTCGGCAAATTCATGCCCAAGGCTTATGCCAAAAGCGCGCAGGCGGTCTTGCTCGCCACTCACCGGCTTTTCCTCAGACTGACAAAGGCGCGGGGGCGAAAATGATACCAGGTCCAGGGGCGGCCAATATGGAATTTATCATTGACTGAAACCAGAATAATCTCGCCGCGCCCGATCAGGTTTTGCGCCGGGACAAAGCCCCAATCGCGACTGTCCAGTGAATTATCGCGGTTATCGCCCATCATGAAATAATGCCCCGGTGGCACCGTGTAAGCGGGCGTATTATCGTAATGGCCATTATCAACCATATTGTATGTGACATAGCCTTTGCCGCCGGGCATGGTTTCGTGAATGCGGGTTACCTGCCGGTCAAAACTATTGTGTTGGTGGATGGTTTCAACGCCCAGCACCTCTGTTTTCAAAGGTGTACCGTTAAGAATAATCTGGCCATCTACAATTTGTACGGTATCACCGGGCAGGCCAATCAGACGCTTGATATAATCGGTTTTATTGTCGCGCGGCCATTTAAAAACAACAATATCGCCGCGCTTTGGCTGGCGCGCAAAAATGCGGCCTTTGAAAAGGTTGATCCCGAAGGGCAGCGAGTACCGGCTGTAACCATAGCTGAATTTCGAGGAAATCAGATAATCACCAACCAGCAATTGCGGCCGCATGGATTCGGACGGAATGTGAAAGGGTTGAAACAATATGGTTTTAAGAAGCCCGGCAATGACCAGCGCCCAGACAACGGTCTTGATGGTCTCCATCCAGCCGTCATCCTGTTTTTCTGTTGATGGGTTCGCCGCGTGTTCACTCATCCGTCTCATCCTTCATAGCCTCAATGATCACAAAGGCCTGAGCCAAAGGATACTCATCGGTAATTGTTAAATGTATGACCGGCTGATACCCCTTTGGCACCAGCCCGTCCAGTCGCGCCGCTGCCCCGCCCGTCAAATGCAAGGTGGGTTTTCCCGATAGCAGGTTCACAACCCCCATTTCGCGCCAGGCAACACCAAAGCGCATTCCGGTGCCCAGCGCCTTTGCGCACGCTTCCTTGGCGGCAAACCGTTTGGCGTAAGAGGCGGCGCGCTCTTTGCGCCGATCAGATTTTTGACGCTCAACGGCCGTAAAAACCCGGTTGGTGAAGCGCTCGCCAAACCGGGAGAGTGATTTTTCTATACGGCGAATATCACAAAGATCAGTGCCCAGCCCCACAATCATGAGCGGGCCTCTTGGCGGGCGCTCATGATCAGGCCTTTCATGCGTAAAACCGCCGTTTCAAGGCCGCAAAATATGGCCTCACTAATCAAAAAATGTCCAATATTCAGTTCTTTAATCTGGGTGATTGCCGCCACTGGTTTTACACTGTCAAAGGTCAATCCATGCCCCGCGTGGATTTCCAGCCCCTGACCCGCGCCATATTCAGCCGCCGTGCGTAAATCATCAAGGATTTTTGCGGCCATGCCTTCGTCTTGTGCATTGCAGGCCTCGGCATAGGCCCCGGTGTGTAATTCCACCACCGGCACGCCCAAAGACAAGGCCGCATCAATTTGCCGCTTGTTCGGTTCGATAAAAAGAGAAACCCGGGTACCATTATCGCCAAGCGCTTGGGTGAAATGCGCCAGATGATTATGCTGGCCGGCCGCATCAAGCCCGCCTTCGGTGGTGCGTTCTTCGCGTTTCTCCGGCACGATGCAGGCCGCGTGCGGCGCCGCATCAAGGGCAATGTCAAGCATTTCAGAGGTTGCCGCCATTTCAAGATTGAGCGGCAATTTAACCTCCTGCCCAAGGCGAACAATATCCCGGTCGGTTATATGGCGGCGGTCTTCACGCAAATGCGCGGTAATGCCATCGGCCCCGGCCAGCAACGCCATTTGCGCCGCGCGTACCGGGTCAGGATAATCGCCGCCGCGCGCATTGCGTATGGTCGCCACATGATCAATGTTCACACCCAGTCTGGGGATCATCAAGAAAGCCCCCGACTGCCCGGTTTGGTGCCCGGTATGGCGGCCAGTTCCGGCGGCAATTCATCGGCACCATAGGTTGGAAAATCGACTTGCGCCAAGGCAATCAACGGCGCGCCGACATCGGCCGTGCCACCGGAGCGGTCAATAAGACAGGCCTCGGCGATAACATCACCGCCCAGCGCCCGCACCGCCTCTATGCATTCGCGCGATGACAGGCCGGTGGTGACGATATCCTCGACAATCAACACTTTTGTGCCGGGCGCAATCTCAAAACCCCGGCGCAGGCGAAATTCACCCGCTTCGCGCTCCACATACATGGCTGGTACATCAAGGTGGCGCGCCGTCTCATAGCCCGGAATAATGCCACCTACAGCGGGGGAAATGATCACGTCGAAAGCGCCAATCCTCGCGGCCACAACCTTGTTTGCCAGCGCCTTGCACAGGCGCGCAGTGCGCGCCGGATCCATAAACACAAAGGCTTTTTGTAAAAAATACGGGCTATGTCGCCCTGATGAGAGGATGAAATGCCCCTCCAGCAGCGCCCCGGCGGCGCGAAATTCATCCAATACATCTTCACTGGTCATGGTTGGCTATACCTGTTCCTTATCATCAATATCATCAATATCAGCGCGGGCGCGATGGGCCGATACAATACAATTACAGGCCCGCATGGCGGCCAGAATATGCGCCATATGACGTGCATCAAGCACTTCGACATCAAAAGACATGTCAAAAAAGTCCGGCGCACGCTTTAACGTGCGCACATCCATAATATTACCTTTTGAGCGGCCCACGGCCTCGGCAATTTCGGCCAGCGCGCCGGGCTGGTGTACCACAGTGGCGACAATGCGGCCAACAGATGCCGCCTCGGTGCTGGCTTGCGGTGTCCAGCTTAAATTCAACAATTCTGTATCTTCATTTTCATGCCGGGCCAGCATTTCGCAATCCATGGTATGCACCATAATACCTTTACCCGGCTCCAGTACACCGATGATTCGCTCCCCGGGCAAAGGCGAACAGCACAAGGCAAAATGCATGGAAAAGCCCGGTTTGACTCCCTCCCCGCGAATATAAAACTGCGCCGTCTCATCGCTGATCAATTCGCGGCGCGAAACACTTTTAAGGGCCTTGTCATCGCGCCCGGGGAAGAGCGCATTAAGAAAGTCATCGGTGCGTAAAATACCGCGCCCAAACTGGATATAAAGCTCGTCCTCGCTCTTCAAACCCAAACGCTTGAGACTGTCAGCCAGAACAATTTTGCCCTCCAGCCCTTCGCGGCGCAAAATACGCTCGACAAAGGCCCGGCCCAAGTTTTTGAACTCCTTGCGTTCGACCTCGCGTACCAGACGGCGAATGGCCGAGCGGGCGCGTCCCGTCACCACCATGCCTTCCCAGCCTTGTGGCGGTTCGCTCATCCCGCCGCGCACAATAAACACCGAATCGCCATTATGCAGGGTGGTGCGCAAAGGCCGCTCACGCCCGTTTATACGCACACCAACGCACTGGTCACCAATTTCTGTGTGTACCGCATAGGCAAAGTCCAATGCTGTCGCCCCGACAGGCAAAGAGATAAGCCGCCCCTTGGGAGTAAAGGCAAACACCTGATCTTTGAACATTTCCAATTTGGCGTGTTCCAAAAACTCATCCGGGTCGCCGCCAAATTCAAGAATTTCCAGCAAGGGTTTGAGAAGCTCCAGCGGATCCCCGCCCGTGGCCTGGTCATAATGATATCCGCCCTGTTTATAGCGCCAGTGCGCCGCCACGCCCTTTTCGGCAATGCGGTCCATGTCTTCGGTGCGAATTTGTAATTCCACCCGGACGTTTTTGGGGCCGATCACCGTTGTGTGCAAGGATTGATAATGGTTGGGCTTGGGGGTTGAGATAAAATCGCGAAAGCGTTCAGGCACACAGCGCCAGGAGGTATGGATCAGACCCAGTATTCTGTAACAATCTTCAACCCGGTCAACAATGATGCGAAACGCATAGACATCCGCCAACTCATCAAAGGTGACGGTCTTTCTTTCGAGTTTTTGCCAGATGGAATAGGGTCTTTTCTCGCGCCCGAAAACCCGGGCGTTAATGCCCGATGCCATAATGCGCTCGGTAATGGCTTGTGAAACGTCTGCCACCCCATCCAAAGACACTTCACGCACGGCCTTCAAGCGCCGGGTAATGGATTTCCATGCCGGTTCATTCAAAAACTTGAAAGACAGGTCTTCCAGTTCAGCGCAAATCGATTGAATGCCGATCCGCCGGGCCAAAGGCGCATATATCTCAACGGTTTCACGGGCAATGCGTTCACGCTTTTCAGGTTTTGAAATATGCTGCAACGTGCGCATATTATGCAATCGGTCGGCCAGTTTTACCAGAAGAACGCGAATGTCGCGGGTGATGGAAAGCACAAATTTTTGTAGATTTTCCGCCTGTTTTGTCCGCTCCGAAGCCAGCTCCACCTGCCCCAGCTTTGTCACCCCATCAACAAGAGTGGCGATCTGCGCCCCGAATTCGCGTTTAATATCGTCCAGACTGACCGCCGTATCCTCGACCGTATCATGTAAAAGCGCGGTAATCACACTGGCCTGATCGAGCCGCAGGCCGACCAGAATCGCCGCCACACTGACCGGGTGTCCATAATAAGGCTCGCCAGATTGGCGTTTTTGCTCCCCATGCATTTCACGTGCAAAAGCATAGGCTTTCCTGACCAGATCAGCATCAACATTGCGATCATAGGCCCGGATGGCCGCGACCATCTGGTCGGCGCTCATAATATGTGAAGGATCATGGCCAGCCTGTTCAGGCTGGCGCGACGGGCGGTGCCCGTCCGTGTCGTTAGTAACGGTTGTCGTGGCCACTGTCACGATCAGTGGTAAGAACCTTGAGCATATCCATTTCGCTCATGGGTGCTGCTTCGGGCTTGTGCTCAAGCGCCAGGGTTTCTTCTTCTTGCTCTTTGGGGGCGTCATCGTCGTCTTCACGCACGTCATCGTCAAGTATAACGCGTTGCAGATTGCTGATCAGGCTTTCTTTCAATTCATCGACCGTAATGGCGTCTTCTTCGATCTCGCGCAGAGCAACAACAGCATTTTTGTCATTATCACGATCGACCAGCAAAGGGGCGCCCGAAAGGATGGCCCGCGCCCGGTGCGCCGCCAGCAAAATCAGATCAAACCGCGTATCAACTTTTTCGATACAATCTTCAACGGTTACACGTGCCATGGTAAACTCCGAAATTGCCAAGCCGGTGCCTGCCCGTCCGGGCGGCATTGGGGAAACGCGACTGAATAACGCCGGTACCCGTAGAGTGCAAGCACTGTCACACATTCTGGCAGTATTTTACACAGTTATTACGTGTTTTTTCGGTAAAGCGCGGCTTTATCCTCATCGGCAAGAGCCTTTACGAGATATCGCAAGGGTTTATGTCCACGGGGCCAGCGCAGATTTGGCGCAATTTCATAAAGCGGAACCAGCACAAAAGCGCGGTCACGGGCGCGCTTGTGCGGCAAAGTCAGGCGCGGCGTATGCAGACACATATCGTCATAAAGAATGAGATCAAGATCCAGCGTTCTGGGCGCATTACGCACCCCGCGATGACGCCCAAAATGGCGTTCAACGCGCATCAGACGGCGCAGCAATGCGTACGGCGGCAAAGAGGTTTCAAGTGCCGCGCAGCCATTAATATAAGGCGGCTGTGTCGGGTCCGGCCAGGCCGGGCTTTGCCAATATGACGAACGGCGCAACACCCGCACAGGGCCGCCATTCAAACGGTCCAAAGCGCTGGTCACGGTCTGCCCGGGTGACATTTGCCCAAATGGCAGGTTGGCACCAAAGGCAATATAGGCTTTTTTATAAGAATTATTCATAAAATCATTTTTGAGGAAAGTTATATGGCCTTCTACCCTGACGAACGCATAGCGCTGTTTATTGATGGTGCAAACTTTTATGCTGCGGTTCGTGCGCTCGATGTCGAGATTGATTATGCGCGTCTGTTGGAAGATTTTCGAAAACGAGGCCGCTTGATCCGGGCCAATTATTACACGGCATTGACCGAGGATCAGGATTTTTCGCCGCTCAAACCACTGGTCGACTGGCTTGATTATAATGGCTATCGGGTGGTCACCAAGGCCGCCAAGGAATACACCGATTCAACGGGTCGCAAGCGCTATAAAGGCGATATGGATGTGGAACTGGCTGTCGATGCACTGGCCGCAGCAAGCTGGGTCGATCATTTAATCTTGTTTTCCGGTGATGGCGATTTTCGCGTACTTGTCGAAGCCCTGCAAAACAAGGGCGTGCGGGTTTCGGTGGTTTCAACGACAAAATCCAACCCGCCGATCATCTCCGATGATTTACGTCGTCAGGCCGATGCCTTTATTGAACTGGCGGACCTGGCGCCATTGATTGGTCGGCCCGCCACAAATGAAAACAGCTAAAAATGCGTAATAAAACACCCCCCGAAGCGCCTTATAATTGCACCATGTGTCCGCGTCTGGTCGCTTATCTGGATGATATTCGTAAAGACCAGCCGGATTGGCATAATGGCCCGGTGGATTCATTTGGGGATGAAAATGCCCGCTTGCTGATTGTCGGCATGGCCCCGGGGCGCGGCGGTGCCAATCGTACGGGCCGCCCGTTTACCGGTGATGGGGCCGGAGATTATCTTTACAGAGCCTTGGACAAGCACGGGTTTTCCGAAGGTACGTTCGACAAGGATGGCCATGACGATCTGCGCCTGATTGATTGCATGATCACCAATGCGGTGCGCTGTGTGCCGCCGCAAAACAAGCCCACCGGCGGCGAGGCGGCAAACTGTCGTCCCTTTCTGGTCAGTCGCATGGCGCATTTACCGCGTCTTGGCGCCTTGCTGGCGCTTGGTAAAATCGCCCATGACAATGTCATCTCAACTTTTGGCCTGCACCGGGCGGCCTATCCCTTTGCCCATAATGCCGTGCATGAGCTGGAAATTGATGGGCGTTCATTGCGCCTGTTCGACAGCTATCATTGCTCGCGCTACAACACCAATACCCGCCGCCTGACCGAACCCATGTTCGATGATGTATTCCTTGCGGTAAGGGGGTATTTGGACCGGTCCTGATTTTGTATCAAGCTATTTCTACCCTATAAAGTCTGTCGTGAAGGTCAAACCGGGGATAGACATGAAAAACTGTTTTTTACTGGCAGGATTATTTATAACGCTGGCATTCGTTTTCTCACCCACCTCCGGTCAGACCCAAACTCTGGACTGCGATGCGTTACGCGTTTTGCGCGGCAATCCACGCAGTAGCGCTGATCCGACCACACACGAAAACTGCGTGCGTTGGCCCGGCTCTTCGACCGCCGTAACCGTCTATACGCCGGTGCCGCCAGCAACCGGCACTGGCACCACCCATATTGACCCTGCCATTGTAAAGTCTGCGGTCGACAAAGCGTTGCGGGTTTACCATGCCAACGGCTTTATGCCGATCCGCGAGCAGCCGCCAATCAAAGTCTGGATTGTTGAAACGCCACCAGCCATAAATGCAGATGGCGACACCAATACGCTGGCGGGCGGTGCCTCGCCCTGCATTATCCACCTTTATGAAAGCAGCATCCTTGACGGTTATGACGAAGACTATATGCGCCAGGTCATTGCCCACGAGGTTTTTCATTGCATTCAGGCCTCGCAATTGGGACAGCCTTACGCGCCCGCCACCCTGTGGTGGATGGAGGGGTCGGCAGAGTGGGCCTCAGCAATCGTTATGCCCAAAACCAATGCCGAATATGACTCTTCAAGGGCCTATCGCCAGGACACGATCTTGTTTGATCAATGCGATCCGGGCCACCGGATGAGCCTGTGCGGAGAGAGTCTTGGACATTATGCAACGGTCCTTTTCTTTCAATCCATGGCCAATCAGAAAGGTAATTATGCGGTTTTTCAGCTTTTGCGCAGCATGCCCAAAAGCCGCAATGCCCTGCCGCAATATGACACATTCTCTGCAACGCGTGGAATTGACAAGATTTTTGATACTTTCGCCCGCCATTATATGAACAGGCATATCAGCGACCCTGGTGGCGGGACGATGGCGCAACCGACACCGCACATCATAAAAACAATCGAAATCAACTCAGGCGATCCAATTACCATTCAAGGCACGCCGCTGATTATATGGGCCTATAAACTGGTTTTCAAAAAGGGGCGAAACTATACCCTTAGCGCGCCGGGGGACACTGGCCGTTTCACGCTATCTTACCGTTTTGACAATGACACGTTTGACGATCTGGGTGCCGCCCCGATTGATATCAATACGGGGTGTTTTGACAAAACGGTTATGGTTTTAGTGACCTCGGCGGAGAACACCCCGGATATTCGCGATTTCACCCTGAATATAGAAAGAAACGGCGACGAGGTTGATCTTGCCAAATGCCGCCAATGCGTTTGCGCGCATCCTGTTCCCCAATGCCTGAAAGGACGCTGGGCCAGCACAGAATCGCCGCGGTGGGAATTAATTCGGCAATACCTGGATTCTGGCGTGACCTCAAAACGCGGAGGCAATTTTTCTTCGGCCATGGGCAATGTAAAAATGACCATTGATTCCAGTGACTTGCGACTTAATATAGCGCAAAATGGCAATTTTACATCCACCAACCTCATAAAGGGGCAAGGGTCGGGTAATGCCGGCGGCACGCCCATGCATGTCACTTTTGGATTTAACGGCGCAGCGTCCGGTCATGCCTGTCTTGATGCACGTTCTCAACTGTGCCTGAGTTATAAAAGCCATTCTTTGCCATCCACTATGACCATACGGGCAGCGGGCATGACGATCCCCTTTCCTCTTCCCCCACACGAAAATGAGGGCAGCATTGCCATGCCCTACACCTGCACCCCACACAGGTTGACCATCACGCCGACGATGGAAGGCAATGGCGATGTTGAATCGGCGCAAATCCCCCTGCATTTTTCCAAATAACAGGGTAGGCTTTCATTCAAACCGTGGAGGTGAACGGTAAAATGCGTATATTCATTCTTGTTATTGCCGCTTTGGGCGCACTAATAGCAATGGCAATGGCGGTTTATCTTGCGCTGTTGGGCTGGGTTGACGGACTGCCCTATGCGGCGCAGGTCTCGGCAATTCTTGATGACAACATTCGCGCCAGCGCGGCGTTTTTCTGGATTGAAGTGCTGGCCATTGTTGCCGGTGCGCCCATTGTCGCCATGATATGGAACGCCAACCGGGCGGCGCAGGCGCGTAATGTACTGATCAGGACATTATTATCCGACGAGGGCTATCCGGTTATTCGTGATCAGGCCATTGCCCTGCAAAGACAATACAATGACAAAAAAGATGATCAGAAGGACGATACCGGCAGCACGAAAATCGACTTGGGGGCTTTGCGCCATAACGCGCTTTTTATTCAGCGCGCAATCCAGCGTTATGAAAATGCCGGTGGCCATGTCTCTGAAAAAATTGCTTTTCATGTATTTCAATTGGCCGATACCGCCCGCACCGTTGCCAGTCAGGTGCGTAATATGCCCGATGAAGAAAATAAGGACAGTTATCGGCACCATATGATTCTTCTTGGCAAAAATACCCAGGAAATGAGCACACGGCTTCGACAAATTCTCCAAGCCCGTGCGCCGCGCGCGCTCAAAAAACTTGATGCGTAAATAAACCAAAAGCGCATTTGCACGATCTGCCAATGCGCTGTAAGAAACGTTCATGATAGTGCTAAACAGTTTTGGTGCCTTGGGGTGCCGCTTTTTCCCTCTTTCACGCGCATGAGCGATTCTTCCGCCCTGCAACTGATCGGCCAGCGCCGGTTCGGCCCGCTTCTTGTGGCGCAGTCCTTTGGCGCGTTTAATGATAATCTTTTCAAATATTCGCTGATTATCCTGATCACCTTCGGGGCCTTGCATCTGGATGGCATTCCGCGCGATGTGCTGGTGCCGGTGGCCGCGACCATGTTTTCCCTGCCGATTTTTCTCTTTTCGGCCATTGCCGGGCAAGTCGCCGATCATTATCCACGCGATCAGGTCCTTAAACACACCAAACTGGCGGAAATATTCCTGATGCTGCTGGCCGCTTTGGGTTTTGTCCTTAATTCCGGGCCGATATTATTCATCACCCTGTTTTTTATGGGCGCACAATCGGCCATATTTGCCCCGGCCAAGCAGGCCGCTTTGCCCCATTATCTTTCGCGCAAAGAACTGGTGCCGGGTAACGCCCTGATCAGCGGCACGCTGTTTTTGTCCATCCTGACTGGCTCATTGGTCGGCATTATGCTGATCCGCAAACCCTTCGGGCCTGAAATTATTGGCGCAACATTGGTCGTGCTGGCTATTTTGGGATGGGTATTTATGCGTATGCTGCCCGCCAAGGCGCTGGACCGCCCGGCCATCAAGCTCAATTTTAATGTTTTTTCCGGCACCTGGCGCACCATGGCCAACTTATTTGCCGAGCCAAAGGCCTTGCGCCCGCTGATCGGCATTGCCTGGTTCTGGACCGCCAGCGCCGCTTCGGTGACGGTTTTGCCGCTGCTGGTGCATGACATGATCTATATGGACGAAGGCGTTGTTTCTATTTTTATGGCGGTGTTTACCGTTGGCGCGGCCATTGGCTCGCTTGGCTGTGCCATTGCCACCAAAAACCGCGATGTTTTGTGGGTATCTATTGCCGGGGCTGTCTTATTAAGCCTTTTTTCCATTGATGTTCTTATCTCCAGCGCCGGGCGCACGCCGGGGCCGCTTGGCACGGTCAGCACGTTTTTCGACGATCCGCGCAATATCCGCCTGCTTTTTGACTTCTTCGCCATGGCCATATTTGCCGGTGTCTTTGTGGTGCCGCTGCAAGCCATGTCCCAACACCGCGCACCGGAAAAAACCCGCGCGCGTATTCTGGCCGGCGGGGCGGTGATGAATGCCGCCGGGGCCTCGGCTGGACAATTGGCCCTGATTGCGGTTACCCGTTCCGGCCTGCCGCTTTCCAGCGCCTATGCCGGCATTGCCGCCATTAGTCTGCTCTTTGCCGCTTTCATGGCCTGGAGACGCATTAAAAACACATGGTAATATTATGATAATAATAACAAAAACAAATGAACTAGCGAAAGTTTGCGCAGATCTCAAAGGCGTGGATTTTTTTGCTGTTGATACAGAATTTATGCGTGAAAGCACGTTTTGGCCCAAGCTGTGCCTGATCCAGATTGCCGGGGGAGATGTCGAGGCGATTATCGACCCTTTGGCGCCGGATCTCGATCTGGCCCCTTTTCTTGAATTGCTGGCCGATGAAAGCATCACCAAGGTATTTCACGCCGCCCGCCAGGATGTGGAGATATTCTACCGCCTTATGGGCAAGGTGCCGCTGCCCTTGTTTGACAGTCAGGTTGCGGCCATGGCCGCCGGACTTGGCGATTCTATTGGCTATGACTCACTGGTCAATAAAATGCTCGGTATTTCTGTCGATAAAGGCTCGCGCTTTACCGACTGGTCGCGGCGCCCCCTGTCGCAAAAACAATTGGATTACGCCATTGGTGATGTCACCCATTTGCGCGATCTCTATCCCCTATTGCGCCAAAGACTGGAAGAAAAAAACCGCCTTAGCTGGGTCGATGAGGAAATGTCCATTCTGACCAACCCGAAAATCTACAGCTTTTTACCCGAAGACGCCTGGCGGCGGATGAAAATCCGCAATTACAAGCCGCAATGGCTGGCGATTATGCGGCTGGTGGCGCAATGGCGCGAAACCGAGGCGCAAACCCGCGACAAGCCCCGGGGACGCATCCTTAAAGACGATGCCATATATGAGATTGCCCAACAGGCCCCGCGTGATCGCGATGCGTTGGCGCGCCTGCGTGCCGTACCGCGCGGATTTGAACGTTCCTCATTGGCTGATGGTCTTCTCAAAGCCATTCACACGGCGCTTAAAGACCCCAAAGCGCTGGCCCCGCCGGTCAGTCGCCCCGCTCCCATGCCTTCTGGTCTGGCCCCGGTCGTTGAAATGCTCAAAGTGCTGTTGCGGATCAAGGCCGAACAACTGGATGTCGCGCCGCGCCTGATTGCCAATGCGGCGGATATTGAACAATTGGCCGCTTATGATGATGCGGACATTGCCGCTTTGCGTGGCTGGCGTATGGATGCTTTTGGGAAAGAAGCCTTGCGCCTGAAGCATGGTGAAATTGCTCTGACGCTTAATAACAAACGCGCCATCATCGAAGAGCGACAGACCCCCTAATCTTATTTGAGCCCCAATGCCCCGGCCATTGCCGCCAGGCGCTTTTGCGTATGCGGGCTGAGTAAATCGCGCGCCTCATCATCAACGCAAAGCCCAAGAGCGCCCTTTTCAAGCTGTAAGTGCGTTTGCGCCAGCAAAGCGGCACTGCGCCCTGACAATGAGGCGGCGCAGCGCAGGCTTTGGCCCATAGCCAGCGCCCAGATGCGGGCCGGCTCGTCGATTAATTGCGCCACAAGGCCCGCGCGCGGCACGGCGGACGCCCCCGCATAACGATGAAATACAGCCAGCGCCAAGGCCGCCCGCTCCCCATGGGTCAGCCCGGCAAAGGGCGCATAAAGCACAATATCAAAGGCCAGTTCCGGGCGGTGATCAGGGTGCAGCCGCGCCCCAAGATCGGCCAGACGGCAGGCTGCCGCCGTTAAAAGGGCGGTCCGGGATTTGCCAAACGGGGTGGCAAACAAATCAGCGACCGGCGCCAGCCAGCGTTCCACCTGTGGGCCAAAACCCGGTGATGACCAGTTTTGCTGCGCCAAGGCCCGCACCCCGGCCAATACCGGATGTTCAGCGCGTTCATCCGACGTTAAATCTGCATATAAAAGCCCCTCACGCAGGCCATAGGCCGAGACCACAACCCGTTTGAACATGTGGCGTTGCAAGACCCGCTCCAAAAGCAAGGCGGCATAGGGTAAATGCGGCGCCCGCCGTGATGACACCCCCGGAATACGCGCCAAAGACTCAGCACTTTGCGCGCGCACAAGATGCGCCAATTCAAAGGCCTCGGCTCGGTCAATCGTGTAATTGTTCAAAAT
>JALWSB010000062.1 GCA_027080345.1 Robiginitomaculum sp. | reverse complement strand
TGCTGGATATAACCGATTGTCCGCACACCCTTGCGCCGGGAGACACGGTTTCTTTACTGGGTTCTGATCTGGATGCCCTTGCCAAGGCCGCCGGGACATTGTCCTATGAGATTCTCACCCGGCTCGGCCCCCGGCTGCAGCGTGTTTATAAAGAAGGACCAACCCGCTAATGTCTGCGTTAAACCCCATCGCCCCGATAGGTCAGGCCGTGCTTGGCCTTTTACGCACCGCCGGGGCCATTTCCATTTTTGCCTGGCGCGGTATACGCGCCATGCTGTTGCCGCCCTGGTATTTTGGCCAGGTCGGGGCGCAATTGATGCGCATCGGGTTTTATTCCCTGCCCGTGGTCGGCCTGACGGCGGTGTTTACCGGCGCGGCGCTGGCGCTCAATATCTATACCGGTGGGGCGCGCTTTAACGCCGAACAATTTGTCCCCAATATTGTTGTTATCGGCATTACCCGCGAATTGGGGCCGGTGCTGGCCTCTTTGATGCTGGCCGGGCGGGTCAGCGCCGCCATGGCCGCCGAAATCGGCGCCATGCGTGTCACCGAACAGATCGATGCCCTGCATACTTTATCCACCGACCCGTTTCGGTTTCTGGTCGCGCCGCGCCTGTTGGCCGCCTTGATATCGGTGCCGCTTCTGGTGCTGATTGCCGACATTATCGGTGTTTTTGGCGGCTATGGCGTATCGACCGTTATTCTCGACTTTAACGGGGCCACCTACATTCGTAACACCCTTGATTTTATGACCAGTGGGGACGTTACATCCGGCCTGATCAAAGCGGGCGTATTTGGCTTTATTATCGCCCTGATGGGCTGTTATCACGGCTATAATTCGGCGCGCGGCGCGCAAGGCGTGGGCCGCGCCACCACCAATGCGGTGGTCAGCGCCGCCATTTTGATCTTTGCCGCCAATTACACCCTGACCACCTTGTTTGTATGACCATGAGCACCTCTTCAAAAATTTCCATAAGCGGCGTTTATAAAGCCTTTGGCGCCAACAAGGTGTTGCGCGGCGTTGATATTGAATTGCAGGCAGGCAAATCACTGGTTGTTATTGGCGGCTCAGGCACCGGCAAATCGGTTTTGCTGAAATGTATTTTGGGGCTTCTGACCCCGGACGAAGGCTCCATATCTGTTGATGGCCAGTCGATACACAAAACCGGGCCGCGCACCCGCCAGAACATCATGGGCAAATTTGGCATGTTGTTTCAGGGCGGGGCGTTATTTGATTCGCTCAGCGTATGGGAAAATGTCGCCTTTCGTCTGATCTATGCCGATGGCGTCAGTCGCCGCGCCGCGCGCAAACGCGCCATTGCGGCGCTGGCCAAGGTCAATCTGGGGCCTGAAACCGCCAATTTAGGCCCGGCAGAGCTTTCCGGCGGCATGCAAAAACGCGTTGGCCTGGCCCGCGCTATCGCCGCCCGGCCCGAGATTTTGTTCTTTGACGAGCCAACCACCGGCCTTGATCCGATCACCGCCGATGTCATCAATAATCTGATCCGCAGCCAGGTTACCGCGCTTGGCGCCACCGCCATTTCCATCACCCACGATATGGCCTCGGCCCGTAAAATAGCCGACGAGATTGCCATGATCTACGAAGGCAAAATCATCTGGCGCGGCCCGGCCAAAGACGTCGATAATTCCGGCAATCCTTATGTCGAACAATTCGTCACCGGCAGCGAAACCGGACCGATCAAGGTTATGGCGGGGTGAAGGGGTTTCCCTTTACGGATCATCTGTTGCAGATCTGAAAGTTTCTCACTAATTGCGAGAACAGGATCAATGATGCGTTCAGCTCTTGTCCCGCATCATCATGGATTCCCCAAGCTCCCTACGCATTGCGGCTTGGCGCGCACGAACCATTCCCGGAATTAAAAAGACATCGATCAAAGTCCAAAACAAACCAATGATCATGAAATTCAATAATAATTGGGCAATTGCTGAACCCGTGCGACCCAAATAAAACCGGTGTGCTGAAAAGAACCCTAAAAAGAACCAAAATAAATAGGCAACCACCATAGATGGTCCATCATTGGCGATACGTGCTTCTATCAATACTTTTTCATTCGTATCCAGCGTCATGTTTTTTTCCTTCAACTTTGTTCCACATTATACATATGTTGGGTCACCTTAATTTAGCTTGGCAATAAATACCAGCCGCAGAACCTGTTAACTCACCCCATTCTGTGAAGACTAAAGAAAGACCCCCGCCCCCTTGCCATATCACAGAAAACAGGATAGAACATATCATGAACATTTAAGAAGGTGAGTCGGATGGTCAAGCTGCTCAGTGTTTTTGCCTGCCAATCGTGCGGGGCGATTCACAGTAAATGGTCCGGGCGCTGCGATGCCTGCGGGGCCTGGAATACGCTGGTGGAAGAGGTCGAAAGCGGCGGGCCTGCGGCCACACGCCCAAAACCGACGGCGCGCAAGGGGCGCGGCGTTGAATTTCACACCCTTGCGGGCAGTACCGCGCCGCTACCCCGCATAAAGACCGGCCTTGCTGAGCTTGACCGGGTATGCGGCGGCGGCATTGTGCCCGGCTCGGCCTTGCTGATTGGCGGCGATCCGGGCATTGGCAAATCCACCTTATTATTACAGGCCGCCGCCCGCATGGCGCTGGGCGGGGCCAAAATCACCTATATTTCCGGCGAAGAATCCATAGATCAGGTGCGCGAACGCGCCGGGCGACTGGGCATTGCCGAGGCGCAGGTGGCGCTGGCGGCAGAAACATCATTGGGGCCAATCCTTGATGCCTTAAAGCGTGAAAAGCCTGATTTTGTGGTTCTTGACAGTATCCAGACCTTATGGAGCGACGCCCTTTCAGCGGCGCCGGGTACCGTGGCGCAAGTGCGCGCCTGCGCCCAGGAGCTGACCCGTTTTGCCAAAAAATACAATAGCGCCGTGGCCCTTGTCGGGCATGTCACCAAGGATGGACAGATCGCCGGGCCGCGTGTGGTCGAACACATGGTTGATTCGGTGCTTTATTTTGAAGGCGAGCGCGGCCACCAGTTTCGCATTTTGCGCGGCGTTAAAAACCGCTTTGGGCCGACCGATGAAATTGGCGTTTTTGAAATGTCCGATGCGGGCCTGCGCGAAGTGGCCAACCCTTCGGCGCTGTTTCTCGACGGGCGCGAAGATGCCGCCACCGGCAGCGCGGTTTTTGCCGGGCTGGAGGGCAGCCGCCCGGTTCTGACCGAAATTCAGGCGCTGGTGGCCCCGGCCGCTTTTGGCACACCGCGCCGCGCCGTGGTTGGCCTCGACAGTGGGCGGCTGGCGATGATTATTGCCGTTCTGGAAACCCGCTGCGGATTAAGTTTTGGCGGCAAAGATGTTTATCTCAATGTGGCGGGCGGTCTTAAAATCACCGAACCGGCGGCTGATCTGGCGGTGGCGGCGGCTCTTATATCCTCGGCCCTTGATTGCCCCTTGCCAGCGCAAAGCGCGGTTTTTGGCGAGATTGCCCTTTCAGGGGACATTCGCGCCGTCAGCCGCACGCCGGCGCGAATCAAGGAAGCGACCAAGATGGGATTAACCCACGCCCTGGTTCCCGGGGCGGGAAAAACAGAAGATTTTGCACGCGAATCGGATTGTACCATTGCGAAAATGACAAAATTGAGCGATCTTGTGTCGCTGATCGATGCGACCGGATCGGCACCAATGCGGGAGTAAGCACGTGCAGGACAGTGTGGTAACAGCTTTCGATGCCTTTGCACTGGGGCTTTTATTTATCTCAGGCATATTGGCGCTGTCGCGCGGCTTTGTGCGCGAAGCGCTTTCCATCGCCGCGTTTATCGCCGCCGCATTGGCGACATTGCTCACCTATCCGGTATTCAGCCCGGCCCTGCGCTCGATTATCACCCCCGGATGGGCGGCAGATGCGGCGGTCATTATTGGCACATTCATCCTTGTTTATATGGCGGTGACGCTGGTCACCCACCATTTCACCACGCAATTGCGCGGCGGTAAGGATGTGGGGACATTGGACCGCAGCGCCGGCTTTGCCTTTGGTCTTGTGCGCGGCATGGCGCTTTTGGGTCTGGCGTTGATTATGTTCAGCCAGCTCACCCCCGCCGACCGTATGCCCGGTTGGCTGATCCATGCCAAAATGTACCCTGCGATCAACGCCACGGCGCGCGCGCTACAGTCCCTCGCCCCCTCTTCCTCGCGGGTTAATGATTCGCCGGTCAATGCCTCTTTGGCCCTTGACCCGCCGCCCAAAAGTGAAAAATCAGCGGCGCACGAGGAAGACAAGGGCTATGGCCGCAATGAACGACAAAGTCTCGACCAGTTGATCACAACAACCGCGGAAGACGATAAAAAAGCCGCCAAAGATAAAAAGGGCGGCCAATGAACGCGGAGCGGCCAGAGCGGGAAAACCCCTGGCCCTTTTTGTCCGTTGACCCTGTCGAAGACCGTATCCGCGAAGAATGCGGCGTATTTGGTGTCTATGGTCTGGCCGAGGCGGCACCGGTGGCGGTGCTTGGCCTGCACGGGTTGCAACATCGCGGGCAGGAAGCGTGCGGCATTGCCGCCTATGACGGCAAGCGCTTTTCTTCCGAGCGGCATATGGGGCTGGTCAGCGATAATTTTTCTGGCCCGGGCATTGCCGCGCGTTTGCCGGGCACGGCGGCGATTGGCCATGTGCGCTATTCCACCCAAGGCGAGACCGTATTGCGCAATGTCCAGCCGCTTTACGCTGATTTGCGCACCGGCGGCTTTGCCGTTGCCCATAATGGCAATCTGACCAATGCGCGTATTTTGCGCCGGGCGCTGGTCAATAATGGCGCTATTTTTCAATCCACATCCGATACCGAGGTGATTTTGCAACTGGTGGCGCAATCGCGCAGCCCGCGCCTGATTGACCGGTTTATTGATGCCTTGAGGCAGATTGAGGGGGCCTATGCGCTGGTCGCCCTGACCAATAAAAAGCTGATTGGCGCGCGCGACCCGCACGGCATCAGACCGCTGGTTCTGGGCATGTTGGATGGCGCGCCGATTCTGGCCTCGGAAACCTGCGCGCTGGATATGGTCGGGGCGCAGTTTATACGCGATATCAAGCCTGGCGAAGTGGTTGTTATCACCGAAAGCGGCATTGAATCCTTTCACCCCTTCCCCGACATCAAGCCGCGCCCGTGTGTGTTTGAATTTGTCTATTTTGCCCGCCCCGATTCAATCGTTGACGGGCGCAGCGTTTATGATGTGCGCAAGCGCATGGGCATGCGTCTGGCGCAGGAACACCCGGCCGATGTTGATGTGGTCGTCCCGGTTCCCGATTCCGGTGTCCCGGCGGCGCTGGGCTTTGCCGATCACAGCAAAACCCCGTTTGAGCTTGGCATTATTCGCAACCATTATATCGGGCGAACATTTATTGAGCCGAGCCAGGCCATACGCGATATGGGCGTGCGTCTTAAACATGCGGCCAACCGCGCCCTGTTAAAGGACAAGCGGGTTTTGCTGGTCGATGATTCGATTGTCCGGGGGACCACATCACTGAAAATCGTGCGCATGGTCCGCGAGGCCGGGGCCAAAGAGGTGCATTTTCGCTCGGCCAGTCCGCCGATCCGGTTTCCCGATTTTTATGGCATTGATATGCCCGAGGCCAAACGCCTTTTAGCCGCCACCCATTCCGACGAGGAAATGGTTAAAAAGCTGGAGGTCGACAGTTTGGGGTTTCTTTCGGTTGACGGCCTCTATTGGGCTATGGGAGAACAGCGCCGGGATGATGAATCACCGTCTTATGCGGATCATTATTTCACCGGCGATTATCCAACCAGGTTAAGCGACAGGGAAGCGGATCGCGCCGGCAAGGACAAACAACTTTCTTTGCTATCCGAGGTCGCCTGACATGGCAAAAACTGAACAAAAACTGGCGGGCAAGCTCGCTTTGGTTACCGGTGCGTCCCGGGGTATTGGGCGCGCAGCGGCACTGGCGCTGGCCGCCGAAGGCGCGCACATTATCGCCTTGGCGCGCACCCAGGGCGGGCTGGAAGAGCTGGACGACGCCATTCGCGCCCTTGGCGGCGAAACAACGCTGGTCCCGGCGGATCTGACGGACCTTGAGGCCATTGACCGGCTGGGCGGTATTGTGGCACAGCGCTGGGGACATCTGGATATATTGATCGGCAATGCCGGGCAATTGGGCATGGTCTCGCCAACGCCGCACATTGACCCCAAGGTCTGGCAAACCGTCATGACAGTCAACGCCACGGCCAATTGGCATTTGATCCGCGCTTTTGATCCTTTATTGCGCGCCGCGCCGGCCGGGCGCGCGGTATTTGTTACCTCAGGTGCGGCGCGCAGCCAGCGGCCGTTTTTCGCGCTTTATTCTGCCTCCAAGGCGGCGCTTGATGCGCTGGTCACCTGTTATGCCAAAGAGGTGGAAAAGCTGCCCTTGCGGGTTAATCTTCTGAACCCCGGACCGGCCCGCACCGCCATGCGGGCCAAGGCCATGCCCGGCGAAGACCCCCAAAGCGTCCCCGCGCCAGATGAGATTGCCCCATTGTTTATTGAACTGTGTGCGCCTGAATGCACCAGACACGGCGAATGGATCAATTTCCCGGACTGGAAAGCGGCGCAAGATTAACTATTAAACCGCGCGCGAATGACGCCCGCCGCCCACCTGCCAATAGGCATCAAAACAGGCCGCGATATTGCGCACAAACAGGCGCCCCGGCGGCGTTACACTCACCACCCGCCCGTTAATCTGCACAAGCCCGTCCGCAACCAGCGGCGCCAGCTTTTGCAGCGCATCATCCAGCGCGTTTTGCGGCGCATCAAAAGCGCGCAAATGGGCGGCAATATCAAGCCGCATGGCGCTCATCAGGGTCATAATCGCGGCCCGGCGCATGGCGTCTTCGCCGCGCAAAGCCACCCCGCGCACGACCGGCAGATGGCCCGCCTGAATTTTTTGCCGCCAATCGCCCAAATTTGGTGCATTTTGCACATAGCCCGGCCCCAACGCGCCAATGGACGAGGCCCCGACCCCCAGTAAAATATCCGCATCATCGGTTGTGTAGCCTTGAAAATTACGGCGCAAATTGCCCGCTTTGACGGCCCGGGCCATGGCATCATCCGGGTGCGCATAATGGTCGAACCCGACGGCGACATAGCCCGCCTTTTGCAACACCTGACCCACCATTTGCGCCGCCTCATAGCGCCCGTTC
>JALWSB010000061.1 GCA_027080345.1 Robiginitomaculum sp. | reverse complement strand
GTTTTGCGCCGGGGATAGAGGCGGAAAGCGTATTTATTCCCGGTGTCGGGCGCTCTGGCGCTTTATGTGTGTCCAGCCAGGTTGGCTGTACGCTGAACTGCACCTTTTGCCATACCGGGCGCCAGGCGCTGGTGCGCAATCTGACCAGCGCCGAAATTGTTATGCAGGTCATGCTGGCGCGCGATGATCTGGACGAATGGCCAAGCACCGGCAAGGACCGGGCGATTACCAATATTGTTTTTATGGGCATGGGCGAGCCGCTTTATAATCTCGATAATGTGGCGCGGGCGATTGATATTATTTCTGATGGGGAGGGGATTGCCATCTCGCGGCGGCGCATCACTGTTTCGACATCGGGGGTGGTGCCCAAAATGCATGAATTGGGCGAACGCTGCGCCGCCATGCTGGCCATTTCCCTGCATGCGGTGCGTGATGAGCTGCGCGATGAATTGGTGCCGATAAATCGCGCCTATCCTCTTGAAGAGCTGCTGGCGGCGTGCCGGGCCTATCCTGGTGTTTCCAATGCCCGGCGCATTACATTTGAATATGTCATGCTCAAGGGCGTTAATGATTCTGATGCGGAGGCGCGCGAATTGGTGCGCCTGCTGGCCGGTATTCCGGCGAAAATCAATCTCATTCCGTTTAACCCCTGGCCGGACGCGCCTTATGAATGCGCCGATTGGGGGCGGATCGAGGCGTTTGCGGATATTGTCAATCGGGCCGGTTATGCCTCGCCTATTCGTACGCCGCGCGGCCGCGATATTGCCGCCGCTTGCGGTCAATTGCGCTCGCAAAGCATAAAAAAACGCGCCAGCGTTCTCTTGCAAGAACGCCGCGCCGCAGCGGATACGATAAAAAACCCACGGGATTAACCGCTTCTTTAGTGCCTTTGTGTAAATATTTGTGTCCGAAGCACAAGAAACAATAATGCGGCACGAAAACCAAAATGGCACAGGAGTGCATCACCTTTTACAGCGGCACCTGCAATTGGCAGGGGGCAGTGACGGGTCTGATCAGGCACTGGAAAATCTGATCCCGCTGGCCAATGCGGTTTATGAATCCCGTGATGCGCGTTTTTACACCATTGCCGAACATATTTCTGACGGCGTTTTGCTGACCAATGCGTCACTGGATGTGACCTATGCCAACCGGGCCGTGCTGGATATTCTCAAATGCACACCAGAGGCGATAACCGGCCAGTCCATAAAGCGGATTGTTCCCGAACTTGATCTTGCCGCGCTTGGTGCAAACGCAGACGATCCGACATTAATGGCGGGGCAAGATACCATGGCCCGGCGCTGTGATGGCCAGCGCTTTGATGCACAGTTTTCGATTTTTTCCTTCAAAGTCGGCAAAACCGGCCAGCGTATTTGCCTGTTGCGTGATGTGCGCGAGACCAAAGTCACCCGGCGTGAACGCGACGAGCGCACGGCGGAGCTAAAGGCGGTTCTGGACACCATGCCGCAAGGCGTTTTGATGTTTGATGAAGCAGGCCAGGTCAGCGCATCGAACGCACAGGCTTGGGCCCTTTTGGACATAAAAGAGCCGGCCAGCGGTGCAAAAATTTGTTTTGAGGATATTGCACGGCATCTCTTTGCCGATGTCAGTCAGGATAAGATCACACGCCTTGCCAAAAGGCTGCGGGCCAGACGGCGCGGCATTATCGAGCTGGTGCGCGGCGAAGGGCGGGTGCTCGAAGCGCGTCTTGGCCCGCAGCCTTTTGGCAAGGCGTGTGATC
>JALWSB010000060.1 GCA_027080345.1 Robiginitomaculum sp. | reverse complement strand
ATCCATGACAGGGTCGGCGCACTATAAATCCTTATTATTGGATATGTTTCATGTTGGCTTGTATAGCGTCAGCGCCGCGCACATTTTGCCGGAACATCTTCGCGCCGCACCGCCAAAGGGCAAAACTCTGGTACTTGGCGCGGGCAAGGCCGCAGCCGCCATGGCGGCGGTGACGGCGCAGCACATAGCTGGCGATTATGATGGTCTGGTCGTGGTACCTTACGGGCATAAGGGTTTGGCGGATACAGGCTTTGTTGAAATTGCCGAGGCGGCGCATCCAGTGCCCGACGGGCACAGCGCAAAAATAGCCCGCCGCATGTTGGCGCTGGCGGCGCGGTGCGGCCCCGGTGATCGGTTGATTTTTTTGTCCTCCGGGGGCGGCTCGGCGGTTTTATCCTTGCCCGCACCGCCACTTAAAGTCAGCCAAAAAAGAGACATTGTGCGCCATCTGGTCCATAGCGGCGCGTCCATCAGCCAGATTAATTGCCTGCGTAAACATATTTCGGCGATCAAGGGCGGACGGCTGGCGGCGGCGTGTCATGGTGCAGAAATTCAAAGCTTTGTGATCTCTGACGTGCCCGGCGATGACCCGGCGGACGTGGCATCAGGGCCGACAATTGCCGATAAAACCACCTGCGCGCAGGCGCGAGATATCGCCGCGCATTTTGCGGTGCCACACAAAGATGTACTGGATGGTATTTTGGGCGATCCACGCAATGAAACCCCAAAGCCGGGAGTTTTGCGCGCAACCCACACGGTGATTGCCCGCGCGGCGGATTTTCTTCGCGCCGCCTCTGATCACGCGCGGGCGGCGGGGTGGACGGTGCGTTTGCTTGGCGATGATCTTCAGGGCGAAGCGCGAGAGCTTGGCGCGGCGCATGGGCGTTTGGCGTTTGAAAGCCGCGCATCGGGTCAGCCATGCCTTTTTATATCCGGCGGAGAAACGACCGTCACGATGGGCAAAGCGGGCGGCGCGGGCGGGCCAAATCAGGAATATCTGGCCGGCATGGCCAAGGTCTTGAACGGCGCGGCAGGTATTTATGCCCTAGCCTGCGACAGTGATGGCATTGATGGCAAGAGCGATGCCGCCGGAGCGTTTCTTGGCCCTACAAGTATCAAACGCGCCGCGGCCAAAGGTGTATATCTTGACGACGCGCTGGCAGCGCATCACACGGGCGATTTTTTTGCCGCCACTGGTGATTTGATCACAACCGGCCCGACGCTGACCAATGTCAATGATTTTCGCGCCATTCTTGTTACGCCGGGTTAGGGTCCAAACTTGGCCAAGGCACCAGTTATTCTATATGTGAGGAGATAAACATGCGTACAATATCCAGCTTTGCTGCCCTTGAAAAACTGGGCCGCGTTCGTTTATCCAGACATTTTTTTATGCGCGATTTTTTGTATTCAGAAATCAGCAATTACCATAAAATACCCAATATTCCAGACGACCCGGACTTGGCCATTGCCGCCGGCGAAAAGCTTTGTCAGGAATTGCTTGACCCGCTTTTTGAAACCTTTGGCAATGTCATTGTGCGGTCAGCATTTCGCGCGTCCACAGTCAACAAATTTGGCAATGAGAATAAACTCAATTGCTCATCGAATGAGCGCACATACGCCGATCATATCTGGGACAAACGGGACTTAAAGGGGCGAATGGGGGCCTGCGCCTGCATCGTTATTCCCTGGTTTTCCGATCAATATGAAACGGGAAGGGATTGGCGCGATCTTGCCTGGTGGATACACGAC
>JALWSB010000059.1 GCA_027080345.1 Robiginitomaculum sp. | reverse complement strand
TCATAGACAGTCCAGTGCGCCCGGCAGACAAGCAAAGACGCACCGCGCCGCCCAGTCGCGGCGGCCGCGTTTACAACAATACCAAAGAAATTCTGGCGCGCTTTCGCCTGTTGCCAGACCAGGATTGTGACAATCTTTTTTTATTGGACCATATTGCCCGCGCCGCCATAAGAGAAACCACCAAAGACGATGGCACGCCCGGCATGGAATGGACGTTCGATCCCAATTTATGGCCCAAAATGCGCTATGATATGCGCGCCGCGGTGGAGACCATCACCGCCTTTACCTGTCCGGTGGCCCTCATTCGCGGCGAACAGTCATTGCTGGTCAATGATGAGATATGGGCCTTTATGCGCACCGCTTTTCCCGCAGGCACGCCGCTGGTCTCCATACCCGAAGCGCGCCACCATGTCATGCTGGACCAGCCTTTGGCGCTGGTCAGCGTATTGCGCACCTTGCTGAGTATCGGCGCGAATCGTCGCACAACCGAATAGAAACCTTGCCTAAAGCGGGGGCGTTATGTTACCCGCTTTACTGTTGCCTAAAGGAGAATACATCAATGAGCCATTATGACCGCGGAACGCAAGATATAAGCGCCCACCAGGCCACCTATGCCAGCATCACACGGCTGACCTTATGGAGCGGCGCGCTGATTGGCTTTGCGACGCTTTATCTTTCTTTGGTTTTTGCCGGCGGCATGAGCTGGATGACATCCTTGTTCATTGTTTATGCCTTGAGCATCGGCATTGGCATTTTCCTCAGACGCGGCGGGGCCTGGTTTGCCACCATGACCGGGCTGGCCGTCATTACCGCACTGATCGGTTTTGCCGCCAGTATGATTTCTTCTGCCATGTAGAAATACGGCAGGCCCCAACGCAGCAATAAGGTCACTATTATGAAGATCGCCGCCTTAAAAGAACGCCTTGCCGAAGAAAACCGTGTTGCGGTATCGCCGCAAACCGTTCAAAAATTTATCGCCGCCGGACACCAGGTCAGCATTGAGAGCGGGGCCGGTGACGCTTCGGCCATTCCCGATGCGGCGTTCAGGGACGCTGGAGCGAAGATTGTCAAAACGGCGGCCACGGCCATAAAAGATGCGGATCTGTTGCTGGCCGTACGCAGGCCCGGTGCCAGCGTTATTGGCGGGCTGAAAAAAGGCGCAGGCCTTATTGCCCTTCTTGACCCTTATGATGACCCGGCATTTGTGCGTGCGTGCGCCACCAAGGGCCTCGATCTTTATGCCATGGAATTCATCCCCCGCATCAGCCGGGCGCAAAGCATGGATGCGTTATCGTCGCAATCCAATCTGGCTGGTTACCGCGCAGTGATCGAAGCGGCGCAAATTTACGGCCGCTGTTTGCCGATGATGATGACGGCGGCGGGCACTGTGGCCCCGGCCAAGGCCTTTATCATGGGCGCGGGCGTTGCCGGTCTGCAGGCCATTGCCACCGCCCGGCGGCTTGGTGCCATTGTCACCGCCACTGATGTGCGCCCCGCCGCCAAGGAACAGGTTGCCTCGCTGGGCGCGAAATTCATTGCCGTTGAGGATGAAGAGTTCAAAGCCGCCGAAACCGCGGGCGGCTATGCCAAACAAATGTCGGCGGCCTATCAAAAGAAACAGGCCGAACTGGTCGCCAAGCATATTGCCAAACAAGATATCGTCATTACCACGGCATTGATTCCCGGTCGGCCAGCGCCAAAACTGGTTGACGAAGCCATGGTCAAGGCCATGCCGCAAGGCGCGGTGATTATCGACATGGCCGCCGAGCGCGGTGGCAAT
>JALWSB010000058.1 GCA_027080345.1 Robiginitomaculum sp. | reverse complement strand
TACCGTCAAATAATGGCGCTGCCAGACGCGCCCCCAGATTGAACGCCAAATTGGGGCCATCAAAAAGCGTGTTCAGATTTTGCCCGGCCGCATCCAGATCCGCAGACAGGTTCAATGCGGGCCAGCGATCGGCCTTGGCGCGCCGGGTCAGCGCAAAGGCAGAGCGCACATCGGCCTTGGCCGCCAGAATATCCGGGCGTCGTTCAAGAAGCGCCACCGGCGTACCGGCGGGAATGGGGCGGGCATGTTCTGGCAAAGATGATTTCAAGGAGATTTTGGCTTCCGGATAACGCCATAACAATAGCTCCAGCGCCCGCAGGGCATTGCGATGTGCGTTTTTGGCGGCAGTCAAATTATCGCGCGCGCTCGACACATCGGATAGGGCCAGTACCAGATCCTGGCGGGCGGAAAAGCCAAGCCGCTTGCGCGCCTTTACAATGCTTAAGGTTTCTTCCTGTGCCTTCAGGGTAGAGGCGCTCAACTCGCTTTGCAGCTGGGCTTCGATGGCCAGAAAATAAGCCCGGGCCGTTTGCGCCGCCAGCGATAATCGCGCCGCTTTGAGGCGGGCATTAGCGGCCAGATAATCGGCGGCGGACGCGGCCTTGCTGGCCGACAGCTTACCCCAGATATCGGCTTCCCAACTGGCCCCCAGGCCAGTGCGCAAAGCGGTGCGTGAAGAAGTGCCCCCACCCAGCGCGCCGCTTTCATTAGCCGAAGCACTAACGTTCAGGCTGGGCAATAGCGCCGCCCGGGACTGGCCGAGCAGCGCCTTGGCCCGGGCCACGTTTTGCGCCGCAATTTCGATATCCCGATTGGCATTAAGCGCCTGGGTCACCAGATCCGAGAGGGCCGGATCGGCAAAATCATCCAGCCAGTGGCCACCGATTTCACCAGCAATGGTTTGCTGGGTCCAGGCCGATGGCGGCGGCATTTGCGCCGCGGTCTGTGCATTGATTTGCATCAACGAGGTATTGGCACAACCCATCAGAAAGAGCGGCAAAACAGATATGGGGACAAGAAATTTATTCATAACGAAGCGCATCAATGGGGTTAAGGCGGGCCGCCCGGCGCGCCGGAAAATAACCGAAAAAGAGACCCACCACCACGGCGGCTCCCAGAGAAATCAGGGTAATTTGCGGACTGATCGCCATTTCCCATCCCCCGGTTTTGGCGGCAATCCACGAGCCAGCAAAGCCCAAAGTTACCCCGATCAGCCCCCCGGTGCCGCACAGCACCAAGGCTTCGGCCAGAAATTGCACCATAATATCACTGCCGCGGGCGCCCAGCGCCATACGCAGACCAATTTCACGGGTGCGTTCGGTCACCGAGACCAGCATAATATTCATTACCCCGACCCCGCCTACAAATAGCGCCACCGCCGCCATAAAGGCCAGCAAGACCCCCATGGTAGCCTGGGTTGCCGAACGGGCGCGAACAAAATCGGCAATATTGAAGACCATAAAGTCATCATCCCCGCCGGCCTTGATATGACGCCGGTCACGCATGTATTCGACCAGTTCGTTTTGCGCCTCTTTCAGGTCATAGCCGTCGGCCACCATCACTTCGATGCGGGAGACATTCTTGGGGGTGGTCCGGTGGGCGCCAATAATGCGGTTTCGCGCCGTGGTCAGGGGGATAATGATCACATCATCCCGGTCAGAACCAAAGCTGCTCTGGCCTTTTTCCTCCAGGACACCAATCACGGAGACCGGCACATTATTAACCCGGATGCGCTGACCCAAAGGGTCCGTACCGTCAAAGAGATTTTCCACAATGGATTTACCGATCACCGCCA
>JALWSB010000057.1:19632-25896 GCA_027080345.1 Robiginitomaculum sp. | reverse complement strand
AGGTCGAATGTCTTGGTGCCTGCGTCAATGCGCCCATGGTGCAGATATCCAACGCGGCGGGCGATAATTATTACGAAGATCTCGACGAGGCCAGCATGGAAAAGCTGCTGGACGATCTGGCCGCCGGGCGCGCCGTCAAAGCCGGCCCACAAAATGGCCGCCACACTTCCGAACCTTTGGGCGGCGCGCAGGTTTTAAGCGATAAAGCGCTTTATAACGGATCGCGGGCCAAGCCGCTAAAAAGCATTCCCAACGCCCCAAAGGCCGCCAAAGCGAAAAAAACGCCCACCAAGCCAAAGCCAGCGGCAAAAACCGCCAAGCCAAAACTTTTAAAAAAGGCCCGCAAAGAGGGGGCTGATGACTTGAAACGTATTTCCGGGGTCGGGCCAAAAATCGAAAGTATTTTGAACACCCTTGGCGTTTTTCATTTTGATCAGGTGGCCAGCTGGACTAAAAAAGAAATTGACTGGGTCGATGATCAACTCAAATTCAAAGGCCGCATAGTGCGTGAAAAATGGATCGCCCAGGCAAAAAAACTGCTCAAGGGGGCAGGCAAATGACGGCCGCACGCTCTCTTCCTCGTCATTCCGGTGCAAACCGGAATCCAGAGCAGACTCACAATTGGATACCGGCTTACGCCGGTATGACGGATTTCTTTGGTGTCATTGCCCGGTTTATCCGGGCAATCCAGAGGGGCGGTTCTGGAAATGACATCAAAAGTGTGGGCCTGGAGGCACGCCCATGCTGAAAGAACTCCCCATGCTGGTCAAACTGCTGCTGCTGGTTCTTCTTTGCAGTGTATGCGGGCTGCTGGCGGTTAGTATTTTTGGCCATTCGCGTTATGCGGCCACTTTGGCAGGGTCTGACGCCCTTTTCCTCGCTGGCGTGTTTTATATTCTGGCTCGCATCATGAAGGGGAGGCAGGTTGATGATGCGTGATGCGCCCTCTCTTCCTCGTCATTCCGGTGAAAACCGGAATCCAGGGCAGACTCACCACTGGATACCGGCCTGCGCCGGTATGACGGAGGTTTAGTATGACGACCGCAAACGCATCCATGCCCATGCCCTTGAAGATATTACTGCTGGTTCTTCTTTGCAGCGCATGTGGTTTCACTTTGGTAAGCGTAATCGAATTTATCAGGTTGGGCGAAGCGCAGCCAATAACGACTAGTTTGGCTGGTGGAAGTGCTGGGTTGTTTGGCATTATAGCTGTGATCTGGCGCATGACGCAGATGAGGGGTGGTAAATGATGCACGTGTCCTCTCTTCCTCGTCATTCCGGTGAAAACCGGAATCCAGAACGGCCTCTCAACTGGATACCGACTTTCGTCGGTATGACGGCGTTTTATATTGTCATTGCCCGGTTTATCCGGGCAGTCCAGATCTTTTTCAATCTGGATTCCGGCGTATCACGGTATGGCGGAGGCTTGGTATGACGACCGCAAACGCATCAAACAAAATGAGCGACAACCAGATTTTAATCGCCTTGATCACCTTGGTTGAAATGCTGGCTTTGGTGGGTGTGGCTGTGGGGTATTTTATCACCAAAGCGGACGCATGGATTCATGCGGGCGTGGCGGTTCTGGTAATCGCCGGGGCGTTGGTGGCGTATTTAAGCTGGCGCGAGTCAAAGGCAAAAAGAGACGCATTACAAAAGGGTAGCGGCAATGCTTGACGACAAGGATCGCATTTTTACCAATCTTTATGGCTTGCAAGATCCCGGTCTTGAGGCGGCGAAAAAACGCGGCGCGTGGAATGGTACGGCCGAATTTCTGGCGCTTGGTGATGACTGGATTGTCGAGCAGATCAAGGCATCGGGTCTGCGCGGGCGCGGCGGTGCGGGCTTTCCGACGGGTTTGAAATGGTCATTTATGCCCAAAGAGGTCGGCGCGCGCCCGCATTATCTGGTGGTCAATGCGGACGAGTCTGAGCCGGGCACTTGCAAGGACCGGGACATTATGCGCCACGATCCGCATTTGTTGGTCGAAGGCTGCCTTGTGGCGTCTTTCGCCATGCGCGCCAAGGCCTGTTATATTTATTTGCGCGGTGAGTATATCGACGAGCGCATCGCCCTGCAAAAGGCCATTGATGAGGCCTATAAAGCCGGGCTTATCGGCAAAAATGCCTGCGGCTCCGGCTTTGATTTTGATCTTTACCTGCACCATGGGGCCGGGGCCTATATTTGCGGCGAGGAAACCGCCCTTTTGGAAAGCCTTGAGGGTAAAAAGGGCCAACCGCGCCTAAAACCCCCATTTCCCGCCAATGCCGGGCTTTATGGTTGCCCAACCACGGTTAATAATGTTGAGAGCATCGCCGTCACCCCGACGATTTTGCGCCGGGGTGCGGGCTGGTTCTCCTCGTTTGGGCGGCCGGGCAATGTCGGCACCAAGGTGTTTTGCATTTCGGGGCATGTGAACACCCCGTGCAATGTCGAAGAAGAAATGTCCATCCCCTTGAAAACACTGATTGAACGCCATGCGGGCGGGGTTATCGGCGGCTGGGACAACCTCAAAGCCGTTATTCCCGGTGGCTCATCTGTGCCGTGCCTGCCAAAAGATATTTGCAACGATGTTTTGATGGATTTTGATGCCTTGAAGGAACATAAATCCGGCCTTGGTACGGCGGCGGTGATCGTTATGGATAAATCCACCGACATGGTGCGCGCCATCACCCGGCTGGCTTATTTTTACAAGCATGAAAGTTGCGGCCAATGCACGCCGTGCCGTGAGGGGACCGGCTGGATGTGGCGGGTGCTGACGCGCATGTGCGAAGGCAAAGCGGAAATGAGCGAGATCGACATGTTGCTCAATGTATCGACAGAGATCGAGGGCCATACGATTTGCGCCCTTGGTGATGCGGCGGCCTGGCCGGTGCAAGGCTTGATCCGGCATTTTCGCCACGAAATTGAAGACAAAATCAACACATACCGTACGGGCAAATCCGTGCACGCGGTTGCGGCGGAGTAGGGGCGATGGGACTGCCATGGGAGCCAATTAGTTTAGCGCAAGTGGTTGGTGGTTTTGCCACAGGCCTTGGGGTAGGTGTTGCTGTTTTTGCTGCTTTATATGCGCGCAGCGAAGTTCAATCATCAAAATATGCTTCGGCGCTGAAATCTTTTCAGCATTATCAAGAGTTAGCGTTTAAACATTTGGATTTAGCAGAACCAAACTATCAAAGTTTGGTCACGACAGGACGAACATCGGAATATAGATGGTTCGTGGGGATTTTCTTGACAGCTTGCGAAGAGATTATCCTCCATGTTGGAGAAAAGAAATATTGGGTGGCGACAATTCATGCTCATATTCTCAAACATCATGAATACCTTGGCAGCGAAGTTTTTCAAACTAAAAAACTTTCACATTACGCGCCAAAAATGCAAAAAATTATTTCTGCAGCATTAAAACAGGGCGCATCTAATGCGCAAATCGAAACATGACAATGGGAATGAAAAAAACTGATGCATATTATCATTCCGGGATGCACCGGAATCCAGGGCAGACTCACAACTGGACCCCGGCCTGCGCCGGGGTGACGGAGGTTTATGTTGTCATTGCCCGGTTTATCCGGGTAATCCAGCGCGGCCTGACCTCCTTACTGGATTACCGGAACACGTCCGGTAATGACACGGGGCGTCATTCCGGTGAAAACCGGAATCCAGCACGGAGTCACAACTGGATACCGGCTTACGCCGGTATGACGCCTGTGCGTGTTAAAGGGGGCGTGTTATGAGTGAACTACGCAAAGTCAATGTCGACGGCAAGGAAATCGAGGTGCCGGGCCATTACACGCTGATGCAGGCGTGCGAGGAAGCGGGCGCGGAAATTCCGCGATTTTGCTATCATGAGCGTCTGTCGGTGGCGGGCAATTGTCGCATGTGCCTTGTCGAATGGGTCGGTGCGCCCAAACCGATGGCGTCGTGCGCCATGTCGGTCAATGATTTGCGTCCCAATCGCGATGGCACACCGGCCAATATCCGTACCAATTCCGCAGTAGTCAAAAAGGCGCGCGAAGGGGTGATGGAATTTTTGCTGATCAATCACCCGCTTGATTGCCCGATTTGCGATCAGGGCGGCGAATGTGATCTACAGGATCAGGCCATGGCTTATGGCCGGGGCCAGACCCGCTTTGATGAAGACAAACGCGCCGTCGAAGAAAAAAATATGGGGCCATTGGTCAAGACCAATATGACCCGGTGCATTCAGTGCACGCGCTGTGTGCGGTTTATTTCCGAAGTGGCGGGTGTGGAAGAATTGGGCCTTGTAAACCGCGGGGAAAATGCTGAAATAACAACGTATTTGCAGGCAAACTTAAAGTCTGAATTGTCTGGCAATGTGATCGATTTGTGCCCGGTTGGCGCGCTGACCTCGCGGCCTTACGCTTTTAATGCGCGGCCCTGGGAATTGCGCAAAACCGAAAGCATCGACGTGATGGATGCGGTTGGCTCGAACATTCGGGTTGATGCGCGCGGCGCGGCGGTGATGCGGATTTTGCCACGCCTGAATGATGATGTGAACGAGGAATGGATCTCCGACAAAACCCGGTTTGTCTGGGACGGCTTGCAGCGCCAGCGGCTTGATACGCCCTATGTGCGCAAAAACGGCAAATTGGCCCCGACGAGCTGGGGCGAGGCGCTGGGCGTGGTCGCGGAACGTCTCAAAGGCGATCCCGAACGTATTGCCGCAATTGCCGGTGATTTGTGCGATATGGAAAGCATGAAAGCCTTGAAAGACCTGATGGGGTCTTTGGGTGTCACCTCGATTGATTGCCGCCAGGACGGCGCGGCGCTTGGCGGGCAGGGGCGCGAGGGGTATCTCTTTAATTCCGGTATTGCCGGTATTGATGAGGCGGACGCGATTTTGCTGATCGGCACCAATCCGCGCCTTGAAGCACCGATTATCAATGCACGTATTCGCGGGGCCTGGCTCAATAACGGGGCTGAAATCGGCCTTATTGGCGCGCCAGCGGACCTGACATATCCATATGCCCATATTGGCGATGGGGCGGCGGCGCTTGAGGGCTTTGCGGCCAAACGCGGCGGCTTTACGGCATTGTTCAAAAAAGCCAAAAAACCGATGATTATCATTGGCATGGGGGCGTTGGCGCGGCCTGATGGGGCGCAAATATTGCGTAAAACAGGCCAGCTTGCGGCGCGTTTGAATGTGGTCCGTGACGACTGGAACGGCTTTAATGTGCTGCACAGCGCGGCGGCGCGTGTTGGTGGGCTGGATATGGGCTTTGTGCCCGGTGAAAGCGGCCGCGATGTGGCGTCCATTCTTGATGGCGCAGGCAAGGGCGAGGTCGATACGGTTTATCTTTTGGGCGCTGATGAAATTGATATGAGCGCGCTTGGCGATGCCTTTGTGATCTATCAGGGCAGCCACGGCGATGCCGGGGCGCACCGGGCGGACGTGATCCTGCCCGGCGCGGCCTATACGGAAAAAGATGCGCTTTATACCAATACCGAAGGGCGTGTGCAGGCCGGTTTCCGCGCGGTCTTTCCCAAGGGCAAAGCGCGCGAGGACTGGTCTATTGTGCGTGCGCTTTCCGATGTGTTGGGCCGCACATTGCCGTATGACGATCTGGCGGCGGTGCGTGCAACGCTTGAAACCCCGGCGGTAAGCGCATTTGACCCGGCAAAGCTCGGCAAAGCGGGCAAAATCAGGGCCGGGGCTTTTGTCTCAATGATTGATGATTTTTATTTGACCAACCCGATTGCCCGGGCCAGCGCCGTGATGGCGCAATGCGCGGCGAATGCGTCGGGGCTGGCGGAAGCGGCGGAGTGATGGATATGCGTGCTGCAATTTGGCGTCATTCCGGTGCAAACCGGAATCCAGAACGGAGCCACCATTGGATGCCGACGCATCCTGGTATGACGAGGGAGTGCGGCCAATGAGCGATTTTTTTACTATGCTTTTTGACACCACCACGCCTTTGGGCTGGACCGTGATTACCTTGCTTAAAGTGCTGGGGTTTGTGGTCGTGCTTTTGGTCTCGCTGGCGTTTATTTTGTTGGCTGATCGCAAGATCTGGGCGGCGGTGCAAATGCGCCGGGGGCCTAATGTTGTGGGCGCGTTTGGCCTGTTACAATCCTTTGCCGACTTTTTGAAATTTGCCTTCAAGGAAGTGATTATTCCGGCCGGAGCGGATAAGGGTATTTTTATTCTGGCGCCGTTTTTATCACTGGTTATGGCGTTTATCGCCTGGTCGGTGGTGCCGGTGGCACCGGGCTGGGTGATTTCCAATTTGAATGTGGGCATTCTTTATC
>JALWSB010000057.1:0-19622 GCA_027080345.1 Robiginitomaculum sp. | reverse complement strand
CCATTTCATCGCTTGGTGTGTACGGGATTATCCTTGGGGGCTGGGCGTCGAACTCGAAATATTCCTTCCTTGGCTCTTTGCGCTCTGCGGCGCAAATGGTGTCTTACGAAGTCTCTATCGGTTTTGTGCTGATTACCGTTTTGATGCTGACCGGATCGATGAATCTCAGCAAGATTGTCGAGGCGCAGGCCGGGGGCTTTTGGCACTGGTATGGCATTGCCCTGTCGCCGATCACGCTTGTCATGTTTCCGATGATGGTGGTGTTTTTCATTTCTGCACTGGCCGAAACCAACCGCCCGCCGTTTGACCTGCCCGAAGCGGAATCCGAACTGGTGGCCGGGTATCAGGTTGAATATTCCTCAACACTCTATCTTTTGTTCATGATTGGCGAATATCTGAACATTGTTTTGATGTGCGCCATGACCACGGTGTTGTTTTTGGGTGGTTGGAACGCGCCGTTTGACTTTGCACCACTTACGCTTTTGCCGCCGGTATTGTGGTTTGCGATCAAGGGGTTGTTTGTGTTTTTCCTGTTCTCGATGGTCAAGGCCATTGTCCCGCGTTACCGCTATGACCAATTGATGCGGCTGGGGTGGAAAGTTCTTCTGCCAATCTCCATGGGGGCGATGGTTCTGGTGGCCGGATGGGTTACATTTGCCCAGGGAGGGGCATGAGATGACGCAATTCATGCGAAAAATTCGCAGCTTCTTTTTACTCGATTTTGTCGGGGCTTTTCTGCTGGGCATGCGTTATTTTTTCGCGCCCAAGGCGACAATTAACTACCCGTTTGAAAAGGGGCCCTTGAGCCCGCGTTTTCGCGGCCAGCACGCTTTGCGCCGCTATGAAAGCGGTGAAGAGCGCTGCATCGCCTGCAAATTGTGCGAGGCCATTTGCCCGGCCCAGGCGATCACCATCGAGGCCGAGCCACGCGATGATGGCTCGCGGCGCACCACGCGCTATGACATCGACATGACCAAGTGCATTTATTGTGGATTTTGCCAGGAGGCCTGCCCGGTTGATGCCATCGTCGAGGGGCCAAATTTTGAATTTGCCACCGAAACCCGCGAAGAGCTTTTCTATGAAAAAGACAAGCTTTTGGATAATGGCGACCGGTGGGAGCGTGAGATTGCGCGTAATATCGAACTGGATGCGCCCTACAGATAAGGCAAGGGAATGATGGTTATGAAAACAACAGACAAAAAAAGGGGCGTGTGATGGATCTGCCAACACTTCTGCCCGCTGTGGCGTTTTATGTTTTTGCCGCCAGCGCGGTGCTGTTCGCCTTCATGGTGGTTTCGGCGCGTAACCCGGTGCGCTCGGTATTGTTCCTGATTATGACATTTTTCTCTGCCGCCGGCTTGTTTGTGCTGATGGGCGCGGAGTTTTTGGGCATGGTGCTGATCATGGTCTATGTCGGCGCGGTGGCGGTATTGTTTCTGTTTGTGGTGATGATGCTCGATATTGATAATGTCGAGCTGAAACAAGGCTTTGCCGATTATATGCCGCTGGGCGGCCTGCTGGGGGCGATATTGGCGGTTGAGCTGATTGTGCTTGGCTCCAGCTGGGCCTTCAGCGATACGGCGCAAAGCGCGCGCCTGGCCCCAATGCCCGAAGGGGGCGATAATTTAGGCGCTTTTGCGGGGGTTCTTTATACCGATTACGCCTTCTTTATCGAGGCGGCGGGGCTGGTTCTTCTGGTGGCGATGAGCGGAGCGGTGGTGCTGACCAGCTACCACAAAAAGGGCGTCAAACGCCAGAATATCGGCGAACAGGTGGCGCGCCGCGCCGAAGATGGCGTCACACTGGTTGATGTCGAACCGGGACAGGGGATTTAAGATGATTATTGGTTTGGGGCATTATCTCGCCGTATCGGCAATCTTGTTCACGCTGGGGATTTTCGGGATTTTTGTCAATCGCAAAAATGTCATCATCATTCTGATGTCGATCGAACTGATCCTGTTATCGGTGAATATCAATTTTGTGGCATTTTCAACGTTTTTACACGATATGGGCGGCCAGGTTTTTGCGCTTTTTGTGCTCACCGTGGCGGCGGCTGAGGCGGCGGTCGGGCTGGCCATTCTGGTGGTTTATTTTCGTAATCGCGGTGATATCGCCGTCGATGATATTAATTTGATGAAGGGCTAGGCGGCCATGTATATTGCGATTGTCTTTGGACCGCTGGTGGGGGCCTTGATTGCCGGATTATTCGGCAAGGTTATTGGCGACAGGCTGGCGCAAATCGTCACCACCGGGTTTTTACTTTTGTCGGCCTTGCTGTCATTTTTTGCTTTCACCCAGGTTGCCTATGGCGGTCATGATCAGATTGTGCATCTGATGAACTGGTTTGCGGTTGGTGATTTCAGGGCCGAATGGGCCTTGCGCATTGATACGCTGACGGCGGTTATGCTGGTCGTGGTGACTTTTGTCTCCAGCCTCGTGCATGTCTATTCATGGGGCTATATGGCCGACGATCCGGCCAAGGCGCGGTTCTTTTCCTATTTGTCGTTTTTCACCTTTTCCATGCTGATGCTGGTCACCGCCAACAACTTTTTGCAAATGTTTTTTGGCTGGGAAGGGGTCGGGCTGGCCTCTTATCTTCTGATCGGCTTTTGGTACAAAAAGCCCGAAGCCAATGCCGCCGCGATCAAGGCGTTTGTCACCAACCGGGTTGGTGATTTTGGTTTTGCGCTGGGCGTGATGACCATATTCGCGGTCTTTGGCACGCTCGATTTCGATACGGTTTTTGGCGCGGTTCAGGATAAAACCGATTTGAGCATTCCTTTCTTGTGGATGCATTTTAACGCTATCGAGCTGGTTGCATTCTTGTTGTTCATCGGGGCGATGGGCAAATCGGCGCAATTCTTCTTGCATGTCTGGCTCCCGGACGCGATGGAAGGGCCAACCCCGGTTTCGGCATTGATCCATGCGGCAACGATGGTGACGGCGGGTGTGTTTTTGGTGGCGCGTTGCGCCCCGATTTTCGAGCTGGCCCCCCATGCCAGCCTGTTTGTTACCGTGATCGGGGCGATAACGGCGTTTTTTGCCGCCACGGTCGGGCTGGTGCAAAACGATATCAAGCGGGTGATCGCTTATTCAACCTGTTCGCAATTGGGCTATATGTTTATGGCGGGCGGTCTTGGGCTTTATGATGCGGCCATGTTCCACCTCTTTACCCACGCTTTTTTCAAGGCGCTTTTATTCTTAGGGGCCGGTTCGGTGATCATCGGCATGCATCACGAACAGGACATGCGCAAAATGGGCGGCATTGCCAGCATGATGCCGCTGACCTGGATTTTCATGATAATCGGCACATTGGCGCTGACCGGGGTGGGTATTCCGGGTACATCCATCGGCTTTGCCGGTTTCTTCTCCAAAGACGCCATTATCGAAGGCGCATGGGAAGCCGGTATTGCCGGTACGGCGTTTGGCTTTCCGGCCTTTTGGGTGGGTGTCATTGCGGCGCTGCTGACGTCGTTCTATTCTTGGCGGGTGGTGTTTATGACTTTTCACGGCTCCTATCGGGGCGATCCAAAAGTCCTCTCCCATGCCCATGAATCGCCGCCCTTAATGCTGGTTCCGCTTGGGCTTTTATCGATTGGCGCGGTGTTTGCCGGGCTGATATTCGCCAGCAGCTTTATCGGCGACAAGGCACCGGAATTCTGGCGCAGCCCGGCCATGGCTGAAACTGTCGCGGCTTCGCCGGCAATTGCCGGGCATGATGGCGCGGCGATAACGCATGAGGCGGCAAGCACAGACAAAGCTGAACCCGCCGCCGCCCATGAAGAAGGCGGTGAACACGCGGTGCCGCTCTGGGTTGCCTGGTCACCGTTTGCGGTGACGCTGATTGGTTTTCTTGTCGCCTGGTACATGTATATCACCCGGCCGGGACTGGGCGCACGCATGGCGGCGCGCAGCTCCCTTGTCCATCCGTTTCTTTATAACAAATGGTATGTGGACGAGATTTACGATTTTGTGTTCATTCGCGGGGCGCGTAAATTAGGTGATCTATTCTGGAAAATCGGTGACCAGCGCCTGATTGACGGTTTCGGGCCAAACGGTTTTGCCGCCGCCACACTGGCCGGGGCGAAACGGATCATCCGTTTGCAAACCGGTTATCTTTATCATTACGCCTTTGCCATGCTGATTGGTCTGGTGGGCTTTGTAACCTGGCTGTTATTCAACGGGCCGGGAGGGCATTAACATGACAACATTGCCGCATATTCTTTCCCTGATCACCTTTATGCCGCTTTTGGGCGCACTGGTTCTTTTGCTGTTCCGCATTACCTCGCGCGGCGAGGATGCGGGTATTATTGAGCGCAATGCCCCCAGCGTGGCGCTGGCGACCAGCCTGATCACCTTTGGCCTGTCGGTCTGGGCGCTGGTTGACTTTAATGTCGCCGATCCGGGCTTTCAATTGGTTGAAGATATACCCTGGTTTGCGGGCATGAGCTATCGCATGGGGGTGGACGGCATCTCGCTGACCCTGGTGCTTTTAACGACTTTTTTGATGCCGCTTTGCTTTATCGCCAGTTGGGGCGTGGTCAAGGAACGCATCACCGAATACATGATCGCGTTTTTGCTTCTTGAAACGCTGATGATCGGGGTGTTTTGCGCCCTCGATATTATGCTGTTCTATGTGTTCTTCGAAGCTGGCCTGATCCCGATGTTTATCATTATCGGCGTGTGGGGCGGGCCAAACCGGGTCTATGCGGCGTTCAAATTCTTTCTCTATACGCTTTTGGGCTCGGTTTTGATGCTGATTGCCATTATCGCCATGATATTGGTGGCCAAAACCACCGATGTCACCGTGCTTCTGACCTATGATTTCCCGCCGGGCATGCAAACCTGGCTGTGGCTGGCCTTCTTTGCCTCCTTTGCGGTTAAAATGCCAATGTGGCCGGTGCACACATGGTTGCCCGATGCGCACGTACAGGCCCCGACCGCCGGTTCGGTTATTCTGGCCGGGGTACTCCTTAAAATGGGCGGCTACGGCTTTATCCGCTTTTCCCTGCCCATGTTCCCCGATGCTTCGCACGCGTTTGCGCCCTTGGTGTTTGTGCTTTCCATTATCGCCATCATCTACACATCCTTGGTGGCGTTTCGCCAAACCGATATGAAAAAGCTGATTGCCTATTCATCGGTGGCGCATATGGGGTTTGTGACTCTTGGCATATTCTCGATGAATTTTATCGGCCTGCAAGGGGCGATGTTCCAGATGATCAGTCATGGCGTTGTTTCGGCGGCGCTGTTTTTGGTTGTCGGCGTTATTTATGACCGTATGCACACCCGCGAGATTGCCGCCTATGGCGGGCTGGTGCGTTATATGCCGGTCTATTCGGCGATCTTTATGCTGTTTACCATGGCCAATGTCGGCCTGCCGGGTACCTCAGGCTTTATCGGTGAGTTTTTGACCATGACCGGGGCTTATCTGGTCAACTCCTGGCTGGCTTTCGGGGCGGCCTTCGGGGTGATCCTGTCGGCGGTTTATGCCCTGACGCTGTACAAAAAAACTATTTTTGGCGTTATCACCAATCCCAAGCTGGAGGGGATAACGGATCTGAGCCGCCGGGAAATTATCATTTTCGTGCCTTTGGTTGTGGCGACCATTTTATTTGGCATCTGGCCGTCTTTGGTGACGGATATAACCGAACCTGCGGTGCGGTTGCTTGTCGAACAAGCCGCTCCAACGCTGGCACAATAGGGGATTTGCATGACATCGTTTGTTTCCAATCTTGTCCTTATTGCCCCCGAAGCCGGTCTGGCGATCACCGCTTTGGTGTTGCTTGTGGCCGGTGCGGTGCGCGGCGAGCGCGCCGGGGGGCTGATTAGCTGGCTGAGCGCCGGGGCGCTTCTTTTGGCCGCCCTTTGGGTTATGCGCGATGCGGGAAGTTCTGCGCAGGCGTTTAACGGCGCGCTGGTTTTTGATCAGTTGGCCAGCTTTGCCAAAATCGCGGTGCTTATCTCGGCTGCTTTGGTGCTGGCCATGGGCAATCGGTTTTTGCGCGATGAAAATATCATCAAATATGAATATGCCATATTGGTGCTTTTGGCGGTTGTCGGCATGATGATCATGGTCTCGGCCAATGATCTTTTGTCGCTTTATGTTGGTCTGGAACTGCAAAGCCTGTCGCTTTATGTGCTGGCCGCGTTTAACCGTAATTCCTTGCGCGCTTCCGAAGCGGGTCTGAAATATTTTGTGCTTGGCGGGCTGGCTTCCGGACTTCTTCTTTATGGTATCAGCCTGATTTACGGTTTTGCCGGCACCACCCGGTTTGACGGCGTTGCCGCTGCGGCGGGCGGGCATATGAATATGGGCCTTGTAATCGGTCTGGTGTTTGTGCTGAGCGGCTTGGCGTTCAAGATTTCGGCGGTGCCGTTTCACATGTGGACCCCGGATGTTTACGAAGGCGCGCCAACGCCGGTGACGGCGTTTTTTGCCACCGCGCCAAAAATGGCCGCGATTGCCCTGATCGCGCGGCTCCTGAACGGTCCGTTTGCCGATCTTGCCGGGCAATGGCAACAGGTGGTGATCGGGCTTTCAGTGCTCTCCATGACGCTGGGCTATTTCGGGGCCATTATGCAGCGTAATATCAAGCGCCTGATGGCCTATTCCTCGATTGCCAATATGGGTTATGCGCTGATTGCCATGGCCGCTGGCGGGGTCGTTGGGGTGTCGGCGCTGCTGCTTTATATGGGGCTTTACCTGATTACCACGCTGGGGCTTTTTGCCTGCATTCTGGCGATGCGTCAGGGTGAAGGCATGGTCGAGCGCATTGATGATCTGGCGGGTTTGTCGCGGACCCGGCCCGGCCTGGCCTTATCGTTCAGCCTGTTGATGATGTCGATTGCCGGCCTGCCGCCTCTGGCCGGTTTTTTTGGTAAGTTATATATCTTTATGGCGGCGGTGGATCAGGGGCTTTTATGGCTGGCGATTTATGGCGCGGTCTTGAGCGTTGTTGGCGCGTTCTATTATTTGCGGGTTGTGAAGATTATCTGGTTTGACGATCCCGGCCCGGCTTTTGTTGCGCCCTCTGCGACATTGAGCCTGACCGCCGGGGCGGCGGCGTTTTTCATGCTGCCGGGGGCGTTGTGGCTATTACCGGCGCTGGAGCGCTGGGCGCAGGCGGCAGCGGCGGCCCTGTCCTGAATAAAGGGATATTCCTGTGCGCATAATCAGTTATCCGGTGCTGGGCAGCACCAATGACGAGGCGCGCCGCCTGGCCGAGGCCGGGGAGGTGGGACCGCTTTGGGTTCTGGCGCACAAACAGGAAAGCGGACGCGGGCGTCAGGGGCGGGTCTGGCAAGGATCAACGGGTAATCTTTTTTGTACCGGGCTTTATACGGCCACCCGCCCGCTTGATCAGATTGCGCGGCAAAGTTTTGTGGCTGCTTTGGCGCTTTATGATGCCATGCGCGGCTGGCTGGGCAGTGATTTTCCTGTCACCATAAAATGGCCCAATGATATTTTGCTGGCCGGGCGCAAAGCGGCGGGCATATTGCTCGAATCCGGCGGCGCACCGGGAGGCGATACATGGCTGGCGGTGGGGATTGGCGTTAATTTAAAAGAACACCCGCCAGACCCGCATATGCATGCGGCGCATGTTGGCGAATTTTTATTGCCCGGCATGACAGTCCCATCCCCGGAACAGGCGCTGAATGCCATTATAGAGAGATTCACTCACTGGCAGGCGCGCGAAAAGGCCGAAGGTTTCGCCCCCATTCGCACGGCCTGGCTGGCCGCCGCGCATGGCCTTGGCCAGCCGATAAAAACCAGCGCCGGGCAAAGCGGTATATTCGAAGATTTGAGCCAAAACGGGGCTTTGGTCTTGCGCCAGCCAGACGGACGCGTCATTGAAGTGACGGCCGGGGAAGTTTTTTTTAGCTAGCGGAGAAAACCGATGCTGCTTGCGATTGATTGCGGGAATACCAATGCGCTTTTTGCCGTGCATGACGGCAAGACCTGGCGCGCCCAATGGCGCACCGCCACCTATACGGCACGCACCGCCGATGAATATGCGGTCTGGCTGCATCAATTGCTGGGCATGCAGGATTTATCGTTAAGTCAGATGGATGCGTGCATTATCTCAACGGTGGTGCCGCAATCGCTGTTTCACTTTCGCAATCTGGCGCGGCGCTATTTGCATTGCGAACCCATGGTGGTTGGTGAAGATGGTCTTGATATTGGCATTGCGCCAAAGATTGATAACCCGCGCGAGGTTGGCGCGGACCGTCTGGTCAATGCTGCCGGGGCGCGCACCTTTATCGACGGGGCTTTGCTGATTGTCGATTCGGGCACGGCGACAACGTTTGATCTGATTTCAAAAGATGATGAATTTTTGGGCGGGGCGATTGCGCCGGGCATGTATTTATCGCTACAGGCCTTGCACGATGCGGCGGCGAAACTGCCGCGTGTGGCCATTGCCAAACCGGAAAAAAGTATCGGGTCGAGTACGGTAAGCGCCATGCAATCGGGGGTGTTTTGGGGCTATGTGGGGTTGATTGACGGGATGGTGCGCCGTATTGCAGAGGAATATCCCGCACCCTTGACGGTGATCGGCACGGGCGGGATTTCTCCGCTTTTTGACGGGGCCTCAGAAGCCATAGAGCGTTTTGAGCCGGATTTGACGATTCGTGGTCTTCTCGACATCTATCAGCGTAACAGGAAGACGCATGAGTAAATCTACATCCGCAGACCGGCTGGTCTTTGTACCGCTGGGCGGCTGCGGCGAAATTGGCATGAACCTCAACCTTTATGGCTTTGGGCTGCCAGGGCGCGAAAAATGGATCATTGTTGATCTGGGGGTCACATTTGGTGATGCCTCGACGCCGGGTGTCGAGGTTATCATGCCCGACCCGGCCTTTATTACCGAACGGGCAAAGGATTTGCTGGGCATTGTTTTGACCCACGCGCACGAGGACCATATGGGCGCGGTGGCGACCCTTTGGCCGCAATTGCGTGCGCCGGTTTATGCGACCCCGTTCACGGCTTATCTTATGCGCGACCGCTTGGCCGAGGCGGACCTTTTGGATCAGGTGGAATTGCATGAAATACCGTTGCGCGGGCGCTTTACGCTGGGCGCTTTCGATCTTGAACTGGTGACCCTGACCCATTCGATACCAGAGCCAAACGGCCTGATTATCCGCACCCCCGCCGGGCTGATCCTGCATACGGGCGATTGGAAAATCGACCCCAATCCGTTGATCGGCGAGACCATTGACGCCGAGGCGTTGATGGCGGCAGGCGAGGAGGGGGTGCTGGCCATGGTCTGCGATTCAACCAATGTGCTGAGCGAAGGCATGGCCGGGTCCGAAGCGGATGTGCGCGAAGAGTTGATCAAGCTGGTTGGTGAGCAAAAGGGCCGCGTGGCGGTGGCCGCCTTTGCCTCGAATGTGGCGCGGCTGCAAACCGCCGTTGAAGCGGCAGAGGCAAATAATCGCGCCGTCTGTCTGGTGGGGCGTTCGATGCACCGGATGATGGGCGCGGCGCGCCATGTTGGCCTGTTTGCCGATGCCCGGCCGTTTATTGACGAAGAAGAAGCGGCCAGCATGCCCAAAGCCCGTGTGCTTTATTTGTGTACCGGCAGTCAGGGCGAGCCACGCGCGGCTTTGTCACGCATTGCCAGTGGCACGCACAGGCATGTTAAATTATCCAGCGGCGACAGTGTGCTTTTTTCCTCACGGGTTATTCCGGGCAATGAGAAATCCATTTTTGCGCTGCAAAATGCGCTGGCCGCGAAGGGCGTTAATATTATTACCGAGCGCGAGCGCCATATCCACGTATCGGGCCACCCATGCCGCGATGAATTGCGCCAGATGTATGCCTGGGCGCGGCCGCGCATCGCCATTCCGGTACATGGAGAGCGCCGCCATCTTGTTGCTCATGCCAAATTGGCCCGCGAATTACAGGTGGCGCACGGCTTTGCCCCGCGCAATGGCGATATGATCGAATTATCGAGCGCGGGCGCTGATCTTGTTGACGAAGTCCCATCCGGACGCTTGCACCGGGATGGGTCGGTGTTGACGCCTGCTGATGACGGCTCTTTGCGCATGCGTAAAAAATTGGCCTTTGGCGGCGTGATCTCCATGGCATTGGCGGTGGATGAAAAGGCGCGGCTGGTATCGGGGCCGGAAGTGAATTTTTGCGGTCTGCCGGACCCGGCCCATGATGATTTTGCACAGGCCGAAGATGATTTGATCCTCTCTGCCGAACGTGCTTTTAAAAGTCTCGATAAAGCCCATCGCCAGAATGAGCGGGCGGTCGAAGATGTGGTACAAAGGGCGGTGCGCAAAACCGCCAGCGGCATATGGGGCAAACGGCCCCATGTGGAGGTTATTGTCCTGCCGGTATAGCTTGGACACATAAAGGAGCGGCAAAAATGGTCGGTCGGTTAAATCATATTGGCATTGCCACCCCTGATGTGGAGGCAGCGGCGCGCACTTATGCCACGCTTTATGGCGCGACGCAGGCGCATGACGCCTTTGATATGCCAGAGCAGGGTGTGCGGGTTAAATTTATTGATTTGTCAAACATCCAGATCGAGCTGATTGAACCGCTGGGCGATGAGTCGCCCCTAACAAGGTTTTTGCAGAAAAACCCGGCCGGGGGACAACACCATGTGTGTTTCGAAGTGGCGGATATTGTGGCGGCGCGCGATGATATGCGGGCCAAGGGGGCGCGGGTGTTGGGCAGTGGTGAGCCGCGTATTGGCGCCCATGGGGTGCCGGTTATTTTTATTCATCCCAAGGATACGGGCGGGGTTCTGGTCGAACTGATGCAATGCCCGAAGGAGAGTGTGTAAAATGGGTATCGCAACGGGAATCGTAACCTTTATTATCATTTGGTGGGCCACGTTTTTTGCGGTTCTGCCATTTGGTGTGCGTGGGCAGTGGGAAGATGATGAGGTGGTCGAAGGCTCCGAGCCCGGCGCGCCGGTCGCGCCAGGGCTTTTGCGCAAAGCGGCGATTACCACAGGCATAAGCTGCATTTTATGGGTGATTACCTATTTTGTGATCACCAGCGGCATTCTGACCAAAATTCCCTTTGACTGGCTTTACGGCACTTAAGGTGTCAATAATCAGCAGAAAAAGAAAAAATATTGCCGATTTTGATGGTAGGGGTCATAAAATTGGTATTTTTTGCTTATTAGGGGTTGCGCATAGAGGAAAACAAGGGCAGGGTGATTTTCATTGGTTGCGATAGCTCGCTTACCAATAAGCTTGATGGCGTTTCCTCCTTAATCGGCTGGGGCATTGCTCCAGCCGATTTTTTTATCTGTTCCTCTGTCATCATGGGCGCTGGTCGGTGGACAATCATGGCCCCGGCGGTCTATCACCGGGTATGAGTGTTTGCAGTGGATAGAGGCAATGCGTTTAACCCGATATTTCTTACCGACTTTGAAAGAAACCCCTGCGGATGCGCAGATTGTGTCACACCGTTTGATGCTGCGCTCTTGCATGATCCGTCAGGAAGCGGCCGGAATTTATAGCTGGCTGCCTTTGGGGCTGAAGGTTTTGCGCAATATCGAGCAGATTGTGCGTGAAGAGCAAAACCGGGCCGGGGCCATTGAAATGCTGATGCCGACTATCCAGCCGGCGGAATTGTGGCGCAAGAGCGGTCGCTATGAAGCCTATGGCAAGGAAATGTTGCGCATTACGGATCGCCATAATCGCGAAATGCTTTATGGGCCGACCAATGAAGACATGATCACCGACATGTTTCGCAGTTATTGTCGCTCTTACAAGGATGTGCCCAAACTCCTTTATCATATCCAGTGGAAGTTTCGTGACGAGGTGCGTCCGCGTTTCGGGGTGATGCGGGGCCGCGAATTTTTGATGAAGGACACCTATTCCTTTGATGTCGATGCGGCTGCGGCCATGAAGTCCTATAACCGCATGTTTGTTGCCTATCTCAATACATTCGCGCGCATGGGCTTAAAGGCGGTGCCGATGCGGGCTGAAACCGGGCCGATTGGTGGCGATCTTTCGCACGAGTTTATTATTCTCGCCGATACTGGCGAATCGGCGGTGTTTTGTCACAAGGATCTGGTTGATATGCCGCCGCCGGGGGTGGACGTGGATTTTGATGGCGACCTCCAGCCGCTGGTCGATGCGCGTACGGCGCTTTATGCAGCTACCGAGGATGTGCATGACGCGGCCGCGTTTGCTGCCGTGCCAAAAGATAAACAGCTCAGCGCCCGGGGCATTGAAGTTGGGCAGGTATTTTACTTTGGTACCAAATATTCCGAACCCATGGGGGCCAAAATCACCCTTGCCGACGGTAGTGAAACGCCGGTGCATATGGGCTCTTACGGGGTTGGCGTATCGCGCATTGCCGGGGCGATTATCGAGGCCAGCCACGATGAAAACGGTATTATATGGCCCATGGAAATTGCCCCGTTCAAAGTTGGGATTATTAATTTGCGTCAGGGCGATGAAGCCACGGATGGCGCGTGTGAAACGGCGTATCAAAACCTCTGTAATGCGGGGCTTGAGCCTTTGTACGATGACAGCAATGAGCGGGCCGGGGCGAAATTTGCCCGCATGGACCTGATTGGCCTGCCCTGGCAGATTATTATTGGACCGCGCGGCCTGAAAGACGGTCTGGTTGAAATCAAGGAACGGGCCAGTGGTGCGCGCGAAAGCTTGCCGCTTGAGGCGGCGTTGAACAAGGTTGCAGCGGCGTATGCGAGGTTGAATGGATAAGGGCCTTCATGCAGCGCACCGGGGGGCTGGGCCGTTCAGCGCCGTTGAACGCGCCATTGCCTGGCGGTATTTGCGCGCTCGGCGCGCCGAAGGCGGGATATCGCTGATCGCCCTGATTTCTTTTATCGGCATTTTGCTGGCCGTGGCGGTGATGATTATCGTCATGTCGGTCATGAATGGCTATCGCGATAAAATCTTTGATCTGATGATGGGGGCGCAGGGGCATATCTCCGTATCCACCTTGCGGGTGGAAAATAACGAGATTGAGCCTTTGCGCGAACGCTTGGCAGAAGTGCCGCATGTGATTTCGGCGCGTCCCATGGTAATGGGGCAGGCGGCCGCATTAATCCAGTATGCGGCGGATGGCGAATTGGTCATTGTCTTTGGCATGAAACCGGGTGATTTGCGGCAAATGGACCTTGTCGCCAATAAGCTTGTGGCGGGTAATCTTGATGATTTTGGCACGGGCCGTTTTGGCGGGGATTTGATTGTTATTGGCGCGGCGCTGGCAAAAAAATTCGGCCTTGGGATTGGTGACGATCTGACCTTGCTGTCTTTCAGCAGCAGCAATATGACGCCTTTTGGAACATCGCCGCGCCGCAAAACCTACCGCATTGGTGCGATATTCAAAATGGGTCTGGACGATTACGACAAGCGGTTTGTCTATCTGCCTCTGCAACAGGCCGAATTGTTTTTTAATCGCGACAATCGTCCCGATTATATCGAGATTCGGGTGGATGACCCGTTTGATACAAAACCGGTGCAGGCTGATCTGGCCGCCGCTGCGGGCATGCCGATCGGTATGGATAACTGGAAAGATCGCAATCGCTCTTATGTGACGGCGCTAAAAGTCGAGCGCATGATGATGCGTATGATTTTGATGTTGATTATCGCCATTGCGGCGATGAATATTATTTCCGGGCTTGTCATGCTGGTGAAAAACAAGGCGCGGGACATTGCCATATTGCGCACCATGGGCATAACCCGCGGGGCGACCTTGCGTATTTTTATCATGTCCGGTGCGGCGATCGGGGCGTTTGGCACCCTCGCGGGCGTTCTGGCGGGGATTTTGTTTGCCGTTTATATCGATCCTATACAGGACGCTCTGCAATGGGCTTTTTCCCTCTTTAATCCTGGCGAGAGATTATTCAGCCCGGACGTTTATGAACTGGCCCGCCTGCCGGCCAAAGTGGTGTGGAGCGAAGTGGCAACGATTGCCGGGTTTGGTTTTATCATGTCGGTTCTGGTCACCTTGCCACCGGCCTTTCGGGCCTCCCGCCTCGATCCTGTAGAGGCCTTGCGCTATGAATAAGGCACAAACATCAGGCCCGGTTTTACAGGTTGCGGGGGTAGAGCGCCATTATCAGTCGGGCAAGGAAACCTTGACGGTTCTGAATGGTGTCGATCTGGATATCGCGTCTGGCGAGTTTGTTGGCCTGCTGGGGCCGTCTGGCTCGGGCAAATCAACCTTGCTGCATGCGGCCGGGCTGCTTGAAAAACCCGATGCCGGGCAAATTCTTATTGATGGCCAGGACTGCCTGACCCTGAATGACACGCAACGCACCGCCATTCGGCGCAATGCCATTGGCTTTGTCTATCAATTCCACCACCTTTTGCCTGAATTTACCGCGCTTGATAATGTCGCCATGCCGCGCATGATCAGTGGGGTGCCACGAAAGCAGGCCAGAAAAGATGCGGAGCGCCTTTTGGACATAATGGGCTTGAGTGGGCGCCTGCACCATCAACCGGCAGAGCTTTCTGGCGGTGAACAGCAAAGAGTGGCGATCGCCAGGGCGCTGGTCAATAAACCCAAACTCCTGCTGGCTGATGAACCAACAGGTAATCTTGATCCGAGCACGTCTGCGGCGGTTTTTCAAAGCCTGTTTGACCTTGTACGTATTGAAAAAGTTGCCGCATTGGTGGCAACGCACAATCATGATTTGCGTGCTTACATGGACCGGGTGTTGATGATGGAAGAGGGCAAGGCCGTCAGCACCTGAATGCTTTCCATGTAAAATACAACAAAAACAAATTGATAGGTCGTATGCAGGGCTGCATGCGACAAATTTCATATGCCCTTATGAATAAATGTTCTGTAAATGTTCTTGACAGAGGTGTGGCGGGGAAATAAGAACATATCATGAACTAATGGAGAGTGATATGAAAGATATTATCAGAGAAGTCGCCGCCCTTTCTGTTTTGTCCGGGCTGGTTTTTGTGGTCAGCGCATGGTCTATGGTTCTCGGCGGCTAGCTAAAGAGATATGCTGAGCCAGAATCATTACAGGGGCCGAACCGGGCCATAGAAGGAGCCAAACCGTGGCGACAAATGAAAATCCGTTCATTCATTTGCGCTGCCGTTCGGCAAATTCCCTTCTGGAAGGGGCAATTCAGATCAGCGCTTTGCGTGATTTATGCCTGCATTATGGCATGCCGGCATTGGCGCTTACCGATACCAATAACCTTTTTGGCGCGCTTGAATTTTCTGAAACCATGGCCAAGGCCGGGGTTCAGCCTATTATCGGTTTAACGCTCGATGTGGTGCGCTCTGAAAACGCAAACCATGGGGCGGTGCGCGGTTCACTGGCCTTTCTGGCGCAGACCAGAGCCGGGTATGAAAACCTCATGGCGCTCAGCAGTAAGGCCTTTCTTGATGTTGAACCAACAGAAAACCCCCATGTCGGCTGGCAGGATATCAAAGACCATGCCGATGGTCTGATTGCCCTGACAGGGGGGTATGACGGGATCATTGATGGGTTGATCCGGTCTGATCATGAAGATACGGCTAAATCCTGCCTCGACGATCTGGCGGATTGTTTTGGTGATTGTCTGGCCGTTGAATTACAGCGCCATGGGCGTGCGGGTGAAAAACAGTCCGAGGTGTTTCTTCTGAACTGGGCGGCGCAGCGCGGCGTGCCTGCGGTGGCAACCAATGAGCCTTATTTCGCCAAACAGGAAATGTATGAGGCCCATGATGCGTTGATCTGCATTGCTGAAGGGTCGTATCTGTCGGTGGAAGAGCGGCGGCATTTGACGCAGGAACATTATTTCAAGTCCGGAAGGGCAATGGCGACGCTTTTTGAGGATTTACCTGAAGCCATAAGCAACACCGCGCTTATGGCCCGGCGGTGTTCTTATCGTCCCCAAACGCACCAACCTATTTTACCAAATTTTACCAGTGGCGCGGCGCATGACGAAGCCGAAGAGCTGGCGGTGCAGGCCCGAGCCGGCCTGCAGGACCGTTTGGATAAGGCCTCTATTGCGGGGGAAGAGAAAGAATACTGGGACCGGCTTGATTATGAATTGGGCGTGATTAACAAGATGGGTTTTCCCGGCTATTTTCTTATTGTTGCCGACTTTATCAAATGGGCCAAAGGGCAGGGCATTCCCGTCGGGCCGGGGCGTGGTTCCGGTGCCGGGTCACTTGTTGCCTGGGCGCTGACAATAACCGATCTTGATCCCATTCATTTTGGGTTGCTTTTTGAGCGCTTTCTCAATCCTGAGCGGGTATCCATGCCCGACTTTGATATCGATTTTTGCCAGGAACGGCGCGGCGAAGTTATTGATTATGTGCGCGAGCGTTATGGTGACGGGCGGGTCGCGCAAATCATTACCATTGGAACGCTTCAGCCGCGTGTTGTTTTGCGTGATGTTGGCCGGGTGATGCAATTACCTTTGGGCATGGTTGATCGGTTGGCCAAGCTCGTCCCCAGTAATCCAGCCAACCCAATGACCTTGAAAGAGGCCATTCGCGCCGAACCAAAGATCCAGTTTGAACGTGATTCAGACGAGGATGTTGCGCAATTGCTGCAAACCGCCTTATCGCTTGAAGGGCTTTACCGTAACGCATCGACGCATGCGGCGGGCGTTGTTATTGGTGATCGTTCTTTGGTGGAGCTTGTGCCGCTTTACCGCGACCCGCGTTCGGATATTCCAGCCACCCAGTTCAGCATGAAATGGGCCGAAGCGGCCGGGCTGGTTAAATTCGATTTTCTTGGCTTGAAAACCCTTACGGTTATTTCCTGCGCCGTAAAATTGCTGCAAAAGCGGGGTATAAATATAGATATTTCCTCCATTCCTCTTGATGATGGCGATACCTATGCCATGCTTTCGCGGGCTGATACCGTGGGAATTTTCCAATTGGAAAGCGCCGGTATGCGTGAGGTTCTGCGCACGGCCCGGCCCGATTGTATTGAAGATATTATTGCTATTGTGGCGCTTTACCGCCCGGGGCCAATGGAGAATATTCCCAAATATACTGCCGTTAAACACGGGCGGGAAAAGCCCTTATTCCTGCATGACAAGATCACACCGATTACGGCAGAAACCTATGGTGTGATCATTTATCAAGAACAGGTTATGCAGATTGCCCAGGTCCTTTCGGGGTTTTCTTTGGGCGAAGCAGACCTTTTGCGCCGGGCCATGGGCAAGAAAATAAAATCTGAAATGCAGGCGCAAAGAAAACGCTTTGTTAGCGGCGCCGTGAAAAATGGCGTAGAGGCCAAGCAGGCTGAACACATTTTTGATCTTGTCGATAAATTTGCAGGCTATGGATTTAATAAATCCCACTCCGCCGCTTATGCGTTGGTTGCTTACCAGACGGCCTGGCTGAAGGCGCATTATCCTGTCGAGCTTTTGAGCGCGTTAATGACGCTTGATGCGGCCAATACAGATAAATTATCTATTTTTGTTCACGAAGCCAAACGCTTGGACATCGTGGTGCGCGGGCCGGATATTAATGCCAGTGAGGCAGATTTTTCGGTGCAGAACGGGGAGATTTATTATGCCTTGGGCGCGGTGCGCAATGTCAGCAAAACCGCTATGGACTCTATCGTTGAAGAGCGTAAAAAGCACGGAGCCTTTAAAAACCTTTATGATTTTGCCGAGCGTGTTGAACCATCATGGATTAATAAAAGAGCACTTGAAAATCTTGCCCGGGCTGGGGCCTTCGATCAAATCGAACCCAATCGGGCAAAGGTTCTGAAAGTTGCGTCGCTGATTTTAGCCGCCTCACAACATGCGGCACGGGAGCGCGCGTCCGCGCAAGGCGGTTTGTTTGGTGATGGCCCGACAACCGGGGGACGCACGCCATTTCCCGATGTGCCTGTGATGCGTAAGGCACAGCAAATGGAAGAAGAGCTACAGGCTTTGGGCTTCTATTTATCGGCCCACCCGATCGATATGTACAAAGATATTTTGAAGGAAAAAAATACTGTTCTTATTTGCGACATGCTTGAGCAGGTTGAAAAAGGGCGGCATGAATATTGTGTGGGCGGTATTGTCCGGGCGAGTACAGAACGCAATAACGCATCTGGCGGGCGGCGCTATGGATTTCTTAATCTGTCCGATGCTTCGGGGGAGTGTGAGCTTTTGGTGCCTGGCGAATGTCTCGATAAATCATCCAATTTGCTTGTGCCAGGAACTGCGGTGCTGGTCTATGTCAAAGCAGACAAGCGGAATGAAGAAACACGTTTTTCTGTTAAATACATTCAGGCATTGGAGAAAAACCGCTCACAATCAGGCGCAAACTTGCGCGTTACCGTGAAAGATGCCGAGGCGGTATTGGCCTTGAAAAAATGTTTTGACGAATTACCAAAACGCCCGGCAGAATCGCAAGCGCAATTGCATCTTTCTCTTTATATAAACGCTGATGAAGTCGTTGATTTTTCCATTCCGGGGAAATGGCCGGCGGATGATATGACGTGCCATGCCATAAAGTCGTTGCGCGGGGTTGTTGATGCAACCCTGTTGCATGATAAATTGTGATATTTGCTGATGTGAGCGCTTGCCAATGCTCAGAGCGCTTTCTATAAGGCGCGCATCACGCACGCAGGAGCGGGGAGCGCGTACGCATCGCGTTCAACCATCCGGTGCCGCATGTGCGGACATCTCCTGCGGAGGCGAACCGGAAAAAGGACATTATTATGGCATTGCCCGTTATCGGCATGCGCCAGTTGCTTGAGGCTGGCGTTCACTTTGGTCACCAAAAACACCGTTGGGATCCGCGTATGGAACCCTATATCTTTGGTGTCCGTTCCAATATTCACATTCTGGATCTGTCCCAGACTGTCCCCTTGCTGCATCAGGCAATGGTCAAGGTCAGTGAAGTGGCGGCTAAAGGCGGGCGTATTTTGTTCGTTGGCACCAAGCGTCAGGCCAGTGATGTTGTCGCCGAGGCGGCAAAGCGCTGTGCGCAATATTATGTAAATCACCGTTGGCTTGGTGGTACGCTGACGAACTGGGCGACAATTTCAAATTCAATCCGCCGTTTGCGCGTGCTTGAAGATATGCTTGCGGACGATGCCGAGACCGGTTTGACCAAAAAAGAGCTGATGAAGCTGACGCGCGAACGCGACAAGCTGGAACGCTCTCTTGGCGGGATCAAGGACATGGGCGGCTTGCCTGACTTGATGGTCATTATTGATACCACCAAGGAAGTCATTGCCTTGGGCGAAGCCCGTAATCTGCATATTCCTGTTGTCGGTATTATCGACAGTAATTCAAATCCGGCTGATGCGGACTTTCCTATTCCGGGTAATGATGACGCGACGCGCGCCATTGCGCTTTATTGCGATGCTTTGGCCGATGCCGTGCTTGATGGCATGGCGGGAGCGCAGGTTGATATGGGCGTTGATCTTGGCGCCGCCGAAGAACCTGTTGAATTGGCACTTGAAGATAAAGCAGCGGTGGAAAAAGCTGCTGAAGAGAAAAAAGAGACCCCGGCCGAACCAAAAGCCAAAGCCAAAGCCAAAGCCAAAGCCGAAGATGCTTCGGCCGAAAAAGCAAAACCTGCGGCCAAGGCCAAGCCTGTAAAGGCCAAGGAGAAAGCCGCGCCAAAGGAAGAGAAGGCCGCTGCGCCCAAAGCAAAAGCCAAGCCGGCGGCAAAGGCCAAAGCGCCTGCCAAGAAAGAAACTGAAAAAA
>JALWSB010000056.1 GCA_027080345.1 Robiginitomaculum sp. | reverse complement strand
GTATCAAAGCTCACCCATTGTCGTTGGCCATCCACCATCATGGCGGTGCCGCCTTTGGCCGGGCCGCATTCTCCTGACCGGTGTTCTCCAAGGTGAAAACAGGTGCAATTGGCAAAGCCGGTCCCCAAAAACAGGACCTTGGCATTGGCGTCATAAAGGCGGGCCAGCGGCGAATGTTCATCAAAATCAAACGCCACGGTAAAACCGCCGACGATCCGTTCGGCATTTTTACCAATGGCCGCGAACGAAGAAAATGGATGCCCGTTGCGCACCGCCGTGGGCATATTGCGGATTACGTCATTGATCGCCCCCATAGAGCGGGTGGGAGTATAGGCCGGGTGAAAGGGGGGCATGGTGGCGCGGATTTCATCATGCCAGTCCTGTGGCACGGGCGGGGCCTGCCAGTTGGCTGGATCTGTATTTTGCGAGCTAAACGTCGGGACACAGATCAAACCTTCACGCCCTACGCAGTCGATAAGGGTTTCTGCAACAGTTTGCGGGCCGCCCGGCACCCATCCCAGTTTGGACAATTTGGTATGCACCAACAACATATCGCCATTTTTGACACCAAGGGCCGTGAGGTCATGACGCAGCGTTATGGCCGAAGGCATACTGCCCAGATTTGATTCTATAACTTTGCTTTCGGTCATGGTTATGGTCCGTTTGTGTGCGCCATCTGGTTTTGCGGTTGCCTGCACCTGATACAGAGTGCAAGAGAATATGTCTCACCCAATTGACTTATGGCGCAAATTCGCTTCATTGGCGCGTCTCTTTTGGGGCTGTGAGATCGGCCATAATTTTTCGAGAAGTCTTATGCATACTTATCGCACTCATACCTGCGGCGAACTGCGCCGTGAACACGTTGGCAAAACCGTCCGCTTGTCGGGCTGGTTGCACCGCAAACGCGACCATGGCGGTCTGTTGTTTGTGGATTTGCGCGATAATTACGGCATAACGCAAATTGTATTGTTGCCGGAAAACCCGCACTTTAAAACGCTGGAGCGTTTGCGCGTGGAAAGCGTGGTTTCGGTCACCGGTGAGGTAGTGGCCCGCGACGCGGATACCATCAATACGGGCCTGCCTACCGGCGAAGTGGAAATGCATGTGGCCGATATGGACGTGCAATCCGAAGCCGCCGAATTGCCATTACCGGTATTTGGCGAGCCGGAATATCCCGAAGATATTCGTCTGACCCACCGTTATCTGGATTTGCGCCGCGAAACCCTGCACGCCAATATTTTGTTGCGCTCACGGATTATTTCCTCGATCCGTCGCCGCATGATTGAACAGGACTTTACCGAGTTTCAGACCCCGATCCTGACCGCCTCCTCACCGGAAGGGGCGCGGGATTTTCTGGTGCCATCACGTATGCATCCGGGGCAATTTTATGCTCTGCCGCAAGCCCCGCAACAATTCAAACAGCTGATCATGGTGTCGGGCTTTGACAAATATTTCCAAATCGCGCCGTGTTTTCGCGACGAAGACAGCCGCGCTGATCGCAGCCCGGGTGAGTTCTATCAGCTGGATATGGAAATGAGTTTTTGTACCCAGGAAGATGTGTTTAATGCCATCGAGCCGGTATTGCACGGCGTGTTTGCTGAATTTGCCGGGGACCGTGTGGTGCCGGACGAGCCGTTCGCGCGCATTCCTTATGCCGAGGCCATGCTGAAATACGGCACCGACAAGCCGGACCTGCGTATTCCGTTTGAGATTTGCGATGTGTCTGATCTGGTCTCCCGTGATGATGTAACCCTGGGCGTGTTCAAAAAAATCGTTGCCGGCGGCGGCGTGGTTCGCGCCATT
>JALWSB010000055.1 GCA_027080345.1 Robiginitomaculum sp. | reverse complement strand
AAGAGGCCTTTGACAAGGATAGCGAAATTATTATGCGCGAAACCGGCTATAAATATGTCCTCAAAGGACCGGGGCGCAAATCGGGCCTGAAACGCAGTCAAAGTTCGTGGGATGTGCAGGGCGCCAATTCCTATACCCATAGCGCCAAGCCGCAAAAACTGACAAGCAGCGGGATGTACATCCTCAGCGATTATGAAATTACCAATCCGGTATTTTACAGCTTTGACAATAGCGCCTGCGCCGGCATTGATTGTCTGGCCAATAAAGCCATCATTGCGGTTGAGCTGACCATTCCAGGCTATACGCAGAAACTGCAATTGGTGACGACGCACCTTAACTCCAACAAATCGGCCAAAGTCCCCAAGGCCTTGCGCCGCGCCGCCCATAAAAAACAAACCGACATCCTGTCTCACTTTTTGGATAAAACCACGCGCACAGACTGGCCTTTGATTATGGCTGGCGATTTTAACACCGGCCAACCGGCCCGCTATACCTATTTCAAGAAGAAGATCAAAGCGCATGATGCGGGGGAAATTTGCCTTGCCACACCGCAGGTTTGTACGCTGGGGCACGGCACCCGCGCGGCGGAAATCGTCGGTAATGATGACACACAATTATTCCGCTCTGCGGTTTTGCACTCCAGTCAGGACGTGTATCTGACACCCCGGAAAATCAGCCGTAATTTTCGCGAGAAAATAGATGGACGGCCGCTCTCCGACCATTTGGGGTATGAAGTGCGCTATGCCCTGAAGAAGGCCCCAACCTCCACGTCATTACACGCATCGCGGCCCTGACAATGCGCATACCCGTTCAGGCGTTCAGAACATTTACCCGGCGCATCACATGTCCAGCCACTATCATTTGCGGCCTATTGAGCGCAAATGCAGGCCCGGCCATGGCCTTTGACGTGCGCATCAAGAATGCCGGACCGCCAACCTATATCACCCCCAAGGAAATCAGGCTGGGCAAAAAACCGGGGGCCTGGCACGGCCGCTATGGCGCAGGCACCGTATTGCACCCGCGTTTTCCCGGCGCGAAAAGTTATAATATCGATGTCGATCTTGATCTGAAACTATCGTGGAAAGACCGGGTGTTTCTGGAAAATAATACGCTGGCCGCCATTTTTCTTGATCAGCGCTTTTTTCGCACCGGCGTTCTTTTGCGCGGCGTACAGGGACGGCGGGTCAAACGCCTGCCCACGGCCTTGAAAGGCCTTGGCCGGGTTGATGACCGGCTCGATGCCGGCCTGTTTGCCGCCAGCAATTTTTATAAGACATACCTGCGCTTTGAAGCCCTTGGCGATATAAGCCACAGTACCGGTGGCGGCACTGTTGAATTGGAACTTGGCTATACCCACGAGCTGGCCCGCCATGACCGCCTTGTCCCGCATGTGCGTTTGCAATGGGGTTCAGCCAAACATCTGCAAAGTTTTTACGGCGTTAACACCGCACAATCCCTTGCCACCGGCCTGCCCACATTTGCGGCCCGCCGCAGCCTGGCGCAAATGGCCGCCGGGCTGACTTATGAGCACAATCTGGGGGAGCGCTGGCTGGTTATCTATGACGCAGAGGCAACCCGCCTGAGAGGATCAGCAGCACGCAGCCCGATCAGCAAAAGCGGTTTTGGCTCAAAAGGCCAGTTTTCGGCACGCCTGCGCCTTTCGCGTACATTTTGAGCATATGCTTTTTTTCAAAAAGCGCGTTATATAACACCATGCGCCCACAAATCCTCTTCCCTCTGTTTGCCAACACAACCGCCCTTCCGGGCGTTGGGCCGCGTGTTGCCAAAACCCTTGAAGGCATGGGCGCGACCAGAGTTGTCGATATTTTATTTATGATGCCCCATACGATTATTGACCGGCGTGCGCGCCCCGGCATTGCCCACGCGCAAAGCGGCCAGATTGCCACTTTTGAAGTGACCGTTGGCAAGCACTTTACGCCGGTCAAACGGGGCCTGCCCTATCAGGTCAAAGTCAGCGATGACACCGGATTTTTAACCCTGGCCTGGTTTCATGCGCATCAGGACTATCTTTTGCGCCTATTGCCAGAAGGGGAAAAACGCCTGATCAGCGGCCGGGTTGAACACTTTCACGGTGAGATCCAGATACTGCATCCGGATTTTATTGTCCCGCTGGACAAGGAAGACGACATTCCACCGCTGGAGCCGGTCTATCCGCTGACCAAGGGGTTGGCGGGCAAAACATTGCTCAAAGCCATGGCCGGGGCGCTGGCGCGAATTCCTGCGCTTGATGAATGGATTGATCCGGCCTTGAAAGCGCGCGAAGGTTGGCCCGATTGGGCCGATGCCTTGCACCATATCCACCGCCCCCCCGATCCGCATGTTTTGGAGCCAAAAAGCCCGGATCGCCGCCGCCTGGCCTATGATGAGTTGTTATCGCGGCAATTAACCCTGGCGCTGGTACGGGCGCGAAAAAAAGCCCAAAAAGGGCAAAGCATGGTTGGTGATGGCCGCAAGGTCGAGGCAATAATCAAGGCCGCGCCCTTTACCCCCACCGGGGCGCAAACCCGCGTTTTCAAGGAAATTGCCGCCGACATGGCCGCCCCGGCGCGCATGACGCGCCTGATGCAGGGTGATGTCGGGGCGGGTAAAACCTTTGTCGCCGCTTTGGCTGCAGCCCGCGCCGTGGAAGCGGGGCGACAATGCGCCCTGATGGCCCCGACGGAAATTCTTGCGCGCCAACATGCCGCCTCGCTCAAGCCCCTATTGACCAGCGCCGGGATCACCCTTGAAATTCTTACCGGACGCGATAAAGGCCAAAGTCGCGCCGGTATTATCGAGCGGCTGGCCGATGGGTCAATTGACGTGATTTGCGGCACCCATGCGCTGTTTCAGGAAGGTGTTGAATTTAATAATCTGGGCCTTGTAATCATCGATGAACAGCATCGTTTCGGGGTTTCTGATCGCCTGAAACTGACCGCCAAGGGGGCGCGGCCCGACCTTCTGGTAATGACCGCGACCCCGATCCCGCGCACACTGGCGCTGGCGGCCTATGGCGATATGGATCTGTCGCGCCTTGATGAAAAACCCGCCGGACGTCAGCCCATCGCCACCCGGGTTATGCCGACAAACCGCATTAATACGGTGGTCGAGCGCCTCGGCCCGCTGATCGAGAAAGGTGGTCAGGCCTATTGGGTTTGCCCGCTGGTCGAAGAGAGTGAAATGCTTGATGTGGTCGCCGCTGTGGATCGCTTCGAAATGCTCAAAGCGCGCTTTGGCGCACGCGCCGGGCTGATTCACGGGCGTCTTGATGCCCATGAAAAAGAGCGCATTTCGCAAAGTTTCAAGGACGGTGAAATACAGATTCTGGTTGCCACCACGGTTGTTGAAGTGGGCATGGATGTGCCCAATGCGCAAGTCATGGTGATCGAACACGCCGAGCGTTTCGGATTGGCGCAATTGCACCAATTGCGCGGTCGGGTCGGGCGCTCTGATCGGGCCTCATCCTGTCTTTTGCTTTACGATCCGCCGTTAAGCAAAAACGCGCAAAAACGCCTTGAGGTTCTGCGCGACAGCGAAGACGGGTTTTATATTGCCGAAAAAGACTGGAAATTACGTGGTTCCGGCGATGTTTTGGGGGTGCGCCAAAGCGGTCTGCCCGACAATCATTTTGCCCAATTGGAAATCGATGGCGATCTTCTCGATATCGCCAATGCCGAAGCGCGCCTGATTGTCCATAACGACCCTGACCTTGTTAAAGAACGGGGCAACGCCTTGCGCCAACTTCTTTATCTGTTTGATCAGGATCAGGCCGTGCGGTTATTGTCATCAGGCTGAGTGCCATTGACCTCAGGGTAAACCAGCCCGGCCGAGAGGATTAATTTAGCCCCCGCCTCAACCGGCATATCCAGATAAATCAACTTGTCGCGTTTTTCGTAAATCAAAAACCCGGACGTCGGATTAGGGGCCGTAGGAATAAAAACCCCCACCACATCATCCCCCAGCCGGGCCGCAATCTCGCCTTGCGCCGGGGCCGAGACAAAGCCAACCGCAAAGGTACCCGGGCGGGGGTATTCAATCATCACCACCTTGTCAAAAGACTGCTCCTGGCGCGACACTATGGTTTGCACGATCTGTTTGACAGTGCCGTAAATACTGCTGACCAGCGGCACCCGCTCAACCAGCCGCTCGCCTATACCCAGCAAGGTGCGGCCAAAAAGGTTTGCCGTCAACGCCCCCAAAATGGTCAGGGCAACAATGGCAATCAACAGGCCAAAACCTGGAATGGCAAACGGAAGATAGCTTTCAGGGTTATATTCCTTGGGGATCAGTGGCACGACCCGGCCGTCCACCCATTTTAGAAAACTCCAGACCAGCCACAAGGTTGCGGCAATCGGCGCGGAGACAACAATGCCGGTCAGAAAGCTGTTGCGCAGCCACAAAAACAAACTGCGCCGATGGCTGATAAGCGCATTTTGCGCCGCATCATTCTCGTCATCACCATCATTATTATCGCCAGACATGGTCTTATTTTTCCTTGATCATTCGCTTAACATTGGCACTTTGGACGGGTGCCGCAAGGCCTGCGCCGTAAATAAACGGGAATTGAGTTCACAGTACGGCACCTTTATGCTTTGATTCTTGCAAAGGAAATACCATGCCAATGAACCGCCCCCTGATTTTACGCACCATACTGGCAGCTGCCGGGGTTATCCTTGTCGGCCTTTTGACCTTTGCCTTTTTTTCGCAAGATAATCTGTTCCGGTTTTTCCTCGACCCACGCATCCCCTATCAAACCTATGTCGCCCCGCCAGCACCCGATTATACAGATTCGGCCGCCTGGGCCCGTCCCCCGACGCACGCCACCGAAAAACATATGGCGCAAGTTTTTGTCGTAACGCCGACCGTTTATTGGGGCGGCAAGGATTGGAACACCCCTATGGATGCCCCCAAGCCCCATGACCGTCTGTTGCGCATTGCCATTCCCAACTGGGCCGGTCCACTTCGTACTGCAGGCGCGGTCACCATTCCCTATTACCGGTCTGCATCGCTTTATTCATTTTTGACCACGCGCAAAGATGCCCGCGATGCGCGCCGCCTGGCTTATCTTGATATTCTGCATGCCTTTGACCAGTTCATAAAAGAAACAGACAGCACCGAACCAATAATACTTGTCGGCGTCGAGCAGGGCGGCTTGCACGTCCTTGGATTATTGCAGGACCGCTTTGATGACCCTTATTTGCGCGAACGGCTGGCCGCCGCCTATATTATTGATTTTGCCGTACCTTTGGACCTTTTCGACGGGGCGTTGAAAGGCTTGCGGCCCTGTAGGGATAGTGAAGATTCGCGCTGCATTGTCACTTACGGCGCCTTTCAGGCCCGGCATCGGGCCGAGATAAAACGCTTTCATGAACGCACCATGGTGTGGGATGAGCGCGGGCGCCTGCGCTCGACACAGGGGCGTATGCTGGCGTGTGTGAACCCGGTTTTGGGCGGGGCCAATGCAGACTTTGCGCCGCGCCGTTTGCATCGCGGCGGCGCAAATGCCACCGGCCTTGAATGGGGGGCCACACCCGCCCCCCTGCCTGAACAAACCTCGACCCAGTGCGAAGATGGTATTTTATTGATCGACCGGCCAAAATCGCGCCATTTAATGCCTAAAAAGGGGTTGGGGCGGCATTTCAAGCCAAAAACCTATAATCTTTTTTATGTGGATCTGGCGCGTGATGCGCAAATCCGGATCAAAAACCTGCGCCAGCGCTTTGACCATGAAGGCCGGCTGGCCCCGCCGCTCAATACGGTTATCGAGCTTAATGACAGCCCGATCAAAAAAACACCAGAGCCTTAAGATCTTGGCGGGGCGGGCAAACGATCAGTCATCGTTTATTTTGCTTTTGCCTTTGGTTTCGCGGCTTTTTTGCGCCCGGGTTTACGTTTTGGCTCTTCAGGGAAAATATCAAACTTCAGTTTTTCCTTGTCTTTGGGATCGACATCTACCTTGATCAGGCCGCCGCGTTTTAGCGCGCCAAACAAGATCACATCGGACAGTGGTTTTTTGACGTGTTCCTGAATGGTCCGGGCCAATGGCCGCGCCCCGAACGCATCATCATAGCCCTTTTTGGCCAGCCATTTGCGCGCCGCATTGCTGAGCTTGAAGGTGATGTTACGCTCATCAAGCTGCACCTCAAGCTGCATCATGAATTTATCAACGACCCGGGCAACCGTTTCGGGAGTCAGCGCGGAGAACCCGATCACCGCATCCAGCCGGTTGCGAAATTCGGGGGCAAACAATTGTTTTATCGCTGCCTCGTCCTCGCCCTCGCGGCGCCCGCGGCCAAACCCAATGGAATTTTTCGCTGCATCTGCGGCCCCGGCATTGGTGGTCATAATCAGTATGACATTACGAAAATCGATTTTTTTACCATTGGAATCGGTCAATGTGCCGTTATCCATCACCTGCAACAGGATATTGAAAACGTCTGCATGGGCCTTTTCAATCTCATCTAGAAGCAAGACACTGTGCGGGTGCTGCGACACCTGATCGGACAAAAGACCACCCTGATCAAAGCCTACATAGCCCGGCGGTGCGCCCAACAGGCGCGAGACCGAATGGCGCTCCATATATTCGGACATGTCAAAGCGCAAAAGCTCAACCCCGAGGACCGAAGCCAATTGCCGCGCCACTTCGGTTTTACCAACCCCGGTCGGCCCGGAAAAAAGATAACAGCCGATTGGCTTCATTGGTTCGCGCAGGCCCGCCCGGGCCATTTTGATGGCCGAGGCGACCTTGCCAATGGCCTCGTCCTGGCCATAAACAACCCGTTTCAAATCGTCTTCGAGATTGCGCAAGACCCGCTCGTCCGAGCGCGATACCGATTTGGCCGGAATGCGCGCCATTTTGGCGATAATCTCTTCGATATCACCCACATTAATGGTTTTCTTGCGGGTTTTTTCCGGCATTAAGCGTTGCCGCGCCCCCACTTCGTCTATGACATCAATGGCTTTATCCGGCAGCTTGCGGTCATTGATATAACGCGCCGATAATTCCACCGCCGTGCGCAGCGAATCCAGCGTGTATTTGACGTTATGGAATTTTTCAAAATAAGGCTTCAACCCGGTCAGAATCATCACCGTGTCGTCAATACCCGGCTCGACCACATCGATTTTTTGAAAGCGGCGCGCCAAAGCCCGGTCTTTTTCAAAATGCTGGCGATGCTCTTTATAGCTTGTCGAGCCCATGCACCGAAGCCCGCCTGATTGCAGGGCTGGTTTGAGAAGGTTGGAGGCATCCATGGCCCCGCCTGATGTTGCCCCGGCGCCGATAACCGTATGAATCTCATCAATAAACAAAATCGCTTCGGGCATTTTTTCCAATTCGCCGACAACCGATTTCAGCCGTTCTTCAAAGTCACCGCGATAGCGCGTGCCGGCCAGCAAGGCCCCCATGTCGAGAGAGTATAACACCGCTTTTTCAAGAACTTTGGGGGTTTTTCCCTCATTGATCATGCGGGCCAACCCTTCAGCAATCGCGGTTTTGCCAACACCGGGGTCACCGACCAGAAGCGGGTTGTTTTTGCGCCGCCGACACAGAACCTGGATACAGCGCTCGACCTCGGCTTCACGACCAATAAGCGGGTCAATATCGCCCTTGCGGGCCTTTTCATTCAAATTAACGCAATAAAGATCCAGCGCCGTTTCCACCGGGGGTGTTTGCGCCTCGTCTTCTGCATCGCTATCGCCAGATTTTTCTTCGATCAGGCGCGCCGGTGATTCGGGCCGTTTTTTAACAACCCCGTGGGCCAGAAAATTGACCGCATCAAGCCGCGACATATCCTGTTCAGCCAAGAAATAAACCGCGTGGCTTTCGCGCTCGGCAAAGATGGCGACCAGAACATTGGCACCGCTGACCATATCGTGACCGGACCCCTGCACATGAAAAATAGCGCGCTGGATAACCCGCTGGAAACCCGCCGTGGGGCGCGCATCATCATTGCCCTCGACAACCAAAGACTGAAGCTCGTCATCCAGATGGTTGACCACATCGTCGCGCAAATCCTCAATATCGACTGTGCACGACCGCATCACTTCAAGCGCGTCTTCATCATCCAGTAAAGCCAGAAGAAGATGCTCAAGCGTCACATATTCATGGTGACGTAGATTGGCCTGCGCAACAGCGCGGTGCAGGGTATCTTCCAAAGCCGGGGCAAAAGCGGGCACTATGGTCTCCTTTCAGGTGAGAAAACGGTTCAGGCTTTCTCCATGGTACATTGCAAAGGGTGTTCGTTTTGACGCGCCGCAGCGGCCACATGCGCCACCTTCGTCTCGGCAATTTCAAACGAATACACACCGCACAGGCCAACCCCGTTCTGGTGCACATTCAACATGATCTCAACCGCATCATCATGGGATTTGTGAAATACGTGTTGCAGCAAATCGACAACAAACTCCATCGGTGTGTAATCGTCATTAAGCAGCAACACCTTGTACATTGACGGCCGACGGGTTTTGGCGCGGGTTTTTTCAACAACGCCGGTCTGCGGGCCTTCGGCATTATCATGTTTGCCGGGTGTATTTTCTTTTTTGTCGCTCAACGTTTAAATCGCTCCTTTGGCGAGCATAACATCTGCCTATTAATATTAAATAGGATTCTCTTCGCAGATGAAAAGAGGAAAAACAGGCAAATTTACGGCCTTCGTGCAAAAAACCACAGAATTATGTAACGGGCTATCGCGCACAGACGCCGGTTAAAACGGTAAAGTCAGCCCCTCCAGTTCCGGTAATTTCAAAACAATAAGCAAATCGCGCAATTCCTGACGCGCCGCCACATGGCTTAAAGAAAAGCGAATGCCACTGCCCGTTTCGGTCAGATCCAGCAAGGTCAGACCAAGCGGAAAAAGCTCGCGGTAAATCACCCGCTCGGCAAACCCCGGGGCCAGCCGAAAGCCAACCCGTTGCGACAGGTTTTTCAGGCCCGCATGAACCTCTTGCTTATTGCGCGCATTCAGCGTGCTCATGCGGTTGCGCATCACCACCCAGTCAATGCTGCGCCGCGTTTTGGCCATTTTACGCTTGCGGCTGTCCCAAACCATTTCGCTATAGAGGCTGGGCCGCATAATGCGCTGTTTTTGCGTATCCCAGACACCCAGAAGGTCAAAATCGACAAAGCTGTCATTAATCGGCGTAATAATCGTATCCGCATCGCCATGAGCCAGGCGCGACAGACCCGTATCGCTGCCCGGGGCATCGACCACAATAAAAGCGCACCGCGCCGCGGCCGCCGCAGCCAGTGCCTCTTGCCAGGCCGCCTCTTCATCGCGGGCAATAGCGTCAAGATTACGCGCCGAACTGGGGCTGATATGTGTAAGAAACGGCATAGGCAGCGCCGACTCATTCTCCGCCATCCAGCGGGCACGGTTTTCCATATAGCGGCTGAATGTGCGCTGGCGCACATCAAGATCGAGGGCCGCCACCTTATGGCCCGACAGGATCAATGCCACCGTCAAATGCACGGCAATGGTGGACTTGCCGGCACCGCCTTTTTCATTGCCAACAACAATCACATGCGGGTTTACAGGTAAACCGGCCCGTGGAGAGGTCTGCGCATCAACCGTATCTTCAGATAATTGTGATGACATGGGTAACCTGGAAAAAGGAAAACGAATCGAGACGGAAATTATGCGGCATTCTGCAGGTTTTGTACGCCTTGTTCTGATATTTCTGATGCTGCCTTTACCGCTTTTGGCAGGGATATCCACCGATAAAAGCCGTATTGTTCTGACCAGGGACCAGCGCGCCGCCCGGCTGACCGTACGAAATGATTCATCCCACCCCCTGATTATCACCAGCGCCTTTGAGCGGTTACGCCAAAACCGGCAATCGCTGCTCGTCCCTGTTCCCGGGGGCGTCAGCGCACAAATGCGCCAGGGCCTGCACGTCTGGATAAAGCAGGCCGTTTTACCCCCCGGCAAGGCCACCACCGTTTTTCTGGTGCTGGACACATCCGCCGCCCTGGGGCAAGAACGGCGCGTACACTTACGCCTGAATGCCGACCCGCAAAACGGCCTTGGCCCGCGCTGGGGTCTCAGCATACCCGTTTTCATGCGCCCGGCAGGATTGTCCGCCAATGCCACTCTTTTTGATCCGCAAATTACAAATGCCCATAGCCTGTCTGTGCAGTTACGGCGGCGCGACGGCGCAACGCCCTATGGTATGATCGAGATTACCGACAAGGCCGGAAAGACCCTCGGCGCCGTGCATAATGTAACGCTCTATGCCCAAAACCAGCCGGTTCGTTATTCAATAGATGTAAATGGCAAGACGCCGCCAGCACGCATACGTTATGTTGGCGAAGAAGAATTTTCCGGACAGACATTTGCCCAAATCAGCCTGTTGCCGCCACCCCGGTAAAATCAGCAACACCACAATAAAGCCCCTGCCCGCGCAACTGCCGACATGCCTTGTTTGCCGCTTCGCGCGTATCAAACGGCCCGGCTTTCAGGCGTTGGTAAATCCCTTTTTTGGGGCCAAGATCGACCTTTTCCACCCGCGGGGAAAGCGCACCCAACACTTGCGGTGCCTCACCACGTAATTCTTCAAAGCCGGTAAAGGCGCGCGCGGCGCTGCGGTAAGAACCAAGATGAATGGCATAAAAAAGACTGCGCGCCGGACCGATGGCCGCCTCTGGCCCGCTTTCATCCCGTGCCCTGACCGCAGACAAGGATGCGTGAATAATATGGGCTGGCGGCGTTCCGGTAGCGACAGCGGCAGGCTGCGCAAGCGCATGTTCAGCGCCTTTTGGCGCGGGCATAAGCGCCGCGGCCAGATCATAGATTTGCGGCGCGGCGGCCTTGATTTGCGCTTCATTATTACCGGCAGTGCGCAAGCGTGCCAGCACAATATCAACAGCGATAGCCAGCCCCGGATCTTGCACCCGCGCGGCTGGTTTTTCCTGGCCATGCGCCAGTGTTGCCACCGCCGCAGGCGGCGGTTTTGCGCACGACGCGGCCACTATGCTGGCGCTCAATGCCAGTGCCGTATTGAAACGGGATAATCTCATGCCCCTTTGTCATGCCTTTATGGTTAGCGAAAGATTAATTTTGCTTACCAAACACCGATTTCGCGCAAATGCGCCCGCAATTGCGGCGGCAGGTCAGCCCCATCCCCTGAGCGCGAAAGATCAGCCGGGGCGTCCTTGCTCTCCAGATAACGCCAGCCCTGAAAAGCCCGGCGCGGCACTGGCTGCGTTTCCACCAAAGGATAATCAAGCACCAGTTTACAGCGCTTTATCCCGTCTTCGCCAATAACTTCATCGAGCGCCAGAATGCGCTGGCGCACCTGCACCACCCGTTTAATCACCCAGTAAAGCGAGCCACCATCCAGCACCTCACGGCTCCGGCGCGGACGCATACGCGTCACATGAAACGGGTGATCATCCTCACCACTGGCGCGGCGCGCAAGCGTTCTTTGTGCCTGCCAGTCGCGCAATTGCTCGACCCGCTCCACGCCAACGCATAATTTGATCAAGTGCAAAGCCATGCGCCGAGCCTACTCCATCCCCCCGGCACCGCAAGGGGCCTTTCAGCGCCGCTTGAAATCAGAATTGACCGTATGGCTGGTTTCATCAAATTTCTTGAACAAGGCTTTGCCTTTTATGTGCGAATTTTGCTCAACCTGCGCCAGCGGCCCGCCGTCCCACAAGGGCGCAAGCCGCATACTGATTTCCAGCACTTTGATCTTTGCCACCGCAGCGGGCTTGAAGCTCTGCTTTGCGTAAATACGCACCCGCACAAAGCGTTTGGCCGCCTTGTCAATGGTCACTTCCCCCGAAAGATAGCGCGAAAGCCTGTCCGGCTTGCCTTTTTTTTCCTGCTTTTCTTTTGAATCGGCTTCATTATCACCAGCCTCAAAACCGGCCTGCCCCTGACGCGGCGTGAAGGCAAAAACCATTTCCTTGTCATCCTCACGCGCATAATGCGCCGTATCGCCAATCAGATTATGAATATCATGAACCAGCAATGAGGTATCCGGGGCGTCGAGAGGCGTCTTGTCACTGCCTTCAGGAACTTCGTCCGATTTATAAAGCGATTTAAGGATTTTTTCGCGCATTTTGGCATCATCCTGCGCGCTGGGAGAAATCAAATTCCACCGCTCTTTACCGGTCTTTGCCGGGTCATAGGTATAGGTAATGGGAAAATCCTCGCCCGTCACCTGCGTGGTCGAACGAAAGGCAAAGCGTAAATCCTCCTGCCCTTCGCGCCGCTGCACCGAATCGGCAATCGCCGCCTGTAACAGGGCATCAGCCGCCGATCCTTGCGCCTCTTGCGCCTGTGAAATATCGGGCAGGCTGCTCAATAACAGGACTGTAAACAGAATAAAAACCGAACGTATATGCTCACTCATTGCGATCTCCCGCTGTACGCCCCCGCGTGCGCCAAAGGTGTGTGTAGAGCATTAAAAATGATTGCGCAACAATCATTTTTTAAAACCGTTCAGATGCCGCTTACGGCATTTTTCGCTTCAGGGTCGATGGTAAACAAATAACCGCTTTTACTCGCCGCTTTTGCCTTGACCAGGTCCATTTTGCGCAACACCCGCGAGGCGGCAAAACGCATCAACCGGTTGATCCGCCCTTGTTTTTCAATCTGCGGATCAAGCCCCAGACGGCGGCGCATTATGCCATTGGTGATCATCGCGCCATTTTGCACAATAGTGCTGAACGGCGCATATTCCACGGTAATCGAAACATTCAAATCGCCCTGATTGACCACCCGGTGCGGCGCGTGCAGCGGCCAGGTCGCCGCCATGCCCGGTTCAAGATCATAAATTGTGGCTTTGTCTTCAAAAGAAGCCTTGTAGGGCACATCATCATTATGCGCGTGCAGGAGGATTTCCTCGACCTCGACTTCGGGCAAAACCTCCTCATCTAGCGGATACACCCAAACCCTCTTATGCCCCCGTAAATGCCACAAAAGCACATCGGTCCGATCAATATGAAACGGCACGCTGGCGGCAGGTGACGAAATCAACAGACCGCCGCGCACACTGACCGGGTTAAAGCCCGGATTATGGTGCTTTAATTCGGCCATGACCGCATTAAGGGCGGCGCTATAGGGCGCATGAATATTGAAGGTTTCACGCAAATTGATCCATAATTTGCCTGTGCGCACTGCGGCCAGCAATTCGGCGCCGCTATGGGTACCCGGATCGCCCCCTTTCCATGAGGCCATATTATCGGCTCCGTCATCCATGGTGCAAAAATCAGCCAGATCCCGCGGGTGCTTGTCGATCAACTCTGCCAGGGCCGCATCATCAAAAAGTGGTAATTTGTGGAGTGTGTGATTCCATACCATCGGGGTTTTACGAAACGCCGCGCGCTTGTCTTTATCCCAATGCGTTATCAAAGAATCTGTCATCGCTGCATTCCCGATACTGTTACAAAATGAGGCATATAACCTCTTGTCACAGACTATGGTGCAAACGACAGGCCAGGGGATACAGGCGTATCAGGACACTTTTTTATCTGGCTTTGATGCGCCAGAGGCCGGGATATTCAAGTCCGAGAGAATACGAATAAGCGTCGGCGTCAGGCGCAAGGTCGGCGCCCCAAAAATACCGGTAGGCGGCAAAAAAGAACGTGCAATGCCGGCCCCGCTGCGCCCATTTGGCAAAAATGCCGGCGCGCTTGTCGGGCTTTGCGAAAAAACGGCTTTTGGCGCATCGCCCTGATGCAGATGTTTCAGCGCCTGCACAACACGGGCAACGCTGCGCGGTGCGCCCGAAGGGTTAAAAAATATCGCCCGATTGGCCTTGGCCGCACGGGGAAACAGGGGGGCGGCACTGGCGTTGGGGGTTTCCTTTGCCGCCCGAATAAGCTGCGCCGCTTTGCCTGCGCCCAAAAAGTGCGCCACATAAAGTTCCGGCTCACTGGCCTCCCGACCCAGTTTTTCTTTTAAAATCTGGCTGTTTTCGCGGGTTAATTCCCCGGCAAGCCCTGCCGCCACTTCGGGTTTGAAGCGTAAATTGAGAATATGCGCCCGCTGCGCCGCATCGCGCACTTCCAGCCGCCCGTTTTTATCTGTGCTGACCGCCTTTGCCTCGGCCCCAAGGCCATGGCGATCGCCATGGCGCGCCACCATTTGCAGCCAGGTTTGTTCGACAAACTGGAACAGGCCTGCCGCCGAGGATGTTTTGGCCCTGGCATTACTGTCCAGGCCACTTTCACGCGCCGCTGTATTCAGGAAAAAATCAAATGACACCCCGGCGCGTTGTGCGGCGGCGCTAAAGGCGCTGGCAATATGCGCTGGCAGGGCGTTGATTGGCGTGGACATGAGGGCCTTTTAAAATCTTTAAAATTTCCGTACCGAATGTGAACCACAGGCCCTAATTGCGGGTTAACAGGCAGGCGGATAAAAATCTTTCGCGAAAGGACCATCCGCTGCGCCCATAATCAGCGCACTTAAAATTTGCGCCGATGCCGGTGCCTGTAACACCCCGTTTCGGTAATGCCCGGCATTGACATAAAGTCCTTGCGGCGCATTGGCACCATGGCATGGCCCGATGCGGGGCCGCCCATCGGCAAACCGCGGCCGTACCCCGCTCCAGCTTGATAAAACCTTTGCTTTGGCAAGGTCAGGCAGCACCGCAATAGCTTTGCTACGTAAATCCTCGCTCACCTGCGGGTCAATATGCGAATCGGCACAGTGCGGGGCCGATGTTGCGCCAACAATTACCCGTCCTGGCGCACCGGAGCGCGGCACAATATACGCTCCCTCGGCGCGAATCACCGCATCGGGGACACCCTCTGGCGGCACGCAAAGCGCCAGCATCTGGCCCTTGACCGGTATTAACGGCTCCACCGGCACGCCCTCTATCGCCCCGCTTTCATAACCGGCGGCGACAATAACACTATCGGCATCAAAGGCCGTACCGTCCGCAAGCATCACCCCGCACACCTTGCCGCCCCGTATGCGCAAGCGGGTTACCGCACAGCCGCTTTGATAGACCCCGCCCGCCGCCGTGAACATCGCCCGTAAAGCCGATAAAACAAGACGCGGATCAACGCTGGCCTCGCCGGGCACCCATAACCCGGCCTTGAAGTTTTTTGCCAGATGTGGGGCCTTACGGTGCAAGGCCGCCCCGTCCAGCACGTGCGCTTCAAGGCCCAAGCCCGCCGCTTTTTGCGCCCATTCGGCGTAAAGCCCCGCCGCTGCATCCGGCGCGCCCAGCAATAAAGAGCCTTTGGCCCGCCAGCCTATATCCAGACCTGCACGGGCAAATACCGCCGCCCTTTGCCGCCAGCATTCCAGTCCATAAACCCCAAACGCCGGCAATCCGGCGCTTGCCCCCGCGCCCTCTATGGCCTCGCCAAGCGGGGCGAGCATGCCCGCCGCCGCCCAACTGGCCCCGCGCGGCGCATCCGCCGCTTCAAATACGGCAACCGAGGCCCCGGCCTGGGCCAGATCAAGCGCCGGCCATAACCCCATCAGACCACCACCGATGACGGCAATCTTCATACCCTTTTGTGTGCCCGCGCTGCGCATGACACAGGCGATACTGCGAAATTACAAAACCGTCGATGCCTGACACGGCATTTTGTGTTAAAATACCCTTGGCTGGACAAACAGGAGTTAATAATGCGCCTCATCATTCTTGCGTTAAGCCTTGCCCTTATCGGCTTTGCCGCCCCGGCACATGCCAAAACAAAATGCGTGCGGACCTTCACCTTGCAAGAGTTCGATCCCATTGATTCCTACCATGTTCTGATTACCGGACGTAGTAATAAAGAGCTTTATCTCGTGACCACCACACACACCTGCCGGGATATGAATTTTTCCAGCAGTATTTCGACCACGTTCAACAATAAATATACCTGCCCGCCTTTTGCCGAATATATCCGCACGGACGATCGCACATGTGCCGTCAAATGGATCCAGAAGGTCGACAGCCGCGCACAGGCACTTTCGCTGGCTGCGCGCGACGAGGCGGCGCGAAAAAACAAGAAAAAACTGGTAAAAACAAACCATAATTCCACGCCGTAAAAGGCTCAGCCGCACACCAATGCCCCCGCACGGTTTCGCGCGGGTTGAAAACAAGTGGGAAGATGCGGGAGATGGGTAACCGCGTCTGTTTTAAGTTCAAGCGATTATCCATCGCCCGCATTCGGTATTTATCGCACAGCTCACTATGAGACACCGCCCCCTTATCCTGACCCTAGATGACCAAGCAGGTTCCATGGACCGTGTTTGAGCAGTTGGTGGCCCGGCATAAAGCGGACAGCAGTGGGTCAAGCCAGAGGATGACGCGCGGGGGCTGGTGAGAGGCAAGGCTTATATTTATATCTTCCCGCCATCATTCCAGCAACCAGGGCCGCAATCTATCTTGAGGCATCAAATACCAAAGCTAACACCTCATCTCCCTAATTCTCATCATCTCTTTCCAGCGATGTGCGCAATTCGTCGATCAGCCGAAAAAATGTCTGGCGCACATCGGCGGAATAAGGGTTTTCGCGTTCAATGGCCTTGAACAAGGCATCGGAATCGCCGCGCACCAATTGCATGGCCTTGACCAGATAATCAAAGCTTAACGTGGTCTGGCGGCGCGGCAGTGGTTCCATTTCGTCCAGCACTTTGGCGATCAGGTGGGTCAGGCCCTGAACCATGGCCATATCCCGGTCATGGCTTTGCGCATCGCTTTCAAAGGCATCAAGATGCAGACGCTCTTGCAAAAAGCCTAAGGTGCGGCGTAACCGCGGCACCCCGAACCCACGCACCGGGCACAAGGCAAGTTTAAGCCCGGCCAACCCGCCGCGCGCGCTTTGCGGGCCAAACAAAGGATGCGTGCCCAAAATCCGTACATGCTCCGGCAAGGCCGCATCCATCGCTTGCGTCGGACCCAGCTTGACCGACCCCACATCGAGCACAATGGCCCCTTTGCGCACATAAGGCGCAATGGCTTTGGCGGTTGGCGCGATTTGCAAAACCGGCACGGCCAGCACCACATAACGGGCGCGGGCCGCCTCGGCCAAAGACGTGATGTTCACATTATGCGCGGCGGCAAAGGCCGCAGCCTGCGGCGATGGATCGCACACCTTTATGTCGAAATACGGGGCCAGATGCCGGACCAGCAATTGCCCAAACGCCCCCAGCCCGAACACACCCATGCTTTGCATGATGGTCTTTCCTAACGGCGCGCGGTGACGGTTTTGACTTCGAGGAAGCCGGCAAGGCCCCAGGGGCCAAGCTCGCGGCCAATGCCCGATTGTTTAAAGCCGCCCCAACTGGTTTGCGGCGGAATGGCCACCGACACATTTGTATACACATGGCCAGCATCAAGTTGCGCCGCCACCCGCTCGGCGCGCTCTTCATCCTCGGTGATAATGGTTGCGGCCAGCCCGTATTGCGTGTCATTGGCCTCACGGATGGCCTCGGTCTCGTCCTTAAATGTACGCAGGCATAATACCGGGCCGAAAATCTCCTCCTGCCACAGGCGCGAGGTTTTGGGCACGTCGGTATAAAGCGTTGGTTCAACAAAATAGCCGGTATTAAAGCCCGGGTGCCGCCCGCCGCCCGTGCGGCAGTTCAGCCCTTCTTCACGGGCAATATCCATATAACCGGTGACCTTGTCATATTGCGGTTTCGAGGCCAAAGGCCCGATGGTCATGGCCGGATTATCCGGGCTATCGACAATCTGATTTTGTGATATTTCGATGATTTTTTGCGCCAACGCCTCAGCAATATTCTCATGCACAAGAAGCCGCCCGGTGGCGTTGCAGCACTGGCCGCAATTATAAAACACCCCTTCGGCAGCAAGGCTGGCCGCCAGATCAAGATCGGCATCTTCGAATACCACAATGGGGGATTTACCGCCCAGCTCCAGACCGATGTTTTTAACGTCTTCGGCCGCCGCTTTCATAATGGTTTTGCCGGTCTTCGTGGAGCCGGTAAAGGATATTTTACGCAAACCCGGATGTTCGGCCAGGGCCTGGCCGGTAACGGCCCCGCGTCCATTGACAATGTTCAACACCCCGGCGGGCAGGCCCGCCTCTTGCGCCGCGGCGCCCAGGAAAATATCGGCAAACGGGGCAATCTCGGAGGGTTTGATCACCACAGTACAGCCCGCTGCCAGCGCCGGGCCAAGCTTCCATGAGCAGATTTTCATGGGGAAATTCCACGGCAGGATAAAGCCCACAGGCCCCATTGGCTCCAGCCGTGTGGTCGAGCGATAGCCCGGAATGTCATAATCAACCGGGGTCACGCGGCGCGCATCCAGCTCTTCAGCCCGATCAGCAAAATAGTTTATGCAATCAATGCTGCCTCGAAAATCAGCCTCGGCCTCGGCCCGGGGCTTGCCGCAACTGGCCATTTGCATAGGCACCAGATCGTCCATATGCGCCGCAATCGCCGCGCTCATTTTGCGCATATAAACGGCCCGCTCAGAACCTCGCAAGGCACTCCAGGCGGGAAAGGCATCAATCGCCGCCAATACCGCCCGATCAACATCCCCGGCGCTGGCCTCCGGGACGTGCCCGATGGGCGTTTCAGTAACCGGGTTGATGACGGCATGAGACACGCCCGTGCTGCCTTCATCCCACGCCCCATTGATGAAATTACGCTCGATCAGAACATTCATGTCCGTTTTCCCTAGGCGGCCTCACGCATCCATTTTTTAATGAGCGGCGAGATCACAAACATGAATACGGCCACCCCAAGGGCCACATAGCCGACATTGGTATAAACATGTGCATACCCGGCCTTGGCCGCAGCCACATTGATGATTTTACCACCAATGGTTTCTGCACCCGTAGAGCTGGCAATAACCCCTGAAAGGGAGTTCGACAGCCCCGAATACAAGAACCATGTCCCCATCATCAGCCCGGCCGCATGCGCGGGGGCCAGTTTGGTCATCGCCGACAGGCCAACCGGCGACAACATCAGTTCAGCCATGGTATGGATCCAGTAGATCAGGAAAATAAATATTACCGGGGTCAGGCCACTGGCCCCGGTAGTTTTCATACCGGCAACCAGCGCCAGAAAGCCCAGCCCGACACCAAAAATACCAATAGAGAATTTAACCGGCGTAGAAGGCTCTATCTTGCGTTTGCCCATCCAGACCCACATCCAGGCAATGAACGGCGCAAAAATAAAAATAAAGCCTGAATTAAGCGACTGGAACACCGGCGCCGGTACGGACCACCCGGCAATGCTTCGATCAACCAGCCGATCAGTGAATAATGTCAGCGACGAACCGGCCTGTTCAAACAAGGACCAGAACGGGATTTGCGCCAGAGCAAAATAGATCGCCGCCCAGACTTGCGAACGGTGTTGTTTATCAACTTTGGCAAAGCTGTACCAAATCAAAAAGACGACCATGATAATACCGGTGGCAGCCATCAAGCTCGCCGCAGGGGCCGGGTTCATAATCAGCGTTATAGCGACCGCCATTATAAGAAGCGCCGAGGAATAGCAGGCCCATTCCAGATTGATCGGGCCAAAAACCTTTTGCTTGAGTTTTTCAGGATCCGGCGGCTCGGCCTTGCCTTCCAGCCAGGGCTGGAATTTCAAAAAGATGAAAAGCCCGGCCGACATGCCGATACCGGCAAGGCCAAAACCATATTTCCAGCCATAGACAATACCCAATATCCCACATGTCCATGAGGCCATGAACGCACCAAGATTAATGCCCATATAAAAGATCGTAAACCCGGAATCCCGGCGCACATCGTGCAGCCCATAAAGATCACCAACAATGGTCGATATGTTGGCCTTCAGGAAACCGACACCGGCAATAATCAGCGCCAGGGATAAATAAAGAATGCCGACATAAAGCGGCTGGCGGGTGATTTTCGTCTTGTAAGACGCGGTGGGCACTTGCGCCGGCAGGCCAACAGCTTCCGGGTTTTTTACCAGCATTTGCGACGCGTCATCATTATAGGCAATCACTGATTGACCGGTTTCTGATTTAACGATTGGGATAGCGTCACCGCCCCGGCCAATCAGCGTAAATTCATATTCATGGCCATTAATCAGCGCCGTTTCTTTCGAGCCAGACCCTTCAAAGGCCATGCCAAAATGGCCCATGACTAACAATATGGCACCGAAGGTTACCGCCTTGCGCTGGCCCAGATATTTATCGGCCAGCGCACCACCAAAAATCGCCATCACATAAACCAGCGCGATATAGGCCCCATAAATCAGCGGCGCCCTGGTATCAGAAAATAAAAAGTGCTGGGTCAGATAGATAATCAGCAGACCGCGCATACCGTAATAGGAAAAGCGCTCCCACATCTCGGTTAAAAACAAGATGGCCAGGCCGCGCGGATGGCCAAAAAATGATGTGTCGTGTGGCCCGGCACCTGTTGCCGTGGCGTCTTTTGCTGTCACGATGAAGCTCCCCATATGTGTTGGCGCTCTTTAAGAGTCGCATTAAGGCGCACCAAAGCACGGCGGCGATGCGCACTCAAGAGGAAAAGGGGATAGAATTTCCCGCGCCTGTCCCCACACCGTCATTCCGCTACCCGCCTTCGTGGGCACAGGCTGCGGCCGGAATCCATCTTGAGGAGCTTCGTCCGCGCATGGCGGCGTTCTTACGCCGCTCTGGATTACCCGAATAAGCTTGTGCCCGCGAAGGCGGGTAGCGGGTAATGACACGTTTGAGTAGACTTTTACCGTCCTCGTCATTCTCCGACAGATTCGGAAAATCCATGGTGAAGCGCCGCATGGACCCTCCGGTTAAACCGGAGGGTGACGAAGGAAAGGAAGGACTGGACACCTACGATAAACCCGTATGACGCCGCAGAGGCGAGCCAAAACCCTAGAAAAAAGAACCGCCACCACTGCCCGATTGCAAGCGGGCCAGGCCGGCGGAATAATTGGCAATCTGGGCGCTTAAATACGCCGGGACGGGGCCGCCCGCGCCCTTACCGTCAAGAAGAGCCTGCAAAGCCGGATCAATAGTCAAGGTCCTATAGGCATCACGAATTGTTGTCAGCGCCTGTTGCAAGACATCTGATGCGGATGCGGCACTGACCTGATTGCTCAGATCCAAAGTACTGCTCAGCCCAAGCCCGTATATTGGCGGAGCCGCAGAAGCCGTTTGCGCATTATCGGCCAGCGGCTCGTTGGCAACCAGACCTTCGGGCAGACCAAGGGCACTTAACAAATCACGCCCCGCATTACCGGCGAAAAGCTCAATCGTGTGCCCCTCCGCCGGCTGGATGCGCAGCGTGTCCTTATTGCCGTTCCGCACCACCTCGCCCTTGCCGCTACCCAAGGTTATCACATTGATTTTAAAGGTTAATGACCGATAGTTATCATTGGTATCAATCCGCACCCGGCGCTTTGGTCCGCCATCAACACTGATCAGGAAATTATCGCCCTCCCGGGCCACTGAGCGATCGGTAATCACCAGACTGTCGGCATAGAGAATATCCCCGTGCGGCAGACCGAAAGCATCAAGAACCGAAGCGCCCGCAGGATCAATTGCCAGCCCGGCAGCCGATGAAAACCCACCACGACCCGACACCTCGACTGTTCCGCTCAACGCCCCGGACGCCCCATCGAATGTTGCCAGAAATGCGTTTTCCGTCCCGTTTATGGTGCCGCCACCTGGCAGGTCGCCAACAGTATCCCCGGCGGCATAAATCACCCCATTATCAACCGCCAAAGACGCAATACGGTCCGCCCCGCCGGTGCCTAAAAAACTGGTATAGGTGCGCACGGGCTGGCCACCTGCATCCTCATCAATGCGGGTAATAAACCCGTCAAGCCCGCCGGCGTGGGCGTTCAGGCCCGCACCAAGACCGTGCGCCGCCCCGGCGCTGCCGCCGAGGATAATGCCCGTACCATCAAAAGCAATGGCGCTGAGCGTACCGCCATCCAGCGCCCCCAGCGCCGATTGGTAAAGCGCCGGCGAAGTGCCATCTGCGGCGCTGTATTTGCGTAAAAACCCGTTGCCGTCCTCAACGCTTGTGACCAGCAAATCCCCATTGCCATCAACCGCGATTCCCGTGGCGTTCTCCTCGCCTGCGCCGCCAAACTGGCGGGTGTAAAGCACCGTCCCATCGCTTGCGATGGCGCGCACAAACCCGTCATTGCCACCGCCTTGCGCGCCCCCAAGGCCGGATTTTGTCCGTCCGGCAAGATAAATCGTCCCATCCGCGGCACTGGCCACCGCGGTTACCGCCTCATCATTAGCACCGCCAAAACGGTGCACAAAAACCTCGCGGCCCGTGGCATCATATTTTACCGCAAAGCCATCCGAACCACCAAAATCAGTCGTTGTACCCAGCCCCCCGGTGATTTTGCCCGCAACCGTCACCGACCCATCCGCGGCGACATCCAGCGCCAGCCCTGATGCCGTATCCGAAGCCCCAAGACCACGGGTATAGACAAGATTGCCTGTTGAATCATATTTGTTCAAAAAAACGTCCTGGGCGCCACGCGGCGTTAACCCGCCGGTCTCGCCCGCTGATTGGGAGAGCACATAAACCTCGCCATTGCTGCCTGTGGCCGTGGCCAGAGCGGTATTTTTTACGCCCTCCCCGGCCTCGATACGTTTGGCGAAATTAACACTTGCCGCCGCGCCGCTATTGGCGTCATAGCGTATCAATTGCAACGCCTGCGCATTGCCCGATCCGCTGGTCCCGACACTATAAAGCGCCGGGGCACTGAGCGGCGCGGAAAATGATAAAGGTTCAGTGCTGAAACCAGTGATTTTATAGCCGAATTGTGAGCCCTGAATAATGCCGTTTTTATCTGGCGTGCCAATTTTTACCCGGTTGATTCGACTTGCCAGCCCGGCAGCCGATAATTTACCATTGATATAGTTGGCCACATTATCCAGCGTACGCGGCGTCGTCCCCAGATCAGCCAGATCAAGGTTGACCACAACATCGCCGTCTACTTTCTTCGCGGTAATGGTAAAACGCACATCACCGGCAAAAGATGCCACCGGGTCATCAAAAGGCCCGTCCTGAATAACACCACCCACAAAATCTGTACTGCCCCGGTCAATGGCCAGCGCACTGTCGGCCTGGCTTCTTTTGACCCCTTTTACAAAGCCCAGTTCATCATATTGGGTTGCATCCAAAAAGCTGTCCAGCTGAGCAAGGCCCTCGGCAAAACGTTTGTTCAAAAAACGCCGCCGTGCATCGGTTGTGGTTTTATCGGCAGCATCGCTACCCAGCGCAGCCAGACGATTAACCCCGGCATAAAGCGCGAACAGCTTTTTCTGGTCCGGCGGCGCGGCGCTGTCGGAAAAAGCCCCCAGATCATTTTCAAAGAAAACCCCGCTGGCCAGGGTTTTATTGACGATTTCTTCCTGCCCCAATGGCTTGGCGCCCGGATCCCAAGGCGGCGGCACAGAAGTATCTGGTTTTTGTGCGGGGGCGGTATTTTGCGCCGCAGGGTTGCGTGCAAGGCTTTGCAGCGACCGTGCGGCAAACAGGTCGACCAGTAAATTGCTGTTTAACCCGACAATCGGGGGAAAGTTAAAATCAGCCACAATGTGCACTCCTGACTCTTAAAATACACAAAACAAGTGCAGGAAAGTTTAATATTCAGGCCCATTCGGCGCGTAATAATCCATAAAAAAGACAATCCGTATAGCGGCCGTTTTCCAGTCTGTGGGCTTCGCGGTGACGCCCTTCCGCGGCAAAGCCCAAAGCGGGCAGCAAACCCTGTTTGGGCATATCTATGGCGTATATCTCGGCCCATACCCTGTTGAGTTTCAACATGTTAAAGCCATAATCCAGCAATAACCGGCCGGCATCCGGGGCCAGCACCTCGTCGATATATAAATCATCAGCGCCGATATAGATCGAAAAATCGGCGCTATTATTGCGCCTGTCAAGATAACACAATCCGCACGCGCCCAGTAGCGCCGCACTCTTCCTGGCCGTTATGGCAAACATGTGCGCCCGCGTTGCGGGCAGCACCACCTCTTTGTACCAGTTTTGTTGCATGGCCGGTGTAATGTCGCGATATTCGCGAAAATATTGGCGAAAACGGGGCTGGTTGCGCCACTGGCGCAATGTTTCAAGATCATCAGATACTATCGGCCGCAAGACCACATGCGCACCGCGCAAAACCGGAAGTTCCGCCTTGGCGCTCATGCAAAATCATCCCACTCCAGCGCCGCGCCGGACGTTTTCGCTACGCCCAAAGCCCGGCCAATAACCCGCTTGGCATGATAAGGTTCCACAGCGTTTTTTGGGCAGGGGCGCAAGGCCTGCAGATCATCGGCGCGCAAGACATGCCCTTTTGGTAGATCGGTTTTGACGCGCAAACAGCGCCGCTGCACAATACTGGCTTCGCGCTCATTTTTCTCGATACGTTTTTGACCGTCCCCAAGCGCCCGCTCCAGCTCCCGCGTGCGCGCCACCATTTGCGCCCAGCTTGCCGGATTCATCGAAAACCCGTGATCCGGGCCGACGCGGTTATTGTCGTCCGTAAAGTGTTTTTCCACCGCCCGCGCCCCAAGCGCCACCGCCCCCAGCACCGCCGCATGGCCCGGCGTGTGATCCGACAGGCCCAAGACCATGCCCGGATATTCACCGGCAAATGTGCGCAAGACATTGAGATTAACATAGTCAAAGTTCTCAAGATCGCCGGTGTAATTGGTGTTGCATTGCATCAGGCAGATTTGTCCCGTATGCGCCAAAACCGCATCAACCGCGCGGCGCACATCATCCATATCACTGGCACCAGTGGCCAGAAAAACCGGCTTGCCACGCGCCGCCACCTGGCCGATGAAATGCGGCCAGCTTATATCCCCGGAACCGATTTTATAGGCCGGCACAAAAGGGTCCATCAACGCCAATGCCGCCAGATCGTAAGGCGTTGTCATATAATCAACGCCCGCATCGGCGCACGCCTTGACCAGCGTATCGGTCCAGTCGCGCGGGGTCTGATAGCGTTCAAAAACCTCGTAAACTGACTGTTCCCAATTCGCCTGATGCGCGCTTTGCCTACCCAATGCGGCAAAGCCTGCATCAGAGACAATATCTTTGGCCAAGAAATGCTGAAACTTGGCGCAATCGGCCCCGGCCTCGGCGGCCAGATGAATAAGATCAACCGCACGCGCCAATTCGCCATCATGCGAAGAGGCAATATCAGCAATAAAATAAACCGGTTTTTCCGGTGCGATGACCCGCCCGTCAAGCGCGATCTGCGTATCCCATTTCATGCCCTGCCCTCCATTGTTCCACCAACGCTGCGCACACGGCCTCGCGGCCCGGTAAAGCGTAACCCAATACCGCTTCGGCTTTGCCCACATCCAGCCCCAGACTGCGCGCCCGGCGCGGGGTGAGCGCGGTCACAGACCCGGTTTGCACGGGGCCGGGCGTAATCCCGGCCGCCAATGCCAAAGCCAGGATAAAGTCCTTTTTTGATGATACGTCGGCGCTGGCAAGGTTAAACAAACCCTTGGCCTGTCTCTCCCAAAGGTCGAAAAGGGCGGCGCTAAATGTTTCTATATCGATCAAAGAACCATAAAAATCATCAAACAAGGTCAAAGGCTTGCGGTTTTGAAGCGCGTGCATGGCCCAATGAGCAAAACCCCGCCCGTCCGGGTGGAACCCGACCAGCGCCGCACGCAAAACAAGCGCATTCGGGGCCTCAAGCGCGAACCCTTCACCGGCATATTTACTGCGCGCATAGGCATTGCACAGGGTTATTGGTGCGCGTTCATCGTGTTTGGCATCACCATCCCCGTCAAAAAAATGATCAGTGGAAATATGCACAAAAGGCGTGCCGGTTTGCGCGCTCCACTTGGCCAATATGTGTGCCGGGCGGGCATTGATCGTGTGCGCCAGATCGGGCGCGGCCTCGCACGCGGCCAGATCAACCAGCGCCGCCGCATTGATGATCATATCCGGCGATGTCTTCGGGAGCAGTTTTTTCAGGGCATTTTCATCTTGCAAATCAAGATGATAATCAGCATTATGCCGCGCTGCGCTCATTGGCTTATGGCCGCGTTTCATCGCTTCGCTATAAAGCGCCCGGCCGAGCAGGCCAGTACCGCCCAGGATTAAAA
>JALWSB010000054.1 GCA_027080345.1 Robiginitomaculum sp. | reverse complement strand
AACATAGCGTGTGAAGGTCAGAAGAATGGATCCATTTTGGGCCTGAGGACCATCATAATGCCCCTCCGTAATCACCGCCCAATCCAGCCCATTGGCAATCAGCGCCTTTTTCGCCTGATCCGCCGCCGCCCGCACAGCCGATGAATGGCGACCCTTTTGCGGCAGACTCAAAGCCAGCGGTCCATAGCCATGGTCCTGATAAGCACTGGCAAACGCGCGCAGGTCATTTTGTTGCGCCCGGGTCAGCGTGGTCTTGCGCGCACCGACAACAAGGCGCATGCTTTGTTGTGCCTGTTTGACGACAATCGGATGGCGTTGCGCCACATCCGGTGTGTATGCTGTCGTCGTGCACGCCCCCACCAAAAGCCCAAGGCCAAGACTTGCGCCAATATGCCAACTTATATTGTATTTTTTAATCAAGGGCATAACCGACAGGACCCTCCCATTTTTTATCATGCGTATTGGCCCCGGGGGCGCGGTAGGTTTTGTTGATGCGGCCAAACAGAACCGTCTGCAAATCCGTGGCATTGGCATAGCCGTCTGCCGGTGTGGACAAGGCGTCGGACTTCGACGGGTCAACCAGATAAGGCGTCACAATAATAACCAGTTCTGTTTCATCGTTCTGAAAATCCCGCGAGCGAAAAAGTGCACCCAATACAGGGATATCCTTGGCCCCTGGCAAGCCCTCAAGGCTTTGTTTGGTTTCTTGTTTGATAAGACCGGCCATTACCAGCGACCCGCCCGAGGGCAGCTCGACCGTGGTTTCAGCCCGGCGTACCTTCAAAGCGGGCAGGGTCAGCCCGGCAATAGAGCCAATCACCTTGCCCGTATCGTCAAGCACGGCTTGCGACGATAATTCCAGCGCCCCTTGCGTGCTCAGCTCGGATACTTCGGTGGAAATTTTCAAACTGATGCGCCCTTTGCTGACCACCAAAGGCGTAAAACCAAGGCCAACACCGAATTTTTTGTATTCAATGGTAATATTGCCATTGCGGTCGCGCCCCGCCGGGACCGGAAACTCACCGCCGGCCAGAAAGTTTGCATCTTCGCCGGTAATTGCTGTCAAATTCGGTTCGGCCAGCGTACGGATCAGGCCAACGCGTTCCAGCGCCCGCAAGCCAGTGGACGCGCTGCCCAAAAAGTTCCGCCCCGTTGGCCCCGGATTGGTATAATCGAACCCGACCGTCGGATCGGCGCCGCCCAAAAAACGGCCATTAAGAGCAAATTGCGCCGGGCTGGCCAGAGAAAAAGCCACTTCACTTAACTTGCCCGCCAAAGACAAATTAATCCCCAATTGTTTGACCAGGGTGCGCTGCATTTCGACAATGCGCACTTTCAGCATGACCTGATCCTTGCCCTGAATTGTCAGAAGCGACAGCACATTTTCCGGCTTGGCGGCAAATTTTTGGGCAATCTTAACAACGCTGTCGCCGGTGCCCGCATCGGGCACAGTGCCCGATAAAATAATATTGTCGCGCATTGCCTCAACCTTGACACGAGAACCCGGAACCAGACTGGCAATGGTTTGTTGCAGGCCGCGCGTGTCTTCGGCAACGGTAATTTCAAGGTTGAGAATTTGCTTGCCATAGGCATCAAAGAAAAACGCATTGGCCTGACCTTGCTTGATCCCCAAAAGATAAACCCGGCGCGGCGTGCGAATCACCGCATCAACAATTTTGGGATTGGAAACCAGCACATCACGCGCATCGGCAGGCAGCTCAATCACCGCCGCCTTGTTCAAAGGCAGGCTCATCTGGCGCGCGGCACCACTTGTCCCGCCCCGGTCGATTTTAACATGCATCAAGCCGTTTTCATCTGCGCGGGCCGCGCCATTACCAATGGCGGCAAAAGTAAGCGCAAGCACAACCAGACCCAGCCTGTACAAAACCCCGATCCTCATTCTTCATTATCCTTCATAGCCAGCCTGGACGAGCGCCCATAGCGCAAAAAACTGACCTGGTGGTGTTGTTTCTGGCGCGCCGTTGCGTGCGAGCGCGCCCCGTCATCACCGCCCGGGCGGGCATCGGCCACGCTGCGCAAAGCCAAAGATAAATTTCCCGATGCCTCGGCAAAGGCCAACAATTCGGCGTCCTTGCGATTCAGCTCAACCGTCGCCGTAGAGCCAATGACAATCTGTTCGTCCTTACCCTGTTTATAACTTTGGTCGATCGCCAGAACCCGCACGTTTTCCAATATGGTGCGTGCATCATGGGAGCCCTTCATTTCGCCACCATCACGCACTTCAATTTCCTCAGTCAGTAAAATATCAACCCGGTCATTGGGCAGGATAAATCCGCCCGCGCCGGTTTCCACCGATATAGGAAAAGAAACCGCGCGCATGCCCGGGGCCAGAACGGCGGCCATAAAACCGGCCTCGCCAGGATTGACCAATTTGCGGCCCGTTACCGGCTCGCCCTTGGCAAGATTGACCCGAGCCACCGCACCGGCAAAGGATTCAAGCGCTTTTGGCTGTTTTTCCTGCGTTAAAAAGGCCGGGTTCAGCGCCTCTTGCGGCCATTCCTGCCAGCCCATATCGTCAGGCGTTACGCGTTTGCCAATGGCAATGTCTTTACGGGCAACCAATACATTGATTGTGGTTTTGGGGGCTTGTTCGGCTGTTTTTACGGTTTCACCCTGCGGCGCGCCCGCCGTCATATTGCGAACCAGAAAGGCCACACCGAGCGCCGCGATTGCGGCAATTACCAATACAATAATACGGGCCGGGTTCATGCAAAAACTCCAAAAAAGGCGATTCAAAACACCTGATTGGACACAGTAGTGGACTTAAAGTCGTCAAAGCATGGTTAACAAAATGCAACCGTTATGAAAAAGATGCAATAAAAACCGGCGTATGAGAAAGGGTCAACAAAGCCCCGGCGCACAAGGCAATGCCATAAGGCACATCCCCGCCCGGCTTGAAAAGCCGCGCCGCAAAGGGCCAAAATCCGAGCATGGTGCCCACAGGCGTTTGCCGCGCAATGAGTAAAAACACGGTCAAAATCCCGCCCGCCAGCGCCGCAAGCAAAGCGAATGTGCCAAGCCCCGGCCACCCCATCCATAGCGCCGCCGCAGCGAACAACTTGGCATCACCACCACCGATCCAGTTTAAGGCAAACATGATCATGCCAACAACCAGCGCCCCGCCTCCGACCAGCGCATGCAGGCCAATCAGTTTCCAGCCCAGCCCCAAAACCGGCGCCGCAACAAAGAAAAGCACAATCACCGCGCCGGGTATCCAGTTGGGAATGGTCATGGTTGCCGCGTCATAAAAAGCAGCCGTCAACATAAGCAGCGCAAAGGCGGGAATAAACAGGGATGTAATCATAAGAGGTCCGGTCCGTTATTGTGATACTCAGTGTGGCGCGGCTCCGGTTAACACCACCTTTCCAAACGAAAAGAGCCGCCCCTGCAATGCAGGGACGGCCCGATTTTCGATTGACATGATCCAGATACGGATCAGATTAATCAGCCACCGGCGGCATTCGCATCCGCCATCGCCGTGGCGACATTATCAAACGCATCGCTGGTATTGGAACCAAGCGTGGTGACAGCGCCAATGATCACAACAGCGATCAGAGCGGCAATCAGGCCATATTCAATGGCCGTGGCACCAGATTCGTCTTTCAAAAAACGTGTAGCAAACTTTTTCATTTTCATTCTCCCGTTTTAATTGTTGCTAGCGACAAAGGTTCGCGTCGAAACTCTAGCGGTTCTTTTTGCGAACCTGAGGAGACATTACCCGGACCGTCTTTCGATGACGTTAAACGACGTGGATAATATTTTATGAATCATGTTTTTTTTAAATACCGGCTTTTTGAAGCCATTTTCCCTATATAGAGACCTGCCAAAGGCGGTCGTTTAGCTTTCCTTCATTCTTTTATCGCTAAAAACGCACCATAACCGCACTTTATCTGGCGATATTATGATGCACCGTATTTTCTTTCTGGTCCTGATTTTGGCCCTTGCGCCATTTACCTCCGCGCACGCAGACAGCTTTACTGTCGAGGTCGACAAGGCGCGGGTCATGCGCCTGCCCGGGCGCGCCGCCACCGTGGTCATTGGCAATCCGGCGATTGCCGATGCGGCCATTTATGATGGCAATCTGGTTTTTGTTACCGGTAAAATTTACGGCACAACCAATATTATTGTCCTTAACGCCCTTGGGCAGACAATTGTTGATCGGGAACTGACGGTTATTGCGCCGCAAGTTGCCGCCATCACCTATCATCGCGGCAGTGCCCAGCGCAGCTATACCTGCCGGGGCAATTGCGAAGCCATCCCCAATATTGGTGATGATTCAGACGTTTTCAACAATCTGATGAAACAGCAAAAAAAGAAAACCGAGCAAGGTACCGCTGCCGCCGGGGCGAATTAACCGCTCTATCAGACCTCTAAAGGAACTTGTTTTTGTTTTGGGTGCAGGCGCGCCAGCCGATCACGCAGGCCGTTTTACCGGGGCGCTTTGGCAAGGGCGCTGACACGTTTCCACTCACTATCGTAAAAACCATAACCGGTCTGATAGGGCGAGATGAGATCCCGCGCCTGTTTTAAATCCTGCACAGCGCGGGCAAAGTCTTTGGCCTTGAGGTGAATATAGCCACGGGTTGAAAAGGCTTGGTAAAACTGTGGATCACGGGCAATAATCTGCGTCAGTTTTGCCGCCGCCGCATCGCTCTTCCCTGCATAGGCCAGGACCAAAGCCTGACGATAATCTGCATCCAGCGGATTGGGGACACTATTGGCGCTGATAAAAGGGGTAAGCAGATCAATCGCACTCGCAGGCGGTGTATATCTGTATTCAGGCGTCAACCAGAAAGAGATGGTTTCAGCCAGACATTCTGCCAGATTACGCGCCGCATAAGCGCTGGGCAGGCCGGTTTGCCGCCGCACCGCCCGCTCTATTTTTTGGCGCCGGGCATCAAGGGGCAAGGCGGCGGCGCTGGCCGGGGTCAAACCTTCCTGTGCCAAAAGCGCCCGGGCCTGTTTTATTTTTGGCACGAATATGGCCTTGAACGCCTCTGAACCGGAAAGCCTGTTATAGGCATCGGCCGTGTGCACCATTTCATGAAACAAAACCCGGATGGAATAATCCGGATAAGTGAAATGATCCTTGCTCAACACAACAAGGCGCGGCCCGCCCTTGGCATAGGTATTAATATGCGCCCGGTAGAGTGATATTGTCCCCTCTCCTGCGCCGCGGATCAGCAAGCCCGGCGCCCGGCGATAAATCTTTGCCAATTGGCTCTGGATTACGGCGCGCTCGTTTGGTGTCCAGACCAGCGTCTTATAGGTTTTTCTATACGCTTCATCAGAACCGGGCCGTGGCGTATCGCGCACTGTCACAAGATCGCCAACCGGCACCGCATGGGCCAAGCCAGCGAAAAAGGTGAAGAAAACAATCAACACAATACGGGCCTGATGGCACGGCATGGCCTGTCCCCTGTCTGGCTTGTACCGGCGCACCGTAATGCGAACAGGCATTATTTTCAAGAACAGACGCGGTGCGCCCTTATTGTTGCCACTCTCCGTCAAGCATTTTGATAATGCCGGAAAAATCGGTATCAGCGCCGCCAAGCTCAGCAAACAAGGCGTAAAGCGCCTGCGCCTGGGCGCCCAGCGGCGTGGCCGCGCCCGCGCTTTGCGCCGCATCCTGCGCCAGGCGCAAGTCTTTGAGCATCATCGCCGTGGCAAAGCCCGGTTTGTAATCATTATTGGCCGGGGATGCAGGCACTGGCCCTGCTTGCGGGCAATAGGACGTCATCGACCAGTTTTGCCCCGATGCCTTTGACGAAATATCAAAAAAGCGCTGCGGATCAAGGCCAAGTTTCTTGGCCAGCACAAAGGCTTCGGAGGTGCCGATCATGCAAATGCCCAAAAGCATGTTATTACAGATTTTGGCCGCCTGTCCGGCCCCCGCCTCACCGGCATATAACACCGCCTTGGCCATTGGCTCCAAAACCGGTTTGGCGCGGGCAAAATCCTCGTCCGTTCCGCCAACCATAAAGGCCAGGGTTCCCGCATCGGCCGCCGCCACGCCGCCCGAAACCGGGCTGTCGACAAAGGCAAAGCCTTTGTCTTTACTTTGCGCGGCGACATCGCGGGCGCTTTGCACATCAATGGTTGAACAATCGCAAAAAAGCGCCCCGGGCGCGGCATTGGCGATAATCCCGTCATCGCCGCCATAAACGGCGCGCACATGTTTGCCCGCCGGCAACATGGTAATCACCGCATCCTTGCCCGCCACCGCATCGGCAACGCTTTTTGCCGCCGTGCAGCCATGGGATTTGGCCGCCTCAAGCGCGGCTTGTGACAAATCAAACGCGGTGACAGAAAAACCGGCCTTGACCAGATTAACCGCCATCGGCCCACCCATATTGCCAAGGCCGATAAAGGCAATGGAGTTAACCTTGGCCATTGTCACTGTCTCCTTCCAAAAATGTCAGCGCCTGATCGGCAGGCAGCGGTATAAAATAACGCGCCACATCATCATCAGACACCGCGTCAAGGCGCGCCGGTTGCCATTTGGGAGCATTATCGCGATCAATCAGCACCGCCCTCACTCCTTCGGCAAAATCAGCCCCGGCAACGCACGCCAGACTTAACCCCAATTCCATTTTCATACAGGAACGAAAATCAAGATTCGCCCCCTCGCGCATTTGCCGCAAGGTAATTTTAAGCGCGGTTGGTGATTTTGACCGCAATATTTTACATTGCTGGCGCGCCCAATCGCCATCATCATCTTGTAATTTCTGAATGACGTCTTCGACACTGGCCATGCCAAACGCCTTGTCAATCAACGCCCGATGTTCGCCAAGCGTATCTTTTTCCGGCCGTCCGGTAAGACTGTCAATAATGCGGCCAATGTCGGTGGGCGCATGGGTATCTTCAATAATGCGCATAATAATCTGTGCATGCTGATCCGATGGTGCGTAATCCGTGGCAATACCGAGCGCGACCATGCCCGGCGCTTTCAGGCGCGCCCCGCTCAACGCCAGATATGTGCCCATGAAGCCTTGCAGACGCGGTAAAAAATATGACCCGCCGACATCCGGGTAAAACCCGATGCCGGTTTCAGGCATGGCAAAAAGACTGGTATCGCCGCAAATGCGCCGCGCACCATGCACCGAAATACCGACGCCGCCGCCCATGACAATGCCATCAACCATCGCCACATAAGGCTTGGGGTATTCCTTGATCAACGTATTGAGGCGGTATTCCTCGGTGTAAAAACTGCGCGCATAATCCGCATCATGCTTCCCATCGACCAAGGCGCGCACATCACCGCCGGCGCAAAACGCCTTGCCTCCCACCGCATCAACAACCACCCCGTGAATATTGTCATCATCGCGCCAGGCCAAAAGCGCCTTTGTCATGGCGCGGATCATATCAAGGTCCAGCGCGTTCAGCGCCTTTGGCCGGTTCAAGGTCAGGCGGCCAATGTGCCTTTGTGTATCGACAATAAT
>JALWSB010000053.1 GCA_027080345.1 Robiginitomaculum sp. | reverse complement strand
CCTTCAAGAAGGTTGGCAATAGTCAGCTTGCCCTGGCGGCGTTTGGGTTCAGAACGGCTGCGCGATACCGGCTTTTGGTCCGGGCGTTTTTTCTTGATACGCCCGGAAAAAGACTCTTCAGCCGGTTTGGTCGGGGCCGGACGTTCAGCGCGGGCACTGGTTGGTTTGGCCGGCTGCTGGGCTTCGGCAGCCGCAGCCGCGGCGGCGAGGGCGGCGGCCTGTAATTCTTTTTCCTCGCGCTCTTTGCGTTCACGCTCTTCTTGCAGACGGGCCTGTTCGGCGGCTTCACGTTCGGCGCGCTCCTGGGCTTCCAGGCGGATGCGCTCTTCGCGACTGGCCGCTTCAGCGCGGGCTTTGGAAACGGCATCCTGGCGGGCTTTATATTCTGCTTCGGAAAGGCCAAGCGCGCGGGCCCGGGCCTTGATGTCTTCGCTTTTTGCTGTGTCGGCCGGTTTTGCTGTCGGTGATGCAGCGGCTGCATCTGACGCGGGCTTTTCTGCGGCGGGCGTACCAATAACGCGTTTGCGCTTTTTTTCCACAACCACAGCGCGGGAGCGCCCGCGGGAGAAATTCTGCCGCACGGTTCCTGCACCAACATTGCGTTTCAATGTCAGGGGTTTGCGACCACCGGGGCCGTCTGTTTCGTTGTCGTTCGCATCACTCATGCGTTTTTTCACAATCCTTTGCGGTTTCTTTGAGAGCCGCTATTGATCGCTCTTCTCCTCTTGGGCGCGTACCGTATTTTGCGTAACCTAACCGGCTTTGCGCGTGATTCAACTCCTGATGTCTTCTCTTTCGTCGTGAAAAAGCAGACGATAGCGGGACAATCGCGTCCCGATCTCAATAAAACGGGCCGCCAGCGCCCCTTCATACATCACCATATGGTGCGCCCCGTCACGGCCAATGGCCGCGCCCAGCTCAGTGCTGGTCAGGCTTTTGATAACCACAAGGTCATCTTTTATATGGCGCGCCAGCGCCATGATTTTGCGTTGCCCGTCTGCCGCCCCGTCAGAGGCCTCGATCAGACAGCCTGGTACATGCTTTTTCAAGGCCGCCATGACCATATCAAAACCACTGACCAGAACACCGGCCTTTCGCGCCAGTCCCAGGGTATGCTGGGCGGTACGAAGAAGCGCTTGTTCAGCGCTGATTAAAAGCGCCGGGCCAGCCGTAACCGGTTGGCGGGCGGCGCGGGCAAAGGCTTTCTTCTTCACGGCCGTTTCCAGCACATCACGGCGTGCTTCAATCCACAAGCCCCGCCCTGGCGCACGCGCCAGCACGTCGGGCACAATAACATTGTCCGGCCCGACAACAAAACGCAAAAGCTGCGTTTGCGGGAGGGTTTGCCCCGAAACTATGCATGTGCGCATGCGCATGGCACCTCTTTAGCTCTTGTCCGGCGTGGCAAACAGGGTGTCTGCTTCGGAAAGCGGTTCTACCGCCTCCTCGGTTTCACCCTCGCCGTCGCCCTCTTCATCCGCATCGCTAACCAGATCTTCTTCCTTGACCCATCCCGCGGCCACGCGCGCCGCCATAATCAGGGCGTTGGCATCTTCGACACTGAGTTTGTCGCCTTCAAAAATACCCGGTTCGCGGACCCGCTCGCCATCTTTGGTTTCAAACCAGCCGCGCAGATCATCAGAGACAAGACCGGCCAGGTCTTCGACCGTTTTGACGCCGGCATTGCCCAGCTTGACCGCCATTGGCAGGCTGATACCTTCAAGCGCCAAAAGGGCGTCTTCGACACCGAGCTTTTTACGCTCTTCATCCTGGGCGCTGGCTTCGCGTTCCAAAAATTCGCGGGCGCGGGTTTGCAGTTCAATCGCCGTTTCCTCGTCAAAACCTTCGATAGAGGCTACCTCTTCCATGGCCACAAAGGCCACCTCATCGATGGTTTCAAACCCTTCTGAGGCCAGAAGCTGGGCGATAACCTCGTCCACATCAAGCGCTTTGATAAAGGTTTCGGTACGCGCGGCGAATTCTTTTTGCCGCCGCTCGGATTCTTCTTCCTCGGTCAGAATGTCTATGGTCCAGCCGGTCAACTGTGAGGCCAGACGGACATTTTGCCCGCGCCGCCCAATAGCCAGAGACAATTGCTCTTCGGGGACCACAACCTCAACCCGGCCTTCGTCTTCATCAAGCACGACCTTGGCCACCTCGGCCGGGGCCAGGGCGTTGACAAGGAATGTTGCCGGATCTTCGGACCATTGAATAATGTCTATTTTTTCGCCCTGCAATTCGCTGACCACGGCCTGTACGCGGCTGCCGCGCATGCCGACGCAGGCGCCGACCGGGTCGATCGATGTATCATTTGTGCGCACGGCGATTTTCGCCCGGCTGCCCGGATCGCGGGCGACAAACGGAATTTCGATAATGCCTTCGTAAACTTCAGGCACTTCCTGGGCAAACAGAGCAGCCATGAATTTGGGATGGGCGCGCGACAGGAAAATCTGCGGTCCGCGCTGTTCTTCGCGCACGTCATAAACATAGGCGCGGGTACGATCCCCCTGTTGCAGGTTTTCGCGCGGAATGCCGTCATTACGCCGGATAACCGCATCGGCGCGGCCCAGATCAATCACCGCATTGCCGTATTCAACCCGTTTGACGATGCCGTTGACGATCTCGCCAACCCGGCCTTTGTATTCTTCGAACTGTCTGGCCCGCTCCGCGTCACGCACTTTTTGCATGATCACCTGTTTGGCGGCCTGCGAGGCCACCCGGCCAAATTCAACCGGCGGCAACTCCTCTTCAAAGACGTGGCCGATATCGGCTTCCTTGTCGATCTTCTGTGCCTCTTGCAAAGACATTTCCGTGGCGCTGTTTTCCACCTCTTCAACCACGGTGATGCAGCGGCTCAAAGTGGTGTTGCCGGTGACCGGATCAATCCGGGTGCGTAAATCCAACTCACTGCCATAGCGCGATGCGGCGGCTCTGGTGATAGCCTCTTCAATGGCTTCAAGGACGATATGTTCATCAATCGACTTTTCTGCTGCTACCGCTTTGGCGATTTGCAGTAATTCCAGCCGGTTGGCGCTGACGCCGCTCATACTCATTGAATTTCTCCTTGTTTTGACGCGCCGCTTTTGGCCGCGCCGTGTTTTAATAAATGATCGTCTATTTCCAGATGCGCATCGCTGAGCCAGGCAAAGGGAATGCGGGCGCTATCGGTTTCGCCCTCTAGGTCGATAACAATATTATCATCTTCGACCCCGCGCAGCGTGCCTTTAAAGCGCCGCCGCCCTTCGACCAGACGGTCCAGCTCGACCTTGGCCAAAAAGCCGTCCCAGCGGATAAAATCGTCCCACCGGGTCAAGGGCCGATCCATGCCTGGAGAAGACACTTCCAGCTCAAACGCCGTGCCTACCGGGTCGGCAACATCAATGGCGGCAGAAAGGGCGCGGCTCAAGGCGGCGCACTGATCGATACTGATCTGCCCGTCGGCGGGCCTTTCGGCCATGATTTGCAACACCTTGCGGCCTTCGCGGCCAAACAGGCGCACGCGCACAATGGCTAGGTCCATTTGTGTGGCAAGCGGGTCGGCCATGTCCAGTATGTTTATTTCAATCGCGGTTTTGGCGCGCATATTGACACTCTTCATCGTTATCTGACATCAAAAGCGCGTGAAGCAAAAAAAAGCGGCCCTCCTGAAGGAAGTCCGCCTGCATGCCATCCAGCATCTTAGCGATGTCGTGCGCGCCTTATAGGACAGGCGCGGGGCGAAAGCAATTGCCCTTGCGCAGTCGGGCGGCTGGCATCTGGTTGGATTTGTCAATCCGGGTAAGGAACAAGCGCCTTGACCATGTCGGCGCATACGGCAAATGCGCGCGGGTTTTGTTCTGCACGCGCCAAAATCCAGGCCCCTTCAATGCTTAAAATGATTGCCTGTGCGAGGGTGGCGGATTGATCCGCGCACCCCAGCCGCCGGGCGTGTTTTTCAATAACGTCAACCCAGAGCGAAAAAACGTGCATGCTGGCTTGGCTTATTATTTTACTTTTGGGCGTTTTTTCCAGATGAATGGAGGCTATTGGACACCCCATTGTATAGTGTGAGGCGACAAACTGGTCGGCGATGTTTTTTGTGATACTTTCAACGCCTTGAGAAAAAGTAGGGGCCTCACAAAAGGCGAGATCAAGGAGTTTGGCAACAGCTTCGCCAGTAAACCGGATGGCCTCATTGGCAAGCTGTTCTTTGCCATTTGGAAAATAATAATAAAACGAGCCGCGCGGCGTTTTGCTTTCACGAATAATTTGGTTGACGCCTGTCGCGCTATAGCCTTGTTTTTGAAATAAATTCGCCGCCGTATGAATGAGCGCCAGCCTGTGATCAGTTTTTTCCACGGGTATGTCTCCAAACGTCTTTTTATTTATCTCTTGTCTGATTGCCCGTCTATATATATGATTATGATGATCGTCATACATAATGGATGAATTCTATGCAACAGCTTAATTTTATCGGGAAATATAATCTCGAATGGCATGATGTCCCAATGCCCAGCCTGCCCGATGACCAGGCGGTTATTGTTCGCCCCCTCACCGCCACTACATGTGATTTTGATGGCTTTGCCATTGCCGGGTTCGCGCCGATAAAGGGGCCAAAACCCCTTGGTCATGAGGGCGAGGGTGTGATTATCAATGTTGGAGACAAAGTCACGCGGCATAAAATTGGTGATCGGGTGATCATGCCGTGGAAAATTGCTTGTGGGTCGTGCACGCCGTGCGGGCGCGGACATACGGCGCAGTGCGCCAGCGTTCCACCCGAAGACTCTTTTGGCTGGGGCGTTAATTCGCATATTTGGGGTGGCTTTTTTTCTGATGCGGTTGTTGTGCCCTGGGCAGACTTTATGCTCACCAAAATGCCCAAAGGGGTCGATCCCCTTTTGCTGGCCGGCTTGGCCGACAACATAACAGATGGTTGGCGGGCCGTCGGGCCGCATCTTAAAGAGCGCCCGGGTGGCAGCGTGCTTATTGCCGGGTTTGCCCCGCCAGGCAGCATCGGCCTTTATGCCGCCGGCTGGGCTGTGGCGCTCGGTGCCGGGCAGGTGCTTTATGCGGATTATGATCAGGACAGGCTGGCGCGCGCTGCCGAAATGGGCGCAGAGCCGATGGATTTGAACGTAGAGACATTGCGGTCTTTAAAGCCAAAGCCCTGGCGCCTTGAGGGTGGATTTGACATTACGGTGGATGCAGGCGGCAATCCAGAGGCCTTGACGGAACTGGTTTACCTGACCGCCCGCGCCGGTGTGTGTATCTCCACGGCCGGAATCGGTTATCCGCGCCAGACTATTCCATTTCCTGTTTATGAAATGTATCGAAAATCCATGAGTTTTCATACCGGGTGGGTGCATACGCATAGCCTGATTAATGAGCCATTGCAGCTTATTCGAGATGGGGTGTTTGACCCGGGTCCGGTAACTTCCACCATTGTCCAGTGGGAAGAGGCCATAGAGCCCCTGACGGCCCCGTTTACCAAGGTTATTTTAACAAGAGACGCTTAAACCCGACACCATAATCTGTGCCAGATCAGCCAGTCGGGTTTTATAGGCGGCGACATCAAGATCGAGGGATTTCAGCCCGTGCGCGGCGGCGAGGATCATATCTGCCACCTGTTCGGCATTGGGCCCGTCGGCGCGCAAGTTTATCTCTCCTTCCGCCTCGGCACGGATCAGCGCCCCGGCCATCATGGTGCGCGCGCGGGCGGCGGCGGCGCGTTTTATATCTGTGGCATCAAGATGAATATCCAAAAGCTCCGGCCCGTGCGGACTGCCGTAAATCAGCGCATAAAGCGCCCCCTCATTGGCCTGCAGGGCGGCACCGATACGGGCCGCCAGCGGCCCGTCGCCATCCAGCGCCTCTTGCGCTGCGCTTAATGTGCGCTCAAACACCAAAGCGACCAGCGCCTGATAAATATCGGTTTTGTTTTTGAACAAAAGATAAAGCGCCGGACGGGACATGCCCGCCTGTTGCGCAATATCGCGCATGGCGGTGCGGCGAAAGCCATAGCGCGCAAAACACGCCAGCGCCGCATCAAGCACTTTTTCACGTTTATCTGTTTGCTGCGTCACGGCTGACCTTTACTCTTCTCTGAAACAAGATTTGACACTTGCTCATGGATTTGTCAAAATAACAAAATATAGTAAATTTGTCATAATGTCATATAAAGGGGGGTGTGAAATGAAAACGGACGAACAGGTTCTTGTCACCGGGGCATCAGGATTTATCGCCAAACATTGTATTGTCCGGCTTCTTAATGACGGCTATCGGGTGCGCGGTTCGCTGCGCAGCTTAAACCGCGCCGATGAGGTCAAAAGCGCCATTGCGCCGCAGGCCGATGTTGGAAGGCTCGAATTTGTCACGCTTGATCTGATGTCTGATGAGGGTTGGGACGCGGCGGCCAACGGCTGCACGTATGTTTTACATGTTGCCTCGCCCTTTCCGGCCTATCGGCCAAAACATGAAGACGAGCTGATTATTCCGGCGCGGGACGGGGTGTTGCGGGCCTTGAATGCGGCCGCCAAAGCCGGGGTCAAGCGCACGGTGTTAACCTCGTCCATCGCGGCGGTGTCTTACGGCCAACCCGACCATGCGCCGGGCGTCCCGTTTGATGAAAGCAATTGGACGAATGTCGAGAAGGCAAAAAGCGCGTACATAAAAAGCAAAACCATTGCCGAGCGTGCCGCCTGGGATTTTATAGACAGTGATGCGGCGGGGGATATGGACCTTGCCGTGATCAATCCGGGCGCGGTTCTGGGGCCGCTTCTGGATAAAACCTATTCAACATCGGGAGAGCTGATTTACAAGCTGATCGCCGGCCAGGTGCCGGCCAGTCCGCATGTGGGGTTTTCGGTTATTGATGTGCGCGATGTTGCCGATGCCCATGTCGAGGCGATGATCCGGCCAGAGGCCGGGGGCAAACGCTTTTGCTGCATTAGCGATTTTGCCTGGATGCAGGACATTGCGCTGGTTTTACGGGCGCACGGCTATAAGGCCCCCAAGGGCCGCCTGCCGAACTTTGCCCTGCGCCTTATGGCACTGTTTGACCCGGCGGTGCGGCTTCTCGTTTCTGAATTGGACAAGCGCACAGACATCGACAATACCCGGCTTAAAACCGTGCTGGGCATCGAGCCACGCACAATGGAGGAAATGAGCCTGGCCATGGCCGCGACCATGAAATCTTTTGGTGTGGTTTAGCGCGGCTTTCGCCTGAACCGGCTTAATGCACCTTGCGCTTGCGGGTTTGTACACTGGCGGCGTCTTCATCGTCCATATTATCGTCAAGCGGCCCCGGGTCGTCCGGTTGCGGTGGAAAACCGGCGACGTCCAGATCGGGGCTGGGCGGATTGGGTGTTTTAATCACCAGAACATCGTCCGCGTTCTCGTCTGTCTCTGCCGGTTTGGTTTTTGTCGGTTTTTTAGGTGCGCGTTTTTTGCGCGCTGGTTTTTTGGTTTTGGCTTTTGGCTTTACAGGGGCGGGTGTTTCGTCCTCCTCAGCCTCTTCGTCCC
>JALWSB010000052.1 GCA_027080345.1 Robiginitomaculum sp. | reverse complement strand
TTGTAATTACGCTGGGCGTCATTTTGCGGGCGGTAGCCATCGCTAATTGTGCCAGCCGCAAGAGGCATGGCAATCAGGGAAAAGCCAATGCCAAGGAAAAATTTACGGGTAACAAACATCATTTTACCTCTGATCTCTAGTGGGCAGGTTTTGTTTTGACTTTGGCGTGTGGTCAGTTTGAATTCTGGCGCGCCGCCAAATCATGCGCTTTTTTCCAGTCATCGGAGAGCTTTTGATAGGCATCCCAAACACTCTGGCTTTGCGGGGCGACGGCATTGTTTTTCTTGATCGCCGCCTTGACCTCAGCGCGGCTATGACCCTGGGGCTTCATATAAATAGCCCGCAAGCACGCCCGGTAGGCGCGTGTTGCGTGGGAAAAGTCTGTGACTTTTTTGGCCGCATTGCCAAGTTCGTCAGCGCTTAGCGCCGCGCCGTTTTGCGGCAGGTCTGGCATATCGGGCTTTTGGCACTCATCTTTGGCAAAGCCACTTGCCGGCAAACTGATCATGGCGGCAATAAGCGCCACTTTGAAAATCCCCATTACTCAAACTCCTGGTCCGAATGACGTCAAAAACGTACGTGTCCCTCGCTTTTGCATTCCGGCTGTCCCCACGGGCAAGGGAATATTAGCATTCTCTTGCCCGTCCCGCAATGAAACGAAAAATTACATGCAGTGGCAAGAGTGCATTAAGCATTCCACACCATAATCGTTTCAATTCGGCACACCCGGATTGGCCACAAACGGCAAAACAGGCGCTTGGCGGGAAGATATTATGTTCCAGATCATTGGTATTGTGGTCATCTTTGGGATGATTTTTGGTGGCTATATTCTCGAAGAGGGGGAGCTGGAGCCCATACTGCACGCCGCCCCGTTTGAATTTATGATGATTATGGGCGGGGCCGTCGGGGCCATGATGGTTGGTAATTCGGGCAAAACGGCGCTTGGCACATTGACCGGTATTGGTAAATTGATGGCGGGGCCGAAATGGAAGAAAAAAGATTATGCCGATTTGTTGGCGCTGTTATTCACCCTGACCAAAACCATGAAAATGAAGGGTGTCATTGCGCTGGAAACACATATTGAGAACCCTGGTGAAAGTTCAATTTTCAGCCAATACCCCAAAATTTTGAAAGACCATTTTGCCACCGCCTTTATTTGTGACACCTTGCGCATGATGACAATGAATCTGGAAGACCCGCACCAGGTTGAAGATGCCATGGAAGCCCAACTTGAAAAACACCATCATGAGGCCGGTGAAGCCGCGCACGCTTTGCAAAGCATGGCCGATGGGCTGCCGGCATTGGGCATTGTGGCGGCGGTTCTGGGTATTGTGAAAACCATGGGGGCGATTACCGAGCCGCCGGAATTCCTCGGGCGTTCTATCGGGGCCGCACTGGTGGGGACGTTTTTGGGCGTGTTTCTGGCCTATGGCCTGGTCGGGCCGTTTTCGTCCCGTCTGCAACAGGTGGTCGATGAAGAAGGCTCGTTTTACAAGATCATACAGGCCGTTTTGGTGGCGCATTTGCATGGTAATGCCGCGCAGATATCTATCGAAATCGGGCGCGGACTTGTGCCCTCTCCGGCCCAGCCCAGCTTTGCCGAGCTTGAAGATGCCCTGTCCTCTATTGAGGCGGTTTGATCACCGGATCGATGACCACGCCCTTTTTAGGCCTGAAACGCCCCCGATTGAAATGGGATGCGTCTGGCGCGCCGCATAATCTTGAGCACGATGATGGCTATTTTTCCGATATGGACGGACTGGCCGAAACCCGCGCGGTTTTTTTGCATGGGTGCGGTCTGCCAGAAGCCTTTGCTGATCACGATTGTTTCGTAGTTGGCGAGCTGGGGTTCGGCACAGGGCTGAACTTTCTTTCCACCTGGGAGTTATGGCGTCGCCAGCGCCGCCCGGGCACCCGTCTGCATTTTATCTCTATTGAAAATGCGCCGATGAACGAAGGCGCGTTGGCGCGCGCGCACCAGCCGTTTAACGATCTTGCGCCCCTGGCAAAGCAATTGCGCGCCGCCTGGCCGCCGGCCATTAAAGGTGTGCATCGTCGTATTTTTGATGCGGACGGGGTGGTGCTGACGCTTTATTTTATGGATGTAGAGCTGGCTTTGGCGCAAATGGAGGCCTCAGTTCATGCCTGGTTTCTCGATGGGTTTGCCCCGGCGCGCAATGGCGCTATGTGGTCGGATGACGTGTTTTCCCATCTTGCCAGATTAAGCGCGCCAAATGCCAAAGCGGCCAGCTTCAGCGTCGCCGGATTTGTCCGCCGGGGACTGGCCAGCGCGGGTTTTACGGTCCGCAAAGCGCCCGGCTTTGGGCGCAAACGCGAACGGCTGGAGGCAGTCTATAGCGGCGCGCCAAGGCCCGCCTTGCGGCGCGAAACCCGCCCCGCCTCGCCAGGTCTGCCCACAGCAAAAAGTGTTATAATTATCGGCGGCGGCATTGCCGGGGCCAGCCTGGCCTATGCCTTTTTGCGCCGGGGGCTTGCTGTCACCGTGATCGATGCAGATGGCCCGGCGACCCATGCCAGTGGCAATGCAGCCGCCTTGGTGGCCCCCCGGCTTGACAGGGAAGACGCGCCGCCGCCGCGCTTTCACCGCACCGCCTTTGCCCATGCGGTGCAGCTTTATCGCACACTGGGCGCCGGTGTATTTACGCAAAGTGGTCTTTTATGGTTGGCGCAAACGCCAAAAGAGTGGGAAAAGTTTCTGGCTCTGCATGCTGCAGGCGCCTTGCCGCCAGATGATTTATGTCTGGCGAAAAAAGAACAAATGGCGTTTCTCGAAAAAGACGCGTCCGGAGCCTTGTTTTTACCAAAAGCCGGGCAGGTGCGTCCCAAAGCGGCGATTACGGCATTGATGGACGGGGCGCAAAAACAGCGGCAAAAATGCACGCATTTGACACAAGAAGATGGCCAGTGGCGCGCCCACGGGCAAAACGGCGAAGTATTATGTGCTGCGCCGCTTATGGTGTTGGCGGGCGGTGCCGCGCCGGTGCCGACGTTGGCGGGGCTGGACGATCCTCACTTTCGACTGTTGCGTGGCCAGGTCAGCCTTTATCAAAGCGCGCCGCCTTATAAAGGACCGGCCATTTTACAGCGCGGTTATGTTTTACCTTTACCGGATGGGCAGGTGCTTACCGGCGCCACCCATGACCCGGTGGCCGGGCTGGCGGGCGAAGAGGATGTGCGCGCGGGCGATCACGATTATAATCTGGCAACACTGAGAGGGTTTGCGCCCGGTCTTGCGCGCCGTCTTGACCCGCTCAGTGTCCAGGGCCGCGCCGGGGTGCGCGCCGCCACACCGGACCAACAGCCTTACGCCGGACCGCTTGTTGATGGGCGTATTTACGCCCGCCTTTTTGCCGACCTGAAAGATGGCCGCACCGATCTTCCGGGGGGCGATGCTGCGCTTTTGCCGGGGCTTTTCATCCTTGGCGGTCTGGGCAGCCGGGGTTTTACGCTGGCACCGCTACTGGGTGAGGCCATAGCGGCACAGGCGCTTGGCGAGCCCGCGCCTCTGGAGCGCGGGACCGCCGAAGCCCTGCATCCGGCGCGGAGGCCGGAACGGTTGTTGAAAAAAGAGCTTTAAGCTGCTTCTTCCACCGGCTTGCCGTTAAAGAGCAAGGCCCCGTCCTTGACGCTGACCTTGACCGTGTCACCATCGCGCACGGTGCCGTCGAGGATCATTTTAGCCAAAGGATCCTGCAGCTCTTTTTGGATGACGCGTTTTAATGGCCGCGCCCCGTAAACCGGGTCATACCCCTTATTACCAATCCATGTTTTGGCCTTTTTATCCAATTCAACACTGATGTGCCGATCGGCCAGAAGGGCCAAAAGGCGCTGCATCTGGATATCGACAATACGGGCCATATGCTCTGGTTTCAGGCGATGGAACAGGATAATCTCGTCCACACGATTGATGAATTCGGGGCGAAAATGCGCTTTGACCGCATTCATGACCGCCGCCTCGCTTTCTTTCGCTGATTCTTCAGACGCGGCGGCCAGATGTTCGGCCCCCAGATTGGACGTCATAATGATCAGGGCGTTGCGAAAATCGACCGTGCGCCCCTGCCCATCGGTCAGACGGCCATCGTCGAGCACCTGTAAAAGGACGTTAAACACATCCGGGTGGGCTTTTTCAATCTCGTCGAGCAAAATCACCTGATAGGGCTTGCGGCGCACCGCTTCGGTCAGCGCCCCACCCTCTTCATAGCCGACATAGCCCGGCGGCGCACCGATCATGCGTGAAACCGAATGCTTTTCCATATATTCAGACATATCAAGCCGGGTAATGGCGTGTTCGTCATCAAAAAGAAAATCCGCCAGCGCCTTGGTCAACTCGGTTTTACCAACCCCGGTCGGCCCAAGGAACATAAACGAGCCAATCGGCTTTGAGGGGTCAGAAAGGCCGGCGCGGGCACGGCGCACTGCATCGGAAACTGAACGCAAGGCTTCGTCCTGGCCAACCACGCGCTGGCGCAATTGCTCTTCCATATGCAGCAGTTTTTCACGTTCGCCTTCAAGCATTTTTTCAACCGGAATGCCGGTCCAGCGTGAGACAATGGCCGCCACCTGCTGTGCATCGACGACCTCCATACTGCTCTCTTCGCTGGCCTTTTCCTTTTCTTTTTCCAAGGCCTCTTGCAGTTGCGGAATGCGCCCGTATTTTATTTCCGAAGCGCGCGCCCAATCGCCGTTTCTTTCCGCTTCAAGAAGCTCATTGCGCAAAATGTCCAGCGCTTCGGTGGCTTTTGTGGCATCGGCAAGGCGCTCTTTTTCCGCCCGCCAAGCCCCGGTCAGCTCCGCCGACTGGCTTTCCAGCTCGGCAATTTCTTTTTCCAGCTTTTCAAGCCGCTCTTTCGAGGCCTCATCAGATTCTTTACGCAAGGCTTCGGCTTCAATGCGTGCCTGCATCAAGCGCCGGTCAATTTCGTCCAGCGCTTCGGGCTTTGAATCGATCTGCATGCGCAGGCGCGACGCCGCCTCGTCCATCAAATCAATGGCTTTATCGGGTAGAAACCGGTCGGTAATATAGCGTGTCGACAAGGTCACAGCAGAAATAATGGCGCTGTCGGCAATGCGTACGCCATGGTGCACCTCATACTTTTCTTTCAAGCCGCGCAGGATGGAAATAGTATCTTCCTGGCTGGGTTCATTGACCATAACCGGTTGAAACCGGCGCGCCAGCGCCGCGTCTTTTTCCACATGCTTGCGGTACTCGTCCAAAGTGGTGGCACCAATGGCATGCAGTTCGCCGCGTGCCAAAGCCGGTTTCAAAAGGTTGGACGCATCCATCGCCCCATCGCCTTTCCCGGCCCCGACCAGCGTATGCATTTCGTCGATAAACAAAATAATGCTGCCTTCGGCAGCCTGCACTTCGTTGATCACCGCTTTCAGGCGCTCTTCAAACTCGCCGCGATACTTTGCCCCGGCAATCAACGCGCCCATGTCCAAAGAGAGGAGTTTTTTGTTTTTCAAGCCTTCAGGCACATCGCCATTGACAATACGCATGGCCAAGCCCTCGGCAATGGCGGTTTTGCCAACGCCGGGCTCGCCGATCAGTACCGGATTGTTTTTGGTACGCCGGGACAACACCTGAATGGTCCGGCGAATTTCTTCATCGCGGCCGATAATCGGGTCCAGCTTGCCTTCGCGCGCCACTTCGGTCAGGTCGCGGGTATATTTTTTCAAGGCGTCGTAAGAGTCTTCTGCTGACGCGCTGTCGGCGGTGCGGCCCTTGCGTATTTCGTTAATGGCGCTGTTGAGTTTTTGCGCATTAAGGCCCGCGTCTTTGAGTATTTTTGCCGCTTTTGCTTCTTTGGTCAGAGTTAAGGCCAGCAAGATGCGCTCGACGGTGACAAAACTGTCCCCGGCTTTTTGCGCCACATCTTGCGCCGTTTGCAAAACCTTGGCGGTTTCGCTGGCCATATAGATGCGCCCTTCACCGCCCTCAACCTTGGGCAGTTTGTCCAGTTCTTCGTTAACGGCATTCAATGCCTGATCGGGATGCGCCCCGGCGGCGCGCATAAGATTGGCCACCAAACATTCGCCATCATCAAGCAGGCTTTTGAGTAAATGCTCTGGCGTAAATTGTTGATGGCCTGCGGCCAGAGCCTGTGTTTGTGCGCTTTGGATCATGCCCTTGGCGCGGTCTGAAAATTTTTCTATGTCCATTTGGATCCCCTGTCATATCAGCGAGATGGAAAATGCCGCCGCCCGAATGGCGCAGACAGCATTTCGTTCTTCTTACAGATAGTGTTGCTTTTTTGCCGCACAAGGGGCTGGGCGCTTTTATGAGGGATGTGCGTGCAATTGTCGCAAGTGCGTAAAAAAAACAGGCGCGCCGACCCCGCACCGTGCAGTTGGTGGTGCGCGTTTGGTATATCAGCGCGCCCAAGGACGCACGCAAGGAAAAGCATGGCAAACCCGACCTGAACGCGAAATGAATGGGTATTCAGCTTGTCGGGCCAGTGCCATCAATCGCTTCTTTTTGCAGAGGATAAATGGCCTCGACTTCATAATGTGAGGGGCCATTACCCAAATGACTGGAATACAGCGTAAAGGCGTTTAGCGTAAATGAGGGCGCTGGCAGGGTGCCAAGACGGGTAAGATAATATGCCGCCTCGTCCGATGTTGTGCCTCGGCAATAGGCCATGGTGATATGCGGTCGGTAGGGGGGGTCGGAAATGGCCAGCCCGGACGCGCGCGCCGCCTGTTTGCACTGCGCCGCCAGCCTGTTCAGAGCTTTTGTATCTGCATCGGTCTGGCCGCTGACGCCAACCCACAGGGCGCGGGGTTTGTTCTTGCCAAAAAAACCACCCCCGGTCAGGCACAATTGCAAAGGTGGGGCATTGATTTGCGCCAGAGCAGCATTCAGATCAAGCGCGTTTTGCCGAGCCACCTCATCAAAAAACGCCAGGGTGATATGGAAATTTTCCCGCGGTCGCCAATGTGCGCCGCGCACGCCGCTTTGCAGGGGGCGCAAGACATCAGCAACAGCATCAGGAATGGCCAGACCGGCAAACAAGCGCATGAGTTTAACCTGAAACAAGTGTGGAATAGTCTATACTACCGACTCTATCGCGAGAAAAACGGTGGTTCAAGGACAGGGCGAGCGGTGGGCGGCGTGCAAGTCGTTCACTGCTTTTTCCAGTTCATCATTCCAGGGCGTATCAAAGGCATCTATGTCAGCCTTTAGCTGTTCCATGCTGGTCGCGCCAATAATGGTCGAGGTGACAAAAGGGCGACTGTCGCAAAATTTCAAGGCCAGTTCGACCGGGGTTAATCCGTGATCATGGGCGCAAGCGATGGCGGCCTTGATCGCGCTTTGTGCGCCCGGCCCCTGATAACGTTCAAGACGGCCAAACAGTGTCCCGCGTGCGCCTTTTGGTTTGGCCCCATCAAGATATTTGCCGGTCAGCACCCCCTGACCCAAAGGCGAATACGCCAGCAATCCGACATTTTCGCGCAAGGATATTTCCGCCAGCCCGGTTTCAAAACTGCGATTGAGAAGGTTGTAGGCATTCTGGAT
>JALWSB010000051.1 GCA_027080345.1 Robiginitomaculum sp. | reverse complement strand
CCGGCCTGGAGGCAGTAGACAATCCGCAATCCTATTATACGCCGGCAGTTCGCTCGCAGGCCTCTACCGATGCGCTCAGCCATGGCACCGTGGGGTGTGTGGCGCTGGACCGCACCGGGGCCTTGTGCGCCGGCACGTCTACTGGCGGGGTGTTAAACAAAATGCCAGGCCGGGTGGGCGATACGCCGCTGATCGGTGCAGGCACCTGGGCGGACGAACGTGTGGCCATTTCGTGTACCGGACAGGGCGAATATTTTATCCGCGCGGCCGCCGCCGCCGATGTATCGGCCCGCATGAAATATGCTGGCATGAGCGTGGATGCGGCTGCTGCCGGGGCGCTGGCCGACATGGAACGCCAGGGCGGCGATGGTGGCCTGATTGCGGTGGATTCGGCGGGGCGCATCGCCATGCCGTTCATTTCCCACGGCATGCGCCGGGCGGCCTGTGATGGGGCAGGAAATATCACCATTATGGTGTTTCGTTAAGGCTGGGTTAAGCCGGAATAGGCTTTTATAGAGCGCTTGAAGGATGGATTATGCGCCCGTTATTTTCTTTTGTAATACCCCTGTTATTGGTTGTATCCGGCGCCACCGGTGCCCAGGCAGCCAACAGTCCAAAACTGCACCAGACCTACAAGGACTGGGCGGTTTTTACCATAAAAAGTGGCAGTGATACTCTGTGCTATGTGCGCAGTTTTGCCCAGGACAAGGCCCCCAAGAATGTGAATCATGGGGATGTGATTTTTTTCGTAAGTTCCTGGAAATCCAGTAATGCCAAACACCAGCCCAGCCTGATGACCGGCTATACATTAAAGGCCACCCCGCCGCCAAAAGCACGGGTCGGCTCAACGCGGATCACCATGTATACCGATGGCAATGAAGCCTTTGTCGAGGAAACCAGCGACGAGCGAAAATTGATCAATGCCATGAAAAAAGGCTCGCTTTTGCGGGTCGAGGCACGATCCAAACGCGGCACCGCCACCACCTATGAATTTTCACTTTCGGGCATTACCGCCGCACTGCAAAAAGCTGACGCGCTGTGTAAATAGCGTTATAAGGCGCCCATGACTGAAACGATTGTAAAACCCTCGCTGGCGGGCATGGACCGCGATGCCCTGCGCGAAGCGGTGCTGGCGGCGGGCGTGCCGGAAAAACAGGTACGCATGCGTGTAAACCAGCTATGGCGCTGGATTTATTATTCCGGCGTTACCGATTTTGAGGCGATGACCGACATTGCCAAGCCATTGCGGGCCGCGCTGGCCAAGAGCCATACCCTGGACCGTCCGGCACTTAGCGAACGGCAGGTCTCCAAGGATGGTACGCGCAAATATCTGATTAAACTTGGCCCGGGTATCGAGGTCGAGGCGGTGTATATTCCGGGGGTCGGGCGCTCAGGTGCTTTGTGTATTTCTTCGCAGGTTGGCTGCACGCTGAACTGTACCTTCTGCCATACCGGAACGCAGGCTTTGGTGCGAAACCTGACCGCCGCCGAGATCGTTACCCAGATCATGATCGCCCGTGATGATCTGGATGACTGGCCAAAAGCGCCCAAGGATCAGGAAAGCCGGGCCATTACCAACATCGTCTTTATGGGCATGGGTGAGCCGCTTTATAATCTGGGCAATGTGGCCGCGGCCATGGCGATTTTGAGCGACGGCGAGGGCATTGCCATTTCGCGTCGCCGCATCACGGTTTCCACCTCGGGCGTGGTGCCAAAAATGCACGATCTGGGCGAGACGACCCAGGCCATGCTGGCCATTTCCCTGCACGCGGTAAATGACGAGCTGCGCAATGAACTGGTGCCGATCAACAAGGCTTACCCCTTGAAAGAATTGCTAAATGCGTGCCGC
>JALWSB010000050.1 GCA_027080345.1 Robiginitomaculum sp. | reverse complement strand
TTTCAGAGCGCCCTTGCTGTTAAAGCGAAACGATACGGCCGGTTGACCGCTTTGGTTAAAGGTTTGCTTGGAATCAACCAGATCCTCGCCATCGACCAGCGCGCGGCGACGAATAAGAAGATAAGGTTCGGACGGGTTGGCCCCTTCAACCAGCTTGGCCCCCGGTGGCACACGGCCATTTTGCGCCTCGCTGACCGTGACCGATGTATCCAGAAGGTGAAAGCTCATTTTGGCGGTTTGGCCAATCAGCGCCTTGATCCGTTCCGGGTCATTTTCACCCGGCACCTGAACAATAATCCGGTCATCGCCCTGGCGCTGAATAGTTGGTTCGCGCGTGCCCAATTCGTCAATCCGCTGGCGGATAACCTCGATCGAGCGCGCCACAGCGTCCTTGGCTTCGTTCTGTAAGGCGGCATCGGTCAGGGTCAGGGAGATAACACCGGTTTGCGGATCGCTTTGAACCACAAACGGGGCCTTGCCCTTGCCCGACAATAAAGCGGCCTGACTAACCGCGCTGATTGGTTTGATGCGCTTTAGCGCCAACTCCATTTGCGCCGGCCGGGCCAGACGAAAGGAAACCGTATTGCCTTCTATCTTAAAGTGTGTCGCTGGAATTATCGGCTTTTCACTGCGCAAAAACTGGCGCGCATCGTCTGCCGCCGTTTCCAGCTTGGTTTGCTTGACCGAATCCACATCCACTTCAAAAAGCAAATGCGAGCCCCCTTGCAAATCAAGCCCCAGATTAACCGTCTTGCTGGGCAAAAACCCGGGCAATTTACCAACAACACCGCCGCCGCCGCGAATGCTCTGCGGCAATACATTGGGCAAAGCGAACAAAAGGCCGATCACAACGACCAGCCAGACAAAAATTTGTTTGAGCGGGGAAAACCGTAACATGATTATTTCTTGGCGCTCTTTTTACTTGTGTTGGCCGCTTTGGGCAGAGGCTTGGCGCGCACATCTTGCAGCGTCGCCGGGATAGCGCGCACCCGCACGCCTTCGGCCAGATCAATCTGCACCTCGTCCTCGCTCACCTTGGCAACCTTGCCAATCAAGCCACCTGCGGTCACCACCGTATCGCCGCGCTTGACCGCCGCCACCATTTCCTTGTGTTCCTTCATCCGCTTTTGCTGGGGTCTGATCAGAAGAAAGTAAAAAATGGCAAACAACGCCACCATCATTAAAATGGTCGGCACCGGACTTGGACTTGCCCCGGCCGCTTGCGCAAAAGTGGCAATCATTGGCTGTACGGTCATGATAATTCCTATTCTGGGTGATCAGCGGACAAAGGCACTCAATCCGCACATGAATTCATGCGGAATATAGGAGCGGCGGCGCAAAATGCAATCACGCAAAGCGCTCTTCAACACCTGATTTTGCGCTTTTGGCCTACAAGGCCGGTAAATATTTACGCGGGTCGACCGGCTGACGCCCCCGCCGGGTTTCAAAATGCAATTGTGGCACATCAACCGAGCCGGTAGAGCCAACCTCGGCAATCGTGTCCCCGGCCTTGACATTGGCCCCCTCTTTGACCAGCAAACGCCGGTTATGGGCATAGGCACTGACCCAGCCATTGGGGTGGCGCAGAAGAATAAGATTGCCAAAACTTTTCAACTCAGCCCCGGCGTAAACCACTGTGCCGGCCCCGGCGGCACGCACCGGCGTCCCGTTCGCCGCGGCAATGTTGATCCCGTCATTGCGCGTGCCCCCCGGCTTGGCACCAAATCCGGAGAGGATTTTACCCTTTACCGGCCAGGCGAATGTCGAGGTTTTGGAGGGTGCTTTTGGCCGGTTTGGTGCCTTGGCAGGGGCCGCGCCGCCCTTTGACGGCGAAGACGATGCCGTTGGGCGCGGATTGGCGGCTTTCCAGCCACCGCTTTGCGCGTGGGCAAGCGCTGGCAGAACCAGCATGTCATCGGGGTTGATGGCATAAGGTTCATCAATACCGTTGATCAGGGCCAATGAGCGGTAATCAATGGCGAAATGCCGCGACACAGAATATAGCGTGTCCCCCTTGCGCACCCGGTAATGCAGCGGCGGGGGGAGTTCCAGCGTCTGCCCAACGCGTAAAGCATAAGGTTCTTTGAGGTTATTTTCCCGGATCAAGGGCTTTAAGGCGATCTGGTATTTTTCCGAAAGGGAAAACAACGTATCGCCCTTTTGCACTTTTATCTGCGCCGGTCGGGTGCGTGTCGAGATGATGTCCTGACCGGTTGGTGCCGCGGTGGCAGCATCATTTTGCGCCTGCAATGCCGCCTTTTGCGCGTCAAACGCCTGCGGTTGGGAAACCGGTTCTGGCGGTGCCAAAGGCTCTGGCGGTAATTCTTGCGTTTCCACCGGCTCCAGCGGCGCGGCATCGGGAACCAGATCATTGGTCGGCGCGGCGGGCGCTGACGTAGACACGCCCGCGCCGCGATATTCAACCGGGGCCGGGCCACGCGGTGTACCACAAGCGGCCAGCACAATCGCCAAGGCGCTACACAGCAAAATTTTATCTATGCGAATCATGAAAGGAATTTAGAAGGGCACGCGTTAATGGCTTCTTGACGAAAGGCAACATTTTTATATCGCCTTGGCGATACCGGCCACCAGCGGCACAAAGCGCACCTGTTCGCCGCGATGGGCGTGAAAATCATCCCCGTCGCGGCGTATAACGGTGATAAACTGCTGCTCCGGCGGCCCCATGGGCAGAACCAAAAGCCCACCATCGCGTAACTGGCCCAGCACATCCGGCGGGCATTCCAGCGCCCCGGCCGTCAGCAATATCCGGTCAAAGCCATTTTGCTCCGGCCACCCAAGACAGCCATCGCCCAGCCGGGTGGTGATATTGCGCAGGCCCAAAGCCTCAAAGCGTTTTTTGGCCACCTCATGCAAGGTGCGATAGCGTTCAATGGTGTAAACCCGGCGACAAAGATGTGATAAAACGGCGCTTTGATAGCCCGACCCGGTCCCCACTTCGAGCACTTTTGAACGCGGCGTCAGACACAAGGCCTCGGTCATTTTGGCCACCACAAAGGGCTGTGAAATGGTCTGGCCACACGAGATCGGCAAGGCCCGGTTTTCATAGGCCCGGTCCAGAAACCCCGCCTCAACAAACACATGGCGCGGCGTGCGTTCAATAGCCCCCAAAACGCCCGTATCGACAATACCCGCCGCGCGCAGCGCCATAATCAAGGAGATGGTGCGGCTATCGGGTTCAGCCCTGGTCATCGGCGGCTTTACCCTGATATTGCAACGCCCCCAAACGGCCCGCAAGATCGCGCACCACATCATGTTGCGTCAGATCCAGATGCAAAGGCGTAACCGAAATACGCTTGGCATAAATCGCCTGCAAATCAGTGCCTTCAGGCGGCGAAGACAGGCGGCCATTAAACCCCAGCCAATAATAAGAACGCCCGCCAGGGTCGGTGCGTTCATGCACTTCAAGCTGGTCCTGATCGCGCCGCCCCATGCGCGTCGCCTCAACGCCGCGCACCTCGTCGGGGGGACAATCGGGAAAGTTGATATTCATCAACACATCGGCGGGCCATTTGGCGGCGAACAGGGATTGCAAGATCTGCGGCGCAAACTGTTCGGCGGTTTCCCAATGAATGATCGAATTTTCCGTAAACGGATAGGTTTGCGACAAGGCGACAGACGGCACCCCCAACTCCATGCCCTGAATGGCCGCCGCAATCGTTCCTGACAGGGTGATATGTTCGGCCAGATTTTGCCCTTTATTGACGCCCGAAAGCACAAGGTCAGGGCGTTTGCCCTCGATCAGGTTTAAAATACCCATCATCACGCTGTCGGTTGGCGTGCCACCAATGGCAAAACTTTTTGGCCCACGCTTTGAAACCCGCAAAGGCTCGCGGATCGACAAGGCCCGGCTGGCGGCGCTTTGTTCCTGCGCCGGGGCGCAAATCCACACATCATCGCTTAACGTGCGCGCGATACGCGCCAGCACTTTAAGCCCGGGCGCATCAAACCCGTCATCATTGGATAATAAAATACGCGGGTTGTTCGGGATCATGATATGATCACCTCTTGCCCGCCCATATAGGGGCGTAAAACATCCGGTATGGTGATTGAGCCGTCGGCGTTCTGATAATTTTCCATCACCGCCAAAAGCGCCCGGCCCACGGCAATACCAGAGCCATTCAAGGTATGCACAAAGCGGGTTTTCTTCTCCCCCGCCGCGCGGCACCGCGCATCCATGCGCCGGGCCTGAAAATCACCGCACACCGAAACGGAAGAAATTTCACGATAGGTCTCCTGACTGGGCAACCAGACCTCAAGATCGTGGGTTTTTTGCGCCCCAAAACCGGTATCGCCGCTGCACAGCAGCATCACCCGATAAGGCAAATCCAGACGCTTCAAAATATCTTCGGCGCACCCCGTCATACGCTCATGCTCGCCTGGCGCGGCTTCCGGTGTGGTAATCGCCACCATTTCCACCTTCATAAACTGGTGCATGCGGATAAGCCCGCGCGTGTCCTTGCCCGCCGACCCGGCTTCGGAGCGAAAACACGGCGTATAGGCACAGAAGCGGAGCGGCAATTCCGCCTCGTCAGTAATCGCCTCGCGCACAAGATTGGTCAGCGGCACCTCGGCGGTGGGGATAAGCCAGTGATCAGTTGTGGTGCGGAATTGATCTTCAGCGAATTTGGGCAATTGGTTGGTACCATAAAGGGCATTATCACGCACCAATAAAGGCGGGGACACCTCCATAAAGCCATGCTCCCCGGTCTGCACGTCCAGCATAAAGGCCCCAAGCGCCCGCTCCAGCCGCGCCAAATCGCCTTTCAAGAACGCAAAGCGCGCGCCGGATATTTTTGCGGCCGATTCAAAATCCAAAAGCCCAAGCGTCTCGCCAATTTCCGTATGGTCTTTGGGCGCAAAATCAAAGGCGCGCGGATCGCCCCATGTGCGCAGCTCCTGATTGGCGTTTTCGTCCGCGCCGACCGGCACATCATCGGCGAGGAGATTGGGCAAGGAAAGAAGTTTATCTTTCAGTTCCCCCCCAATGCACGTTTCTTCCGCCCCGGCCTGCTCAATCTTTTCTTTCAGTGCGCCGACATCTGCGCGCAAACGCTGAAATTCATCTTCATCGCCCTTGGCCTTGGCCGCGCCAATCATTTTCGAAGCCGCATTGCGCTCAGTTTCTGCCTCTTGTTTGGCGGCAATGGCAGTGCGTAATTTTTCATCCAGCGCCAGCAGGTCCGCCGCTTGCGGCCCAAGGCCCCGGCGCTTCATGCCAGCGTCAAACGCTTCAGGATTTTCGCGAATGGATTTTATGTCATGCATGGGTGGGTGTCCGTTTGAAATCAGATTTGCGGGTGTACCCTTTGCCTGACCATTCGTCCACCGGCTTATGCGCTCTCTTCCGCCTCTTCTTTTTCGCGCTTGCGCTCGACCAAAGCGACACTGAAGATGGATATTTCATAAAGCAGCAAGACCGGCACGCCCAGAATGATCTGGCTGATGACATCGGGGGGCGTAAAAAACGCGGCAAAGGCCAATATGCCGACAATGGCGAATTTACGCCCCTTTCGCAAAGCCGCCGCGCTGACCAGACCGGCCATGCCCATCAAGGTCAGAACCACAGGCAATTGAAACGAAAAGCCAAAGGCCAGAATAAGCGTGGTGGTCAGATTAAGAAACTCGCTGACCCGGGGCAAAAGCTGGATACCAATGCGGCCGCCCTCGGCCATTTGCTCCTGCATCAGGGCAAAGCGCATAACCATCGGCATCATGACGTAATAAACAAAGCTGGCGCCCAGCGTAAAAAGCGCCGGAGAGATCAGCATAAAGGGTAAAAACGCCCCGCGCTCATGGCGATAAAGCCCCGGTGCCACAAAGCGGTAAACCTGCCAGGCGATCACTGGAAACGCCAAAATAATACCGCCAAACAGGGCCAGTTTTATCTTGACGAAAAAAAACTCCATCGGCCCGGTAAAAATAAGTTCAGGGGTGATGCTGGTGCCTTTTTGCGCACTGACCAGCGTCGCCGCCGTGGTGTAGGGTTTCAATAGCAAATCATAAAGCGGCAAGGAAAACGCAAAACAAATGCCAAAGCCCACCGCAACGGCAATCAGCGCCCAGATAAGGCGTGTGCGCAATTCCAGAAGATGATCAAGCAGCGGCGCACGGCTGTTCTCCATCACCGCCTCGTCTGCGGCGGGTGGGTCTTGCGGCGGCGCAGCCGTGTCTTTTTCACGCATAACGGGCCAACTCAGTCATCACGTAATGCGCGCTCCGTACGCCGCAAATCTTCCGCAATCTCATTTACCGGACCTGCCTGTTTCAACTCTTCAATCTCTTTGCGCAAATCCTCAAGGTCGGCCTCGCGGCCAATATCATCAAAGGCACTTTGAAAATCGCTGGCCATGCCCTTGGCCTTGGCCACCAGACCGCCGATTTTGCGCAACATGCCGGGCAATTCGCGCGGCCCCACAACCACCAAAGCAACAATGGCAATCAGAAGAAATTCACTAAAGCCGAGTTGCGGCAGCATGATGGTTCCGCCCTGTTTTCGTGAGAATATCAGCTCTTGTCGGTGGTGGTTTTTTTGTCCGTCACCGATCCGTCAATGGTTTCGCCCTTGTCCATCAGCGCCGGGTCCTCGTCTTTCAGGCCCTTGCGAAAGCTTTTAATGCCCTTGGCCAGATCGCCCATGACAGACGAGATTTTACCCCGACCGCCAAACAGGATCAGCGCCACAACGGCAACAACAATAATTTGCAATGGACCCACGGAACCCATGACTGGCCTCTTTTTCTGGTGTTTATGTGATCAGGAGAATAAACCGGCGCGCACCGTTTGGCGAGGGCTTTTACTGTTCATCCTCATCGCCAAGATAGTCGGTGTGAAACGCGCCTTCGGTCCCCTCATCATCCTCAAGCGGCAAGTCCCCCGGATCAAGACCGTCATCAGGCACCGGCACGCTAAAGCCCGGCGGGATGCGCGAATCGAGTAATCCGGCGGCCTGTAACTCATCCTTGCCCGGTAAATCGTTAATCCGGTCAAGCGAGAAATGTTCCAAAAAGGCGTTGGTGGTGCCATAGGTAACCGGTCGCCCCGGTGTCCGCCGCCGCCCGCGCAAACGCACCCATTTCATTTCCATCAAAAGATCAAGCGTGCCCTTGGAAACCGCAACCCCGCGCACGTCTTCGATTTCTGCGCGGGTGACCGGCTGATGATACGCAATAATCGCCAGTGTTTCGAGCGCGGCGGGAGAAAGTTTACGTGGCTCGCTGCGCTCTTCGACCAGAATGTGCGCCAGATCCGGCGCGGTTTGCAGCCAATAGCCCCCGGCAATGCGCACAAGATTAACCCCGCGCTCCGCATAGTCCTGTTCCAGCCGCGCCAGCAGCGCGCTGCAATCGGCATTGCCTGGCATGCGCGCGCGAATGGTTTCCATATCCAGCGGTTCAGCGGCGGCAAACAACAAGGCTTCGAGCATGCGAAAATGCGCCGCGTCTTGCGCGCTGACCGCATAAAGGCCCGGCAATTCTCCATCCCCCGGCGCCGGTTTTACATCCGTGCGCCGCACCCGCTCTGCCAAAGTTTTAACGGCCTTTTCAATGGCCGCCAGTGTCGGATTTTCCTCTGCTTTCGCATCATTCTCACTCATGGGGCCAGGTCCGCTTTGCGCCGGGGCCGTACATAAAGCGGGGCAAAGGCAGTGCTTTGGCGCAACTCGGCCTTGCCTTCCTTGGCCAGTTCAAGCA
>JALWSB010000049.1 GCA_027080345.1 Robiginitomaculum sp. | reverse complement strand
GGCCATATGGGCAGCGCCCTTCTGGCCGGCGCCAACCAGTGCCTGGCGGGGCTTGCACACCATCAGGCCTCTCCGGCGGTTTCAAACATTGCCGCTTCGACCGCTTCGGCGGGGGATTTATCCGCCCACAGGACAAAATTGATGGCCGGCAGGAGTTTTTCCGCCGCTTCGCGGGCCATATTGGTCATCGCCGCCAATTGCGCCGGCGGCGGCATAATACCGTTTGGCAGCAATAAAGCATGGCGATAAAGAACGGTGCCGTCTTCGCTGCCCAGATCGAAATGCCCGGCCGGGAGGCGCTCATTAATGCGCGCCAGAAGGTCACAAACCCGCGCCCGGTGGCGGCTGTGTACCCGCGCATCCACTCCAAGGCACAGATGCAGCACCTCCGGTTCCGGTCGCCAGGCGAACCACACCGGATGTTCGCACCATTGGCCCGGCACAGCAAAATGAATTTCCTGATCGCCAATGCGCTCGAAGAGAATTTCTTCGGCGGCGAGAATGTGTTCAACAAGATCAAGCGGGTCTGCTTCGATCGAAAACTCGTCAATACCAGCGTCCAAAGCGGCGCTCCTCAAATTTACGGGGGGAGAATCGCCCCGAATGATATCCTAGCACGCTCCCCTTGGCGGCGGCAGTTCATACCCCCTTTGGGGCATGTAATTAGCTGTGGATGATTTTTAAGATTTCTTGCGGGTCCGGCGCGCCTTGGCGGCGGGTTTTTTTGCCGCTTTTACGGCCTCTATTTCTGTGCGCAACTGCGCCAGTTCGGCTTTGAGAATATCAAATTCCTCGCGGCTGACCAGATCCATTTCCGCCACCATGCGGTCGGCCTGCGCCCGCACGACCGCGCCAAGCTCTTCCTTGATGCCCATGGCCGCCCCGGCGGCGCTGGTCATAATGTCCGCCAGATCATCAAATACGGGTTTACGGGTTTGCATGTTGTCCTCTTATGCCGTCTTGCGCCGTTTCTATATGGAACCCAAAGGCCCGTAATACAAGATGCCGCGCGTCACGCGGCGCAGCCCGCGCACAGGCCATAATGCTCGACCACGCTGCGTTTGACGACAAACCCGGCGGGGCGTTTATCCTGTCCCGGCCGTGTGCCATGCACTTCGGTAATGCGGCCACATTTTTCACACACATAAAGAATTGCCGCCGCGCCGTGGCCGGCGCTGGGGCAGGCGACAAAAGCATTCAAGGCTTCGACCTTGTGTACCAGACCCGTCTGCATCAAAAAATCCAGCGCCCGGTAAACCGTTGGTGGTTTGGCATTGGCGGCGCTGTCATCAAGCCGCGCCATCAGATCATAGGCCTTGACCGGGGCATCGGCCTCGACCAGCACTTCCAAAACCCGCTTGCGCAAAGGCGTCAGACGCGCCCCGGCGCGCGCGCAATGCTGTTCGGCTTCGTCTAATATATCCATGACGGTCTCCCTGGCCGTTAGCCTATACATACAAGAGGAACAGGCCGCAAACAATGCAGACCGGCTTTTATTGCCACCCGCAGTTACGGCCCTACTGCAATACCGCCATGCGCGGATGAAACAGGTAAGGGTTTTCCCTTCTTCTTTGGGGCGAAGGCCGGGATAAGGGGTTTGTGAGTCACAATCTGGATTACCCGGACAAGCCGGGTAATGACAATCAAAATAATCCTGAAGCCGCAATGACGCGTGTGGGGGGAGGACTTCCTTATCAACGTCAGCAAACAAAAAGGGCGGCACCATTGGCACCGCCCTTAAAATTTGGTCTGAACGATCGGGTTCAGAGCGTGCACATTACATCATGCCGCCCATGCCACCCATGCCGCCCATACCACCCATGCCGCCCATGTCAGGCATGCCGCCACCGGCAGCTTCCTTCTTGGGGGCGTCGGCAACAGCCGCTTCGGTGGTGATG
>JALWSB010000048.1 GCA_027080345.1 Robiginitomaculum sp. | reverse complement strand
CTGTGGGATGATGCGCGCAACCGGCTTATGCGCAATAAAGCGGCGGTGGCGGGGATGATATTGCTGGCCCTGATCACGCTGTTGGCGATTGCCGGGCCATGGGTATGGCCGCATGAATATGACCATGTGTTCAAGGACAAGGTGGGCATTGCACCGACCTTGAAAGACGCTTTCATCATGGGCACGGATTCGCAAGGGCGCGATCTCTTTGTGCGCCTTCTTTTTGGCCTGCGGGTATCGCTGGCGGTGGGCGTTGTGGCCACCATGGTGTCTTTGCTGATCGGGGTTTTATGGGGTGCCACGGCGGGTTATATCGGCGGTCGGGTCGATGAAATGATGATGCGTATTGTTGATACGCTCTATGCCATGCCGTTTATCTTTTTTGTGATTATTTTGATGGTGGTGTTCAAGGATTTTACCACCGGCAAGCCGGCTTTGAATATTTTACTGATTTTTGTTGCTATCGGGGCGGTCGAATGGCTGACCATGGCGCGGATTGTGCGCGGCCAGACAATTGCCCTGAAACGCAAAGAGTTTATCGAGGCGGCAGAGGCCGCCGGGGTGCGTCCCTTTACCATTATTCGCCGCCATATTGTGCCCAATGTTCTGGGGCCGGTGGTGGTTTATGTGACGCTGACCATTCCATCGGTGATTCTGGCCGAAAGTTTTTTAAGTTTTCTGGGCCTTGGGGTTCAAGAACCGCTGACGTCGCTGGGTAAATTGATCGCCAATGGGGCGCAGGACATGGAAACCATGCCCTGGACATTGCTGGCACCGGCCGGGGCAATGATGCTGACGCTTTATTGCTTTAACTTTATTGGCGACGGTCTGCGCGATGCCATTGATCCAAAAGACCGGTAGTCGGGCCTGACGCGCTTTTACTTTTCACGCCGCACGCGAATGGCCAGACCGCGCCCGTTGACCCGCAAGAAGAAACTGCCCATGGCCTTTTTGTAAATGTGCGCAATGGCCTCGCCCTTTTTGGGCATCCAGACCCGCTGGCTGTCCGTTTGCACCCAGACCTGGCCATTTTTAAGATAAAACCGCACTGAGCCATCGGGACGTTTCTTTACGTGATCGATCAGCAGGCCGATTTTCATTATATCGCCTTTTTTCGAACGCTTCAGAACCTGGCCTTGCGTGGGGTCTTCGTTTTCCAATACCGGTTGGCGGGCGATCTTTGTGCCATCGGCATTCTTTTTGTTGAACAGGCCAAGGCGTAATTTGGGCAGGTTGGGCAGGTTGAAGCCAAACGCATTGCGCTCAAGGTTTTTGACCTTTTTGCCGTCTACGGTAACAAATTGACCGGTTTCCTCGGCTGATTTCAAAGATTTTACCGCGCCATCAAAACAGGCCAGCCGCGCCGCATCATCGACAATGTCGGCGCAGGCATAAATCCCGGTCAGCGGGCTTGTCTCTTGCGTTTCTTGCGCCCAGGCGGCGGCGCCGGTAAGGGCGCTGGTGCAAAAAAGGGAAAAAATTGCCACTGAGGTTAAACCGTTACGCACCATCATCTTGTCCTGTCTCTTGTCGCTGACGTTTACCAAGTGTAATCAATCGTGCGATTATGTCTATTCACCAAATGCGGTCTGTCCGCAAAGTGACAATAACGAGGATTAGGAAACACAATGAACACGCTGGCAAGACTTGCAACATATGGCCTGTTGGCCGGGCTTCTGGCGCTGGGGGCGTGCGGCGGCCCGTCATCAGACAAGGTGGATGATGGGGCACTGGTTATGCACAGGGGGAATTCCGCCGAACCTTTGACCCTCGATCCGCAAAAAGCCAGTGGTACATGGGAAAACAATATCATTGGTGATATGTTTATCGGCCTGTTTACGGAAAATGCTGATGGCAACCCCATTCCCGGCATGGCGACCAGTTGGACAACATCCGAAGATGGCCTGACCTGGACGTTCAGTTTGCGCGATGCCAAATGGTCCGATGGCGTGCCGGTAACAGCGCATGATTTTGTCTATTCGTTTCAGCGCATTCTCAATCCTGAAAATCTGGCGCAATATGCGTCCTTGCTGTATCCGATCAAAAATGCCTATGCGGTCAATACCGGCAAATTGTCGCCGGATAATGTCGGCGTAAAGGCGATTGACGACCATACTTTGGAAATCAAGCTGGAATACCCCGCGCCTTACCTGCCGGGCCTGTTGACCCATTACACCTCCATGCCCGTGCCGGCACACATTGTGAAAGCAAAGGGTAATGACTGGATCAAACCGGAAAACATCGCTGTTAATGGCGCGTTCAAGCTGGTTGAATGGCGGACCAATGATTATGTGCACTCGGTCAAAAACCCACTATTTTACGATGCAGACAATGTCTGTCTCGATGAAATTTATTATTATGCCATTGTTGATAACAACACTGCCGAGCGGCAGGTGCGTGAGGGCCGGTTGGACGTCAATAACGGTTTTCCCGGCCAGAAACTTGCCTTTTTGAACAAGCAATTGCCCGGTTATGTACGTGTCCACCCTTATCTTGGCACCACCTATTATGTCTTCAATATGCGGAAAAAACCGTTTGATGATGCACGGGTACGCAATGCCCTTGCCATGGCGTTGGACCGGGATTTCATGACCGGTGAAATTTTGAAATCCGGGCAGATCCCGGCCTACTCACTGATTCCGCCTGGGGTAGCCAATTACCCCAAAGGCGGGCTGGTTAGTTGGGCGAAATTATCGCTTGCCGAGCGTAAGGCCAAGGCCAAAGACCTGCTGATAGAGGCCGGGTTCGGTCCCGATCATCCGCTGGAGTTTGAGTTTACCTATCGCAATAGTGGTGACAATCCGCGCGTCACTCCGGCGGTGCAGTCGGACTGGAACGAGATCGCGCCGTGGGTGCATGTCACCATTACCGGCGTTGAGACACAGATCCACTATGACAATCTGCGCACTGGTGACTTTCAGGTCGGCGATGCGGGCTGGATTGCCGATTTCAATGATGCGGAAAACTTTCTCTATCTTTTGTTAACCAAAACCAACCAGATGAATTACGGGAAATATTCCAACCCGGCTTATGATGCCATGGTTGAGCGTTCAAACCATGAACTGGACCCGGTCAAGCGCGCCGAACTGATGCAAAGGGCCGAGCAGATGATGCTCGATGATATGCCGGTGATACCCATGTGGTACTCGGTCAACAAGGCGCTGGTTAATCCCAAGGTGACTGGCTGGGTTGATAATGTGGTGGATATTCACCGCTCGCGTTATCTGTGCATGCCCAAAGACGATAAAAAATAGCGCTTGGGGGCTTTATGCCTGAGGACCTGAGTGAGTCGATAGACACGATCGCCGGGGCGGTAGAGCAGACCACTGTCCTGGGCGCGCTGAGCAGCGCCGCGCCGCCATATATGCGGCGTCTGGGCGCGGGCTTGTGCGTCAATTGCCATTCGCGGATCAATAGCCGCTATTGCGCCCATTGCGGCCAGGCGGTGACGCACTTTCATCGTCCGGTCTGGGTGTTGCTGGGCGAGGTATTTGAAGGCTTTTTTGGCTTTGATGGCCGGTTGTGGCGTACCCTTTGGCCGCTTCTTGTTCATCCGGGGCGCATCACGGCGGATTATCTGCGCGGGGTACGCCAGCCCTATATCTCGCCGGTGCGTCTGTTTTTACTCTCCAGCCTGGTCTTTTTTCTGACGGCCACATTGGTTGGTCAGTGGGCAAAAACATCACCTGTCTTTCTGCCGCCGCCCACACAAAAGGGCGCGACAGATTCGGAGTTAACCCGCGCTGACGTTGATAAAGCGGTTGATGATTTACGTGAGAGCCTGAAGGGAACCGCGTTCGCTGGCGGGGAAGATGTGGCCAAAAGCGTGACCGACAAGGTTTTGGCCGCGCAAGAAAATGCCGCCAAAACAGCGCGCGCACAGGATGATGACACCGCAGATGAGCAAAGCGATGAATCGGGCGATGATATTGCCTGCTCTGTGCGCCGCTGGCTGTTGCCCGAAGAGCCACGGGCGGCTTGTGCCTTGCCTGAGCAACATTCGGGCGAAGAGGGCGTGCCCGGCACCGATCCTCCTGCTGCAAAGGCGCGGCCTCCACTGCCATACCCCCTTGGGGTGCGACGGATGATTGTCGGCAATTTTGAAAAAGCCATGGCCAGCCCTGCCGATTATGTGGCGGCGATAAATCGCTGGGCGCCCCGACTGGCGTTTTTTCTGGCGCCTCTTTTGGGGTTGATGCTGGGGGTGAGCTTTTTCTGGCGGCGGCATATTTATCTTTATGACCATATGGTTGTGGCGCTGCATTACCAGTCATTTTTGTTTTTGTTTTTTGCGCTGGTTATTCTGGCAACGCAGATAACCGGTTCGGCCTGGCCGGTTGTCGGGTTTGGCGTATGGAGTAATGCCTGGCTTTATCTTTTATTGCGCCGGGTTTACGGGTGTAACTGGCTGGGGGCAGCCGTACGGACTATTATGGTGGATATTTTTTATCTTGTTATTCTTGGCGTTGGTCTGATGGCTTTGATGGTGCTGGGCCTGATTTTTGTCTGATTCGCATCGATCAATTGGTTTTTGTGCCGGTTAAAGCGCTATTACCCATATTTTCCTTATATTTTTCAAAAATTCGCCAATGCCGGGAAGGGTGTTTGTCGCAATACGCCGATCATTCGTCATTATTGCGACTTTTTTGCAACGCCTTGTCTTAAGTGACATTCTGTTCATGTCATTTTGTTGACGGTTTGCAGGACAGGGTCTATGCCATGCACAGGCCTGAATTCACGTCCCGTTGTGGGGGTGTTCGGGATCAACAGAGGGGGTGCCGGGGCTAATCGGTCGTGAAGCAGGGTGAAAACCCGCAAGTTTTCGATTTGAATGTCCGGTGCGTCTCCATCACTTTTGGAGGTATGAAGTGAAATCATACAATTTGAGGGGAGCTCTTCTGGCTTCCACATTTATCGCCGGCGCTTTCGCCGTGGCCGCACCGGCCATTGCGCAGGACGGTGATGACGCGAATGATGACGAAATTGTCGTCACCGGTTCGCGGATCCCGAAAAAGGACTTTACGTCCACCAGCCCGGTATTCACCGTTTCCCAGGAACAGATCAAACTGTCCAACTCGGTCAATATCGAAAACCTGCTGAATGAATTGCCGCAGGTTATTCCAGGCGCCAACTCAACATCGAACAACCCGTCTTTGCAAGGTCGGGCAACGATTGATTTGCGTGGTCTTGGACCGGGCCGGACTCTGGTTCTTGTCGATGGCCACCGCGTTGTGCCTGCGCGGAATGATAACATTGTTGACTTGAATGTCATTCCGGCCAGCCTGATCAAAAAGGTTGAAGTTGTGACCGGCGGTACATCCGCTGTGTACGGTTCGGACGCCATTGGTGGTGTTGTGAACTTTATCATGCGTGACGATTTTGAGGGCGTGCAGGTTGATGGTCTTGGCGGTATTTCCGACAAGGGTGATGCCTCTTACGCTGGCTTCAATGTCACCACCGGCGGCAAATTTGCCAATGACAAGGGCAGCGCATCTTTGTATGCGTCTTACTTCAAGCGCGAAAAACTTCTGGCTTCCGAGCGTGATTTTGCCGCCAACCAGGGGCCATACGGCGTATCCTCGCGGATTGAAGAAACCCGTGTAGATCGCCAAAGCGGCAATCCTTATGATCTGGATGCCTATAATGATGCCGGGTTTACTGATTTGTGTGCCTCGGGCAATACCGCTGGGATTTGTAATGACGCTGATGGCGATGGTAATCGCGACTACATTATTGGTGGTGCCAGCAATATCGCATTTAATCAGGATGGTACGATTTCCGGTCCTGCGGGTGGCTATAACTACGCGCCGGTTAATGATTTAATCTTGCCACAAACGCGGATCATCACCCGTGGCCATGTTGATTATGCGCTTTCCGAGCACATGAACTTCAACATGACGACCTTGTTCTCGGACAACCGTATCGAGCAGCAATTGGCCCCGACACCGGTTTCCGGTGTGGCCTATACGCCTGGGACCAGCCCGTTTGAAACACCTGAGTTTGCGGCCCTTCTGGCCTCTCGTGCTGATCCAACTGCTGATGTTCTGGTTCGCCGTCGGACGACTGAAGTTGGTAATCGGATTTCACGTATTGATCGAAAGATTTACCAGATCGAATTTGGTATCAACGGTGATTTTGATGCTCTGGGCAATAACTGGCTTTATGACCTTTATTATGCCTATAACCGGGTTGATGCGAATACGGAAAACTTCAATAACGTATCCGAAAAACGCTTCAAAGACGCCCTTGCTGGCTGCCCAACCGGTTCTGATGTTGGTTGTGTAGCGGCTAACATCTTTGGCAAAGGCAATATCAGTGCTGCTGCTGCGGACTTTATCCGCTTGCGGACGGCAACGGACCTTCTTTTCGAGCGTAATATCGTTGCTGGCTATATCGCTGGTGACTTTGGTGATGCCTTCCAGATTGCCAATGCGGGCCCAATCGGCTTCTCTGCCGGTTTTGAATTCCGTGACGATGCGTCCGTCTTCGACGTTTCCGATGCGCAAAGATTGGGCAATATCCAGGGCTTTAACGCCATTAACGGCATTAAAGGCAAGGACACAGTTTGGGAAGTCTATGCGGAAACATCTGTTCCGCTGATCAATTCCGACATGATCGGTATGAAGTCCTTGAACCTTGAAGCCGGCTATCGCTATTCGAACTATGATAGCACTGGTGGCGTTAATGCCTGGAAGATTGGTGGTGACTGGGTGCCCATCGACGGCATGCGGGTTCGCGCCATGTTCAACCGCGCTGTACGCGCCCCGAACATTTTTGAATTGTTCCGGGCTGGTGACCAAAGCTTCCCGTCTTATGGTGATCCGTGTAATACGATTGCTGCAGATGGTACTCCAATCACTCTTAGTGCGGCGGTTCTGGACGAATGTGCGCGTCAAATTGGTGTTACTGCAGCTGTTGCCTCAGCACCGGGTGGCGTGTTCGAAACTGGCAAGTTCCGCCAGAGCGATACGCAGGTTGAAACGCGTGCTGTTGGTAACCCGAATTTGAGAGAAGAAACGTCTGATACCTTCACCCTTGGTGTGGTTTATCAGCCTAGTTTCGTTCCGGGCCTGTCCCTGTCTGTCGATTATTTCGATTATAAAGTCACTGACTTCGTGGGTTCTGTCGGGAGTAGCACTATCTTGAGCAGTTGCTTTGGCGATCCGACTAATCCGGCCGTACAGACGAACTTCTGTTCGAAGATTGCGCGTAATGCCACGTCTGGTGAAATTGATGTTATTGATACCACGATTGATAACCTTTTGAAGGTGACGACATCGGGCATCGACGTAAACGTGGTTTACCAGGCCGATTTCGACGATATGGGGCCGCTTAGCGCCATTCCCGGTTCATTCAGCAATAACTTCTTGCTGACCTGGGTCGATGAGTTCTCGACCAATGGCAGCAACTCTGTCGGTCAAGATTTCGGCTTTGGTGGTCAACCGGAATGGAAGGTCTCTAATAACCTGACATACCGCCCGATCCCTGAACTGTCGTTGAACTGGGAAGTCACATGGTTCTCCAAATTGCTTGCACCGCAACCCTTTGGCGGGTTCTTTGTAAATGTATTGGGTGAGCCTGCGAACTTGCCAGATTACATGACCCATGACTTTGGCTTTAGCTATCAGGTTAATGATACATTCTCCGTTTACGGTGGTGTGGATAATGCCTTTAACAAGCAACCGCCAAATTCAAGGACCAACTCAGGCTTGGCATTTTCTGGCCAATCCGGGACCGACCCGTCGCAATACGACATTATCGGTCGTTTCTGGCGCATTGGATTCTCCAAGAGCTTCTAATTGTGTCCCTTGGTCTTGGACCTTCCATGACCAAAAACTTCGAGAGGCGGGCTTTGGCCCGCCTCTTTTTTATGGGTTTATGCTCTTGCAAAAGGGTGTGATATGGCGCACCAATGCGGTAACAATCGTTACAAAATCCCAAGGTGACCTTATGAAACTTGCTTCATTAAAATCTGGATCAAAAAATGAACGTGATGGCCGTCTGGTTGTCGTCTCGCATGATCTGACCCGTTACACCGATGCGGCGCGTATCGCGCCGACATTGCAGGCGGCATTGGATGACTGGGCGCAGGTTGAACCGCAATTACAGGGCCTGGCGCAAAGCCTTGAGGTCGGGGCCGTCCCGGTTGAGCGTTTTCACGAGCGCGAATGTGCCTCGCCTTTGCCCCGCGCCTTTCAGTGGGCCGACGGTTCGGCCTATGTCAATCATGTGGAGCTGGTGCGCAAAGCGCGCGGGGCCACCATGCCTGAAACTTTCTGGACAGATCCTTTGATGTATCAGGGCGGATCGGACAGCTTTCTAGGTCCCCGCGATGATATTGTCATGGCCAATGACCAGGACTGGGGCATTGATATGGAGGCCGAGGTCGCGGTTATTGTTGATGATGTGCCGATGGGCGCATCTCCGGCGCTGGCGGCGCAAAAAATCCGCCTGATCATGCTGGTCAATGATGTGTCATTGCGCGGCCTGATTCCGGGTGAACTGGCCAAAGGCTTTGGTTTTTTCCAGTCCAAGCCCTCATCGGCATTTTCGCCGGTGGCGGTAACGCCGGACGAATTGGGAGATGCCTGGCGTGATGGCAAGCTGCATTTACCGATGCTGGTTGAGTTGAACAATAAATTGTTTGGCCAGGCCAATGCCGGGGTTGATATGACGTTCGATTTTGGCCAGATCATTGCCCATGCGGCCAAGACCCGCCCGCTTGGTGCCGGGGCGATTATCGGCTCAGGCACGGTCTCAAACAAAAGCCCCGATGGCGGGCCGGGCAAGCCGGTGGATCAAGGCGGGGCCGGCTATTCCTGCATTGCCGAAATTCGCATGATCGAGACCATTCAAAATGGCGCACCAGCAACACCGTTCATGAAATTTGGTGATCAGGTGGCCATTGAAATGAAAGACGAAGACGGCCACAGTATTTTTGGCCGTATCGAACAAACCGTGCGCCCTTATGAGGGGCCGTGATTTTCCAGTGCCATGACTGATCTCAATCTTGATGATTATATGCCTTACCGTTTGTCGGTGGCCTCAAATCAGGTCAGCCGTCTGATCGCCAAGCTCTATTCAGGGCGCTTTGGCCTGTCTATCTGGCAATGGCGGGTGCTGGCCATATTGGGGCCGGAGGACGGGTTGACCGCCGGGGCGATCGCCAGCCGGGCGGCGATGGATAAAATGGCCGTCAGCCGCGCGGTTTCGGGGCTGTTAAAACGCAATCTTGTCTCGCGCACCTTGTCGCCGGATGATGGCCGGGCGCGGGTGCTGCGGCTGACATCCGACGGCGCAGCGATTTATCGCGAGGTGGCCCCTTTGGCCAAAGCGCAGGAGCAGCGCCTTTTGGCGCAATTTACCGCCGAAGAAGTGGCCGCCGCCAAGAGGTTTTTGCTGGCTTTACAGCGCTGCGCTGACGCTATGGCCGATGGCAAGAAATAGAATCAGTAAAGCGATTTTTCCAGTATCATGTTGTATTCACTGGTAATTATGTCTCTGTTTACATGCCGCCCGTCGCACACGAGCTTTTTGCCTTTGGCATAAACCGTGTCTATGGCCGGGCGATTGGCGGCGTAAATCCAGCCATCAATAAGGTCATCGCCTGTGCGGCCGGCCAGCGCCGGGTGGCTCGCATCAAGGGTGATAATGTCGGCGTTTTTCCCAATCTCCAACGCCCCGGTTTTTTGCGCCAAAGCCTGCGCCCCGCCGTTTAATGCCTTGGCGTAAAGCGCCGCGCCACTGCTGGCCTTGGGAGGCGCAAGGGGGGTGCGGGTCTGGTCGCGCAGGCGTTGGCTGTAATCCAGAAGGCGCACCTCTTCACACAAATCAATACGGACGCACGAATCTGAGCCCAGCGCGAACTTTCCACCCTTTTGTAAATATTCAACGGCGGGGAATATACCATCGCCCAGATTGGCTTCGGTGATCGGGCACAGACCGGCAACCGCCCCAGCGCGGGCCAGAGCACCGGTTTCACCCGCGTCCATATGGGTGGCGTGGATCAGGCACCAGCGTTCATCGACATCAACATTATCAAGCAGCCAGCGCACGGGAGATGCACCCAAATGTACGCGGCAGTCTTCGACCTCGCGGACCTGCTCGGCAATATGAATATGCACCGGGCAAGCGGGGAACGCCTCCGCCAAAGCGCGTAATTCATCGGGTCTGACGGCGCGCAAAGAATGCGGCGCTATGCCGATGGTGTGTTGTGGGTACCGGGTTTTCAGGGCGTCAATCAAAGCGGCATAGCTATCCAGAGTGTGGGCAAACCGCCGTTGCCCGTCTTGCAGTGCGGCTTCGCCAAACCCGCCATGGGCATAAAAAACCGGCAAAAGAGCAAGGCCAATGCCGGTGGCCTGCGCCGCCTCGGCAATGGCGAGACTCATATGCGCCGGGTTGTCATAAGGGGTTCCATCCGGGGCATGGTGCAGATAGTGAAATTCTCCAACGGCGGTAAATCCGCTTTCGAGCATTTCCATATAGGCCAATGCGGCAATGACCCGTAAATCATCGGGGGTAATCCGGCCCGCCAGATCATACATGTGCGTGCGCCAGGTCCAAAAATTATCACCGGCCGGTCCTGCCCGTTCGGCCAGCCCTGCCATGGCGCGCTGAAACGCATGGCAATGCACATTGGCCATTGCGGGCAGGGCAATGGCAGCGCGTGTGTCGCCCGGGGCGGCTTTTGCGCCGTGCTCAAGGCTGGTGATGCGTCCCGCTTCATCTATGCCAATACGGACATTATCCGCCCAGCCATCGGCCAGCATGGCAGTGTCAGCAAAAAGAAAATGCGTATTCATAAGGTTTTATATCCTGAGCAGAGCCTGAGATAACACAGGCGCAAGGATTTTCCCACACCGGCATTCGAGACGATTGCTGCGCAATCCCTCAGGATGAGGAGGAGGTGAAGCGAACACCTCATATTGAGGTGCGCAGCGTAAGCGGAGCCTCGAAATATGGGTGGCGCAAGAGTTGGCGTTTGACCTGTGAACCCTATGTTCACATCCTTTAAAGACGATTGCTGCGCAATCCCTCAGGATGAGGAGGAGATAAAGCGAACACCTCATATTGAGGTGCGCAGCGTAAGCGAAGCCTCGAAATATGGGTGGCTGTGGTGTTTTATTTTTCCATCCTGTGTCACCCCGGAAAAACGTCAGTTTTATCCGGGGCCTATAGTGAGAGGCAACGGCACTATGGATCCCGGCCTACGCCGGGATGACAAGAAGTGGTGAAGGCTAAGTCTTGTCTTCACGTGCTTTAAAGGCGGTTGCTCTGCAATCCCTCGTACATGAGGTGGTAGATGTTTCCCTCTCCCAGGGGAGAGGGAATTACGCCTGGCGATTGCGATCTCGCGCGGGCGTGAAAAAAAGACTTGTCGTCACGGCGCTGCACAGATAGCCAAGGGGGATGAATGACCATCATAAACCCAGCGCCAATTCCTGTGTTCTGCATGTGCGGCGGGCGGCGTCTATGCATGCGGGCGGCGTACCCTATGGCCTGATTGATAGCGCCGCTGTGGCGGTTGCGGATGGTCGCATTGCCTGGATTGGTCCGGCGGTCGACCTGCCCGCTGATTATGCCGGTTGGCCCGCCAAAACGCTGGATGGATTGTTGACGCCCGCTTTGATCGATTGTCATACGCATCTGGTCTATGGCGGGGATCGGGCCAATGAGTGGGAGGCGCGCCTGAACGGGGCCTCATACGCCGATATTGCCCGCGCCGGCGGCGGTATTATGGCAACGGTGCGCGCGACCCGCGCGGCCAGCGAAGAGGCGTTGATGCAAAGCGCGCTACCCCGTCTTGCGGCGCTTGAAAGTGACGGGGTGGGGCTGGTCGAGATTAAATCCGGTTATGGGCTGGATTTTGAGACGGAGCGTAAAATGCTGCGTGTGGCGCGCCGTCTGGGTGATCAATGTGCGGTGCGCGTGAAAACCAGCTTTTTGGGGGCGCACGCTTTGCCACCTGAATATGAAGGGCGCGCCGATGCCTATATCGATATGCTGGCAGGGGAAATGCTGCCAGCTTTGGCGGCGCAAGGGCTGGTTGATTATTGCGATGGGTTTTGCGAATCCATTGCGTTTAACGCCGCGCAGATTGAGCGATTGTTTGCGGCAGCGCAAGATCTTGGCCTTGGTGTGCGCCTGCATGCGGAGCAACTTGCCAATACTGGCGGGGCGGTTATGGCGGCGCGCATGGGGGCGCTGAGTTGTGACCATCTTGAATATCTGGACGGGGCGGGTATCGCGGCGATGCAAACGGCGCACTGCCGGGCGGTGCTTTTGCCCGGGGCGTTTTATTTTTTGCAAGAAACCCGTAAACCCCCGGTGCAGGCTTTGCGCGATGCGGGTATCGGGATGGCGCTGGCCAGCGATTGCAATCCCGGCTCATCACCGATTTGTTCTTTATTGGTGGTCATGAATATGGGCTGTACCCTGTTTGGCCTGACACCGGAAGAGGCCTTGGCCGGGGTGACCCGCGAAGCAGCCGGGGCGCTGGGCATGGAGGCAGAATGCGGGACCATAGAGGTGGGAAAACGGGCTGATTTTGCCCTGTGGGATGTGGATCACCCGGCGCAGTTGAGCTATTTTTTAGGCGCACGGCCATTGCGGGCGCGCATGATGAACGGCAAGTGGGTTAATAATGCAGACAATTGAAATCATACCCGGTCAGGCCAGCCATGAGGACTGGAAAAAGGTGCGGGCGGGCGCAAGTATAAGCCTGCCAGATACGGTGTGGGGCGGGGTGACGCGCGCCGCCGGGGTGATCAAGGATGTGCTGGCCAGCGGCAAGACGGTTTATGGCGTCAATACCGGTTTTGGCAAACTGGCCAATACCCGCATTGATGCGGATGATCTGGCGGATTTACAGCGGCGCATTGTGTTATCACACTGCGCCGGTGTCGGCCCGGCTTTGCCTGCGCCGGTCACACGCCTGATCCTGGCCATGAAGGCCGCGTCACTGGCGCAAGGGTATTCGGGGGTGCAGCCGCAAACAATCAAGCTATTGCTGGCCATGCTGGAAAAAGGCGTGTTGCCGGTAATTCCGGCGCAAGGCTCGGTTGGTGCGTCCGGCGATCTGGCCCCCCTGGCGCATATGGCGGCGGTGATGATTGGTGAGGGCGAAGCGTATTATAACGCGGAGGTCATGCCCGGAGCTGCGGCCTTGCGCCGGGCCGGTCTGACCCCTTTGACCCTTGCGGCCAAGGAAGGATTGGCGCTGCTGAACGGTACGCAAGTTTCTACCGCTTTGGCGCTCGAAGCGCTTTACGGGGCGGAGGCGCTGGTGCGGGCGGCGCTGATAAGCGGGGCGTTGAGTGTTGAGGCCATACGGGGTTCGCACGCGCCATTTGATGCGCGCATCCATGCGGCGCGGGGTCAGGACGGACAGAAGCGCGCGGCGCAATGTTACCGCCGCTTGCTCGCCGGCAGCCAGATTGTCATCAGCCATGCGGATTGCGACAAGGTGCAGGACCCTTATTGCGTCCGCTGTCAGCCTCAGGTGATGGGCGCGGTGCTGGATGTTGTGCGGGCCGTCAGCGCGACCTTGCTTGTCGAGGCCAATGGGGTAACGGATAATCCATTGGTGTTCAGCGACACCGGCGCGGTGATCTCAGGGGGTAATTTTCACGCCCAGAGCGTGGCCTTTGCCGCCGACCAGATTGCCCTCATATTGTGCGAAACCGGATCGATGGCCGAGCGCCGTTTGACCATGCTGACGGATCCGGCGCTTTCCGGCCTGCCGGCATTTTTATCGCCGCGTCCGGGGCTGAATTCGGGCTTTATGATTGCGCAAGTGACGGCGGCGGCGCTGGTTTCGGAAAACAAGCAAAAGGCCATGCCGGCCTCGGTCGATTCCATCCCCACATCTGCCAATCAGGAAGACCATGTCTCGATGGCCACCCACGGCGCACGGCGTCTTTTGGACATGGTGGACAATACCACTCATGTGGTGGCGATTGAACTTTTGGCGGCGGCGCAAGGCCTTGATTTGCACAACGAAAATATTGCCACTTCGCCGGTGCTGGAAGCGGTGCGGACGCGCATTCGCGCCGCCGTTCCCATGCTGGATGATGATCGCATGATGGCTCCGGATATTGCCGCAGTGCGGGCGTTGATTGCCGCCGGGACGTTGATGGAGGGCGAAGACCTGGCCAGCGCTTTACCTCAAATTTGCTGGCCATAGGTAGCAGGATATGGTGTGCGCCAGCGTTCATGAGGGCCAAAGCCCGCTCATCCTCAGTTTTCCGCATTCAGGGACGACCCTGCCGCAGGATGTGGCGGGAAAGCTGAATGCGCATGGCCGCAGCCTGCCCGATACCGACTGGCATGTGCCAAAGCTTTACGGCTTTGCCCGCGATCTGGATGTGACCTGGGTAGAGGCCGCTTTTTCGCGCTATGTTATTGACCTTAATCGCGACCCCACAGGCGTATCGCTTTATCCGGGGCGGACAACAACCGCTTTGTGCCCGCAACAAAGTTTTGATGGGCAGCCGATCTGGCAGGAGGGCAAAGCCCCCGATGAAAAAGAAACGGCCCGGCGGCTGGAGCGCTATTTTTTACCTTATCATCAGGCTTTGGCGGCGCAGATCGGCCGGGTCAAGGCGCGCCACGGCTTTGCCGTTTTATACGATTGCCACTCGATAAAAAGCCACATTCCGGCTTTGTTTGAAGGGGCTTTACCGGTTTTGAATCTGGGGACAAATGATGGCTGCGCTTGCACGCCAAAACTGGAAAACAGAATTGCGGATATTCTGGCAACAGCGCCGCAAAGCATGGTGGTTAACGGGCGCTTCAAGGGCGGCTGGATTACCCGTCATTATGGCAAGCCGCGCACCAATGTGCACGCCTTGCAAATGGAAATTGCGCAAAGCGCCTATATGGATGAAGGTCCGCCTTTTACATGGCAGGCAAACCGGGCGAAGGGTGTGCAAGAAACATTAAAGCCGGTTTTGGCCGCATTGGCGGATTTTCAGGGATAGTCAGGCGCTTTTTCTGGTTTCGTCAGGTTGATGTATTTTCTGATCAAGCGCTTTAAACAAGTTGGAGAATAACACCCGCTGGTCAATCGGTTTGGCCACATAACCATCCAGCCCCATGGCCCGATATTGTCCGTTCTGCCCAATGGCGGCATCGGCCGTGACGGCCAAAACGGGAATGCTCGACCAATCCTGTGCGCAAGAGCGAATATGCAAAATCGTATCCGGGCCGTTCATGACAGGCATGTGCATATCAAGAAGGACAAGGTCAAATTTTTGTTTTTCAAGCTGGGCAATGGCTTCCTTGCCGTTTTCCGCCTCGGCGATATCTATATGGGTGACTGACAGCAGCATGCGGATGACCTTGCGGTTGGTGGCGCTGTCATCGACCAGAAGAAGCCTTTTTTCACCCAGGTTTATTTTTCGTGCTTTGGCTTTTGGTTTTTCCTGTGGTTTTTCTTTTTCGGTCGGGGCCGCAAGGGTTTGGGGGTAGTCAGCTTCGAAGGTGAAGGTAAAGACGGAGCCTTCATTGGGGCGGCTTTCGACACTGATAGTGCCATCCATCATATGCGCCAGCTCGCTGGTGATGGCCAGGCCAAGGCCGGTGCCGCCATATTCTCTTGATATGGAATTATCGGCCTGGACGAATGAGCCAAATACGGCTTTGCGTGTGTTTTCGTCCATACCAATGCCGGTGTCGGAAACGCGCAGGGCGATGCGGGCTTTGCCGTTGTTTTTTGCAAGCAGGCGTGCCTCAATGCTGACTGAACCCTGTTTGGTGAATTTCAGGGCATTGGAGATCAGGTTCGTCAGGCACTGGCGCACCCGAAGCGGGTCAAAAGTAAGAGTGTCGGGAAGGTCGGGATCGATAGCAAGGGGAAAGGCAAGGCCTTTTTCGGCCGCTTGTGGAGAAAATAGTTTATGGGTTTGCGTGACGACTTTTGCCAGATTTCCCGGTGTTTTATCCAAGGACATCTGTCCGGCATTGATTTTTGAGATATCCAGAACGTCATTGAGCAGGGTCAGCAATATGTTGCCTGATTCAACAATGGTATGGACCTTGTCGGCATCGTCTTCGTTGAGCGGACTGAGGCTTAGCGCCTGGGCCATGCCCATTATCCCATTCAAGGGGGTACGGATTTCGTGACTGATGGTGGCCAGAAATGCGCTTTTTGCCTCGCTGGCCTGTTCGGCGGCTTTTTGGGCGCGTTCCAGTTTGGTGTTTTGGGCGATAATGTCAGAAAGGTCGCGTACATACAGCATCAGCGCCCCGCCGGTCTCGTTGGGGACTTCGACGCCAACAACGGAAACGGGCTTGATTTCGTCGCCTATTTTGCATGACAGGTTATCCGCCCGCGCCGAACCGTTTTCCTGAATTTGGGCAAAGAAAGTTTCCAGCGCTTCGCGTTCATGGGTATGAAATTCAAAGGCGCTGTAGGATGATATTCTTCCTGGGTCCAAAGCCAGCATTTTTGTCGCTGCGGGGTTGGTGTCGATGATATTCCCGCTTTGCGTGTCGGTGAGAATAATACTGTCTGGCGAAAGATTGAAAATGGCTTTCCAGCGCGCTTCCGATCTTTGGGCATTTGTGGCTTGTGTTTGCGCGTGCTGCAGGGCGTTTTGTGTGCTATCCAAAAGCGTGTTAAACGCCTCTTTGGCGGCGTTTATTTCATAGCCCTGATTATCCAGTTCGGCCCGATAATGCCCGGCTTTTCCGATATCCTGCGCGGCACGCGTCAGGGCGCTGATGATGCTTTGTATGGGTTTCAGGCTGAAGCGATAGAGCAAGACATAAAGAACACCGGCCATAAATAATGCCAGGGCCACCAGACCTATCGTGTATATGCCGACCATTCTATTGAGCCTGGCCGCCTTGCTTTCCATAGCCATCAATTCGGCAATGCGTTTTTCCTGGTGTGCCAGAACCCGGCTTTGCAGGGCCAGTGACATGCGCTGGATGTTTTTGGTGATTTTATCCCCGGCCTTGCGGTCATCTTTAATATAATAATCAAGGGCTTTTAACGAGGCGGCGGCAATATTACGGCCCGAATCAATAATGCTTAGCGACAACGCCTTGTCATTCAGGGCAAACGCCAGCGTTTCAACTTTTTTGCGGGCCGTATTAAAGCTGTCCAGCGCCTCATCGGAAAGACTGTTGATCAGAACAGCGCCGCGAAAATTCATATCATATACGGCTTCACTGATGGCAATGGCGTTTTGATATTCACCCAATAATTCGTGTTGTTTGACGCTCGATTTTCGGGCGCTCTCGGAGGCAAAAAGAATCAGACACGCAATGATGAGTGTCGTAATAGCATAGGCACCCAAGACCAGGGTGAACCTGGTTTTAAGTGAAACTTTCAGCTTTGGCATCGTTCTTGTTTTCATCTTGTCCCGTGCCCATTCATGGCGATTGTTATTAAAAGTGTATTAAATACATATGAACTTTCTAAACAAGTTTAGAAATATGTAAAATAAAGTGCGAAATGGATTCTGTGTCACAAGTGAATGGACGGCCGCCCTGTTCTGCTGTAATCACCTGAATATACTGGAGGAATTGCTTTGGCTGAAAACCCTGTTCTGGCCTATGGGCGCTGGTTGGCGCACACGCCGTATGACTGGCCACAAGATGCATTAAAATCCGCCTGGCGGGAGCTGGTTGACCAGATTGGCGTGACCGTGCCAGGCGCGGCGGAACCGGTTACCGGCATAGCGCGCAAAGTGGTCAGCGTCTGGGGGCATGGCCCTTCATGTGCCGCCGGGCAGAGGCAAAGGCTGGCGGCCCCCTGGGCGGCGCTGGTCAATGGCGCGGCGGGTCATGCGCTGGACCTTGATGATAATTTTGACCCGCCCAAAGCGCACGCCACAACGGTGTTGATCCCGGCCATTCTGGCATTGGCCGAGCAGGAGGGCAAAGGCGGCGCGGCGTGTCTGGACGCCTATATTTGCGGCTTGCAGATTATCGGCCGGGTCGGGCAGGGGGTGAACCCTTATCACCGGGATCGCGGCTGGCACGCCACGGCAACGCTGGGCGCGGTTGGTGCGGCGGCGGCGTGCGCGCGCTTGCTGGAATTGGACGAAGAAAAATCCGCTTGCGCCTTGTCTCTTTCCACATCCATGGCGGCGGGATTTATGGTGCAATTTGGCACTATGGCCAAACCATTGCACGCCGGATTGGCGGCCAAAGCGGGGATTGTTGCGGCGTCTTTGGCGCGCGCCGGTATGGACGCCAGCATGGATGTTCTGGACGGGCGCACAGGCATGAACCATCTGATGGTCGGGCCGGATTACGAGGCGTTGCGCGACCATTTGGAAAATCCTGATCACGGTCACACCATGCGGTTTGAGACGAAAAATATTGGCACGCCTTTGCTGATTACTGAACATGGGTTTCGGGTCAAACGCTTTGCCAATTGCGGCGCATCGCACCGGGCGCTGGACGGGCTTTTGGATTTGCGCGAAACGCACGGATTTAACGCTGATGATGTGGCGCGCATTGATGTCACCGCGCCGCAAGTACATCTGAATAATCTGATGTATGATGACCCGCAAACCCCGCTGGAAGCTAAATTTTCCATGCCTTATGCACTGGCGGTTATTTTGAAATACGGGGATTTTCATCTTGGTGATTTTACCCCCGCCGCGGTGCGCCGCCCTGAGGTACGTGCGCTTTATGAACGCATCCATTTGCACGGCGTTGATGCGTTGGAAGGGGCATGTCCGACACGTGTTGTGGTGACACTTGCAGATGGCCAAAAGTTTGAAACCGTGCGCCAATGGCCGCTGGGCAGTAAAGCGGCGCCGTTTTCAGATGCGCAATATTGGGCCAAGTTCAACCGCTGCGCCGGGCCGTATCTGTGCGCTGACGATCTACATGCGCTGCGCAACGCGCTGGAAAATTTTACTTCGCTTGATGACATTGGCGTTATGACGCGCTATCTGGCGCAGCCACTAAAGGCCAGAAAAGAATAAAGCATAATCTTATGAGCAAACCGGACAGCAAAAACCAGGGCGTAAAACCTACGGTTCTCGTTTTGGCGGCCAGCCGCAGCGGTGCCGACGACCCGGTGGCGCGCTTGAAGAAGACATCGCATAAATGTCTCGCCCCGATCGATGGGGTGGTCATGCTGGAGCGGGTGGTGCAGGCGCTGGTCGATGCGGACCGCTTTGGACGCATTTATATTTCGATAGAAAACGAGGCATTATTACGGTCGGTGCCGGCGCTTGAAAACTGGCTGGACGCCGGGGTGATCACATTTACGCCAAGCCTGGGCAATCTGGCCGATAGTGTGCTGGCATCGATAAAGGCTATGGAGACACCCTATCCTTTGGTCATTACCACCGGGGATAATGCCCTGCACACACCAGAACTTTTACAAGACTTTGCTGATCAGTTTGCCGAGTGCCCGGCGGACGCCGTTGCCGGGTTTACGAGGGCGGAGACAGTTATTGAAGATTATCCCGAAGTCGGGCTGGCTTATCACAAGCTGAAAGACGGGGGCTATTCTTCGTGCAACCTTTATGCGTTCCACAATGAAAACGCCCTGCGCGCGGTAAAAATATTTGAAAGCGGCGGCCAGTTTGGCAAAAAGCAGATGCGCATCCTCAAATCATTCGGGGTGATGCCGTTTATTCTTTATAAATGGCGTTTGGCCACACTTGATCAACTGATCACCCGCATTGCCCGTAATCTCGGGATCAGCGCGCAGATTATCATGCTGCCCTATTCATATGGGCCGATTGATGTGGACAATGTACAGTTCTTCGAAATTTCTGAACGGACGTTAAAGGCGCGTAGAGAAAACCAGCATTAGCTGATAATGATGTCGCTTGACCGGCCAAGATAAACCGGCTCGTGCACGGTATGGGTCAGGCCCGGCATTGCTTCGGGCGTGAACGCTGTCGGCGCGATAAGCATGTGATCTTTTTTCGCCGCGGCCTCATCATCGGCCGGTGTCGGCGCATAGGAAAACCCCAGGATGGAAAGCGCCATCGCTGTTATCATTTTCAATAAAAAATTAAGTGCATTAAGCAAAAACAGCATGTTACCCTCCCTCTGGCGATCACCGGATATGTCCAATCCAAGTTTGTAAATGGCACCCGATAATCGCTCCTTCCCCTAACTGCGCCTTATTTGCTGCGTTGGCAACTCAATTTTTGGTAAGGTTTGCGACCTTGGGCAATACTTTTACTGTATGAGGGCTTGCAATGATGATGGACAAGTATGATATAATATAACATAACTGGTTATGCCGAAAAATGCACAAGAACATCTTTTCGGCCATGTGGATAAAGGACGGTAGTTTTGGATCGAATTTCCCACGCGGCCAATCACGCGTCAATGGCGGCTCTGGCCAGCCATATTTTGTGCTGCGGCCTGCCTGCGGCTTTGAACATTATTGCGCTGGGTGCCGGTGCCGGGGCGCTGAGCGCGGCCCCCTGGGTCGGTGGGATCCATACTTTTATGCACGGGTTTGAAGTGCCGCTTCTTATTCTGTCTGCATTGGCTTTGACTGTTGGTGTCGGCGCGCAAGTCATCAGCGCGCGCCGCGATTGTGGGACCAAGGCCTGCGGCCACGGCTCTTGTGCGCCGCGCAAACAGCCCTCGCGCTGGATACTGGTGGCCGCAGGGGTGTTATTTATTGGTAATCTGGCCGCTTTTTTATTGCATCCATAAGGCCAAAGACGTGCGGCTTTTCATAGCCGTGAAATTCGGCTAAGCCGTGCGTATGGCAGAACCGCGCAAACACAGTCTTCTTAATAATATTCAAGGTTTGCGCGGGCTGGCGGTTCTGGCGGTGGTGTTATCGCATTTGCTGGTCATTGAAGGCAAATATGCCGGTGACCGTATCTTGCCACATTTTTTCCAGACCGGGTTTGCCGGTGTCGATCTGTTTTTTGCCATATCAGGTTTTGTCATGGTCTATGTGGCCTGGGCAAATCCGGCGGGCTTTAAGACCGCCTTTGTTTTCCTGTTCTCGCGGGTCGGCCGCATTTATCCACTTTACTGGCTGGTCAGTCTGGCGGTTCTCGGCCTGTGGCTGGTGCGCCCGGACATGGTGTTTTCCAGCAGCGGCGGGCATGTTGATCTTGTGCGCTCTTTTTTACTGTGGCCGGGACGGAGCTTTCCTTTATTGCAGGTCGGCTGGACGCTGATCCATGAAATGTATTTTTATCTTGTTTTCACGCTTCTTTTATTGCTGCCGCAAAAGTGGCGCTTGGCGGGCCTTTTATTATGGGCCGGTGGTATTATTGTTTTTTTTGCCACTAACAAGGCGGCGCATGGTCCCTTGTTAACCCTCATTTCCAATCCGCTGACACTGGAATTTATTGGCGGGGCACTGGCGGCATTGGTCTGGCAGCATTGGCCTGGTCGGTTTTGGCTGCTGGCGCTGGTTGCGGGCGGGGCGTTTATGGGGGCGGCCATGGTTTTTGCTGATGCTTACGGACCTTCGGATTTTTGGACCAGCGCCGTGCGCCCGATCTGCTTTACCCCCGGTGTGGCGCTTCTTGTTTATGGCGCAGCGGGCGCGGAAACTGCAGGCCGGCGTTTTTTTCCGATATTGTCCTGGCTCGGTACCCAGTCCTATTCGCTTTATTTGACCCATGTATTGAGCCTGAGCGCCGCCGGGCGGATCTGGGCGCTGATCGCCCGGCCCGGCCCATGGGATAATTTTCTGGCCATGCCGGTTTTGCTGGCCATCGCGATTGCGGCGGGCCAGTTGGTGCATGTTTATGCGGAGCGGCCTTTGCTGGAAACAGTCAAAACCTGGCGCCGCTCCCTATTCGCTTAAGGGCGGGGCCTTCTTATATTCCTCAAGCCGAATGGCGCGCAGATCGGTAAAGCGGCTGAGGCCCTCCATGTCGGGCCAAAGGCCAACATAGTCGACATTCTTCCCCTCTTTGAGCGCTGATGTGGTGAAGATAAGTGTACAGGGCGTCCACTGGCTTTTCAGCGGACAGGATTGATAGGGGGAGTTTTTGCGACCAACGGCAAAATAGGCAATCAGCGCCATCGGTGCGGGGTTTTCATCGGCGGCGCGCAAGGTCATGGTCAGGGCAATGGTTTTGCCGGCGTAAAAGCGGCTGAATTCTGGCGGCAGGGTGATAAATACACCGGCCGAGCGCAGGCCTTCAAAAGGTGTTTTACCGGCGGCGCTGCGGGCAAAAATCTCCCCATCGCGGGATATTTTTTCAACGCTCAAGCCCGGCCCCGCAACCAGCAGACCAAGGTCATCACCGGTAATGACAAGGGGCGTTTCTGGCCCGGCGGCAAAAGGGTCGTGCGCGGTTGATTTATTGGGCCAGTAAAGCGCGGACACAATAATCAGGGCGAGCACGGATAATGCGCTTAAAGGGTAGAACACCCGGTCCGGCACCTTCATTTTGTTCACGTCCTAAAAGACCCGCTCGACAACAAAATCACACAAATCACACAAGGCCTTACGGGTTTCGCAATCGTCAAATATCTGCAAGGCAGATTGCGCATTGTGCGCATGTTCGCGGGCCTGTGACAAGGTTGCCTTGATGGTGTCATGCTTGTCGATCAGGCGCAGGGCGTGGGCCATATCCGCGTCGCTGCGTTGTTTTTTGGCAAAGGCATCCGTCCAGAATGTTTTCTCTTCTGCATCAGCACTGGCATAGGCCTTGGCGACCGGCATGGTGACTTTGCCTTCGCGAAAATCATCGCCCACCGCTTTGCCCAGCTTGGCTTCCGAGCCGCTATAGTCCAGAGCATCATCAACCAGTTGGAAGGCCAGACCCAATTCGCGGCCATAGCGGGCAAGGGCCTGTTCGCCGGTGTCATCCAGCCCGGCAATAACGGCAGACACCTGCGCCGCCGAGGCAAACAGCTCGGCCGTTTTGGCTTCGATGATTTGCATGTACTCTTTTACATCAAGATCAAGATTGGCGATAGCGGCAAGCTGGCGCACTTCACCTTCGGCGATAATCGATGAGGCCCCGGCGAGAATACCCAGCACCCGCAAATGGCCGGTTTCAACCATTAAGGAAAACGCGCGGGCGAACAAAAAATCGCCCACCAGAACCGATGCCGAATTACCCCACAACGTATTGGCGGTGGGTTTGCCCCGGCGCATGGTTGAATGATCAACAATATCGTCGTGCAGCAAGGTGGCCGAATGGATAAATTCCACCGTTGCGGCCAGCTTGATATGGGCGGTGCCTTCATACCCGGCCAGCCGGGCGCTGGCCAGTGTGATCAACGGACGCAGGCGTTTGCCGCCAGCAGATACCAGATGCGCGGCCAGATCGGGAATCATGCCCACAGGGCTGTGCATACGTTCGATAATCAGGGCGTTGACGGCACTCATATCATCGGCAAAAAGAGCTTCCAGTCGCGTAAACGCGTTTTGCGTACGCGGTGCTTCGGCTGTACCAAGAAGTCCCAAAATCATGCCCCTGCACGTTTTTCCAGATGATGAACATAAAGAACAGGTGATTGCGCGGCAAGCGTCCAGATGCTTGATAGGCTGAACACAATGCAGTGATAAACAAAGAGGCACTTGATGAAAGAAATTTTACGCTCCACCGATCCGGTCGCGCTTTCCTATGTTCAGGCGGTCTTGCGCGATGCGGGGCTGAATCCGCTTCTTCTGGACGAACACACCAGCATTATGGAAGGTTCGATCGGGGCCATCCCCCGACGTATTATGGTGGTTGATGACGAATTCGATGAAGCGAGCAATGTGATTGCACAAATGAAAAAAGATCAAAGCGGGTCTTTATGAGCGATGTGCCCCGGTTTTTGAACGGTACGGTCAGTGTGGCGCAGGCGGGCGGCTATCGCGCCGGGCTGGATGCGATATTGCTGGCCGCCGGGGTGCGCGCGCGGCCCGGCGCGCGGGTGTTGGAGCTGGGTTGCGGGGCGGGTACGGCGCTTTTGTGCGCGGCGCGGCAAAACCCCGATGTGCATTTTACCGGCCTTGAAAAAAAAGCCGATATTGCGGCCTTGGCACATGATAATGTGGGCCTGAATGAGATGGAAACGCAGGTTGATATTCTGACCGGGGATGTGGCAAACCCGCCGCCAGAATTACGGTTGGACAGTTTTAATCAGGTGTTTTTCAATCCTCCATTTTTTGACGATCCGGCATCGGGTCGCGCCCCCAAACCGGGTAAGGACAGCGCCTTTATTGCCGATAATGCCAAGCTGGCGGACTGGTTTTCATGTGCGTTAAAGCGCTTGAAATCGAGGGGCTATCTGACGGTGATCCAACGCGCCGACCGATTGGACGATATTATCTGTGCGCTTGATGGCAAAGCCGGGGATATACGTATTTTACCGCTGGCCTCGCATGAGGGCGCGGCGGCAAGGCGGGTTCTGGTGCGGGCGCGTAAAAACATCAAAAGCCCGCTGCTCATGCTGCCGCCGCTGGTTTTACACCGAAGGGGCGGCGGATATACGCCAGAAGCAGAGGCCATTTTTCTGGGCCATGCGGCCATTGACTGGGCGGCGGGGACGAGTGCCCCGGCAAAATAAGGCGTAAATACGCATAAAATCCCTTGCCCTTTGGAAGCGGCATGGGTAGGTCAGACAGTATGGCCCAGACATCAAAAAAACCGCTGTCATTTCAGGATTTGATCCTCACCTTGCAAGGCTTTTGGGCCGGTAAAGGCTGTGCGATTTTGCAACCCTATGATCTGGAAGTCGGGGCGGGTACATTGCATCCGGCAACGACTTTGCGCGCCCTTGGGCCAAAGCCATGGCGCGCCGCCTATGTGCAGCCTTCGCGCCGTCCCGCCGATGGGCGCTATGGGGAAAACCCCAACCGGCTGCAGCATTATTACCAGTTTCAAGTAATCCTGAAGCCCAACCCCGATGATTTGCAGGACCTTTATCTGCAAAGCCTGGCCGCCATTGGCATTGATATGAAGCTGCACGATGTGCGCTTTGTCGAGGATGATTGGGAGAACCCCACCGTTGGGGCCTGGGGCCTGGGCTGGGAGGTCTGGTGCGATGGCATGGAGGTGAGCCAGTTCACCTATTTTCAACAGGTAGGCGGCATGGATGTCAGCCCGGTTTCGGGCGAGCTGACATACGGGCTGGAGCGTCTGGCGACGTACGTGCAGGGCGTGGACAGCATTTACGATCTTGATTTCAATGGCGCGGGCCTGACATACGGTGATGTATTTCGCGAAAACGAGCGCGAGTTTTCAGAATATAATTTTGAAGTTGCCGATACCGCTATGTTCAAGCGCTGGTTTGAGGATGCGGAAAAACAATGCGTCGCTTTGCTGGCGCGCAAACTGCCACTGCCGGCCTATGATTTTGCCCTAAAAGCCAGCCATGCCTTTAACATGCTGGATGCGCGCGGCGTGGTTTCAGCCACCGAACGCGCCTCCTACATCGCCCGCGTGCGCGATCTGACCAAAGGCTGCGCGCAAGAATGGGTGGCTATTGAGGAAAGGGGCGCATAATGGCTGAACTCCTTCTTGAAATATTTTGCGAAGAAATTCCTGCCCGTATGCAAGGCCGGGCGGGGCGTGATCTGGCGCGGCTTTTAGGGGATGGGCTTAAAGAGGCCGGGTTTGCGTTTGGTGATTTGCGCTCATTCGCCGGGCCGCGCCGCCTGACCGCCGTGATTGACGATCTGCCGCCCAAGGCGGCGGATGTGCGTGAAGAGCGCAAAGGCCCGCGTGTTGGCGCGCCGGAGCAGGCGCTGGCCGGGTTTTTACGCGGCACTGGCTTGTCGAGCCTTGATCAATGCGAAATTCAAGAGGCCAAAAAGGGCAGTTTCTACGTCGCCATTATTGACAAGCCGGGCCTTGGTGCCGATGAAGCCATAGCGCAGATCGTTCCCGATATAATGCGAAAATTCCCTTGGCCAAAATCGATGAAATGGGGCGCTGGCGATTTTCGTTGGGTGCGGCCCTTGCATGGTATTTTGTGCCAGCTTGATGGCAAACGCGTTGATTTTGAAATGGCCGGGGTGCGCACCTCTGACGAGGTTTATGGCCACCGGGTGATGGGGCCGGGGCCGTTTACCGTTTCCGGTTTTGCAGACTATCAAAAAACCTTGGCTGAAAAAGGCAAGGTGATTCTGGATGCGGCTGAGCGTAAAAAACGCATTAGCGAACAGATTGCGGCGCTTTGTAAAAAGCACAATCTGGAACTGGCGCAAGATGAGGCGTTGTTGGATGAAGTCACCGGGCTGGCCGAATGGCCGGTTGCGCTTCTTGGCAATATGGACGAGGGCTTTTTAAGATTGCCGCCGGAAGTTATTCAATTATCCATGGCCAAGCACCAAAAATATTTCACCGTGCGTGATCCCAAAACCGGCACGCTGGCCCCGCATTTTATTGTGATTGCCAATTTGGACGCCCCCGATGGCGGCGCAGCGATCGCGCAAGGCAATGCGCGGGTGCTGACGGCGCGCCTTGATGATGCGCGCTATTTTTGGGAAACCGATCTTAAAACCCCGCTTGAAGCGCGGGTTGGAAAGCTCAAAACCGTGGTCTTTCACCAAAAACTTGGCAGTGTTTATGACAAGATGGAACGGGTCGCCGCGCTGGCCCGCGAACTGGCCCCGATTGTCGGCGCCGACCCTGATCTTTGCGACCGCGCGGGGCGTTTGGCCAAGGCGGACCTGACCACCGACATGGTGGTGGAATTCACCTCCTTGCAAGGGGTGATGGGCCGCTATTATGCCTTGGAAAGTGGTGAAAGTACCGTCGTCGCCGACGCCATTCGCGACCATTATAGACCCCAGGGACCGTCCGATACAGTCCCCACCGCCCCGGTGAGCGTCACCGTGGCGCTGGCCGACAAGCTCGATACGCTTGTGGGCTTTTGGGCGATTGATGAAAAACCCACCGGCTCGAAAGACCCTTATGCGCTGCGCCGCGCCGCGCTTGGCGTCATCCGGCTGATGCTGGAGAATGGGGTGCGTCTGGCTTTGCCAAAGGAACTAATCCCTTTCTTCCATGATCGCCTGAAAGTTTATTTGCGCGACTCTGGGGCGCGGCATGATCTTATCGATGCGGTGCTGAGTGGGGA
>JALWSB010000047.1 GCA_027080345.1 Robiginitomaculum sp. | reverse complement strand
GCCCGGTGCGGCTCGATAGACAGCTCGAAAAATGCTCGTGCCATGGAGGCAGTGACAGAATCATGCCCGCATCCGGCGCACAGGGTTGACATCGCCCCTTCATAATCGCGCCGGGTCAGGCCCAGATCGTTGCGTTTGGCGTTTTTCAGCACAATGGCTGGTTTGGCAAACGAGGTCATGCGCATTTCTCCTTGCTGGCCAGTTTATCTTCGATGAAATCCTGCACAAACTGCGCCGTCAAAGGCTCGCCGCTATAATGCAAAAGCGGTATAATCTGGTCGCGGTTTATGTCCGTCTCCAGGAGCAAAAGCCCGCACATTTGCGCATCCCGGTTTTGCTCTACCACAAACACCTGGTCATGATCATGAATGAAGGCCTCGATGGCCTCGGCGAAGGGAAAGGCGCAAATGCGCATATAATCCAGATGCATACCGGCCCGACCCAGCTTTTCACAAGCCTCGCGCACCGCGCCATCAGAGCTGCCATAGGCCATAATGCCCAGCTTTGTTTTATGCTGCGCCGGGCGTAAAACCGGGGCGGGAACATGCGCAGCGGCGTTTTTCCATTTGCGTTTCAGGCGGTCAACCACGGCCTGGTATTCGGATTCTTTTTCCGTGTATTGACCTTGCGCATTATGGCCCGATCCACGGGTGAAATAGGCGCCTTTTTTGTGCGTGCCGGGCAAGGTACGCGGCGCAATGCCATCACCGTCTGTTTCCGTATAACGATGAAATACTTCGATTTCATCAAGCTCTTGTGCGCTTAACACCTTGCCCCGGTCAGGACGGTAATTGTCGTCCCATTGCAATTCATCGATCATCCAGTCATTCATGCCAATATCAATATCGGATAATACAAAAACCGGGGTCTGGAATCGTTCGGCCAGATCAAAGGCACGCACCGCAAAGCTGAAACATTCGCCGGGGTCGGCGGGTAATAACATGATGTGGCGGGTGTCGCCGTGCGAGGCATAGGCGCAAAGCTGAATATCACCTTGCTGGGTGCGGGTCGGCATGCCGGTCGACGGGCCGACCCGTTGCACATTAAACAAAACAGCGGGAATTTCCGCATAATAGGCAAAGCCGATAAATTCGCTCATCAGCGAAATGCCCGGCCCGGAGGTCGGGGTGAAGGCGCGCGCGCCATTCCAGCCAGCGCCAATGACCATGCCAATGGCCGCCAATTCGTCTTCGGCCTGAATAATGCAATAATTATGTGCGCCGGTTTCCTTGTCGATGCGAAATTCCTTGCACCAGGATTTAAACCCGTCCATCAACGATGTTGACGGGGTAATCGGGTACCAGGCGCCAACGGTTGCCCCGGCAAAAACACAGCCAAGCCCAGCCGCCGTATTGCCATCAATCATGATCTTGCCGGCGGTCTTGTCCATTGGTTTGACGCCAAAGCCCAGGTCGTAATCAAAGTGCTCACGGGCATAATCATACCCAAGATCAATCGCCTGCATATTAAGGCCGATCAGCTTGGGTTTGGCGGCGAACATTTCATTGATCAGTGTGCGGATGACATCCATATCAATATCAAGAAGCGCCGCGACCGCCCCCACATAGGCCATGTTTTTCATCAATACGCGGGAGCGCGCCACACTGAATGCTGCATTGCACATTTTCGCCAAAGGAATACCCAACACCGTAATGTCCTTGCGGCTCAGCAAATCCGCCCGTGGCCAGGTGCTGTCATAAAGCATGATACCGCCGGGGCGCAGGGCCTCCATATCGCGCGTATAAGTGGCCGCATTCATCGCCACCATCATATCAATCTGCGCTGAGCGGGCGCCATAACCATCACCGGTAACGCGAATCTCATACCATGTCGGCAGGCCCTGAATGTTGGACGGAAAAACGTTTTTGCCAACCACCGGCACGCCCATGCGAAAGATCGCCTTCATAAGGAGACCATTGGCACTGGCCGAGCCGGTGCCGTTTACATTGGCCAGCTTGATCACAAAGTCATTAATGCCTGCGGTGCTCATGCGGCCCCCCCGGTTTTTAAATTGGCTGCCAGATCCCCGGCATGGGGCAGGGTAAAGCGCGATTCTTGCATATCCCAGGCCGCCGTCGGGCAGCGCTCGGCGCACAGGCCACAATGCAGGCAGGCATTTTCGTCCTTGATCATCACCTTTTGCGTCAGCGGCAAAGCCGAGGACACAAACAAGGCCTGATCGGGATTGTCCGCCGGTGGATCCAGTTGTTGGCGTAAAACACTTTCGGGGGCATCATGGGTAATGCTCAAACATTCGACCGGGCAGATATCGATGCAGGCATCGCATTCCTCGCACAAAGGCGGGTCGAATACGGTTTGCACATCGCAATTAAGACAGCGTTCAACCTCAATACGGGTCTGTTCCGGGTCAAAGCCCAGCTCGACCTCAATATCCAGCTCCTTAAACCGCGCCGCCAGATCGACATGCGCCATTTGCCGCCGGTCTGCATCTTCAAAGCCGTTGGAATAGCGCCATTCAAACATGCCCATTTTGGTCGAGGACAAAGTCACGCCGCGCGCCGGGCGGGCTTTTACATCCATTTTTTCGCAATACATGTGAATGGAAAGTGCTGCCTGATGCCCGTGCTCCACGGCCCAGATAATGTTTTTGGGGCCAAAGGCCGCATCACCACCAAAAAAGACATTGTCGACGGTCGACTGAAATGTTGTCTCGTCGACAACCGGCATATCCCATTTACCAAATTCTATGCCCGCATCGCGCTCGATCCAGGGAAAGGCATTGTCCTGCCCGATGGCCAGAATGACGTCATCGCACGGAATAAATTCCTCGCCAGTCACCGTTTGGCCGACAATCCGTCCCGCCTCATCAAGATCATAGGCCATCAGATCAAAAACCATGCCGGTAAGCACACCGTTTTTATGCACAAAGGCCTTGGGTGAGTGGTTGACGATAATATCCACATGCTCCGCTTCGGCGTCTTCCAGCTCCCATTCCGAGGCTTTGAAAAAGGCGCGTGGTTTGCGGGCCATGACCTTGACGTCATCGGCCCCCAGCCGCAGCGCCGTACGGCAGCAATCCATCGCCGTATTACCAACGCCAATGATCAGCACTTTTTTGCCAATCTCTTTGGTGTGTTCAAAGGCCACTGATTCCAGCCAATCAATGCCAATATGGATATTGCCCCCGGCCTCTTTACGCCCTGGCAGGCTCAATTCCTTGCCCTTGGGCGCGCCGGTGCCGACAAATACCGCATCATAGCCGTCATCAAGCAAGGCTTTCATGCTTGATACTGGTGTGTTGAGGCGCAATTCCACGCCCATATCAAGGATATAATCCAATTCCTCGTAAAGTACTTTTTCGGGCAGGCGAAAGGCCGGAATATTGGTGCGCATCAGGCCGCCGGGCATGGCATGGCGTTCAAAAATCACGCACTCATAGCCCAAAGGGGCCAGATCATTGGCCACCGTGAAACTCGCCGGGCCCGCGCCAATAAGCGCAATGCGCCGCCCATTGGTTTTTGCCGGTTTTTTGGGCAATCGATCGGTGATGTCATCCTTGTGATCAGCGGCGACGCGTTTCAAGCGGCAAATCGCCACCGGCTCTTCATCAACGCGTCCCCGGCGGCATGCCGGTTCGCACGGGCGGTCACACACCCGGCCCAATATGCCCGGAAATACGTTGGATTGCCGGTTCAACATATAGGCATCGGAAAAGCGCCCTTGGGCAATCAACCGGATATAGGCCGGTACCGGCGTGTGCGCCGGGCAGGCCCATTGGCAATCTACAACCTTGTGAAAATAATCAGGGTTGGCCGTGTCTGTCGGTGGCACCCCGTTTTGCTGCGTCCACCCGTCGGGAGGGTTCATCCCCTATACTCCAAATGCAAAGGGCACAGCCCTTCTCTTGCGTACAAATAGTATGGAGAAAACCTTTAACGATGCACGCGCCTGACCGCAAGCGCTTTTGCATTTATGTGATGAGGGGGCAGGGTAGAGCCAGTGGATACAAGGTTGCCATCACCCGGCCCGGCCGGGTGATGGCAATGCGCCGCAACCTTACGCCTCGCCGCGTTCTTGCAACGCTTTTTGTGCTTTGGCGATAAAGGCCCCGACTTCCGGGTTAAACGGCATTTGCGCCCGGTCTTTCCAGGCGTCTTTGTCCGCATACATGGCCCTCAGGCTTTTGGTGATGCCCGCATCGCCCTGGGTAAAGGCACCAATCAGGGCGCTCCATTCGCGGGCGCATTGCAAGGCGTCTTCGCTGTCGGCGGGGGCACCATCATCGGCCAGTTTTTGCACGCGGGCGATCAGGTCGCTCCATTGCTGGCCATAATCGGCCAGCTCTTGCGGGCTGGTGCCCCGTTTTTTGATTGTGTCCAATTGGTCTTTATCGAAATAATCTTTAAAGACGCTTTCGTCAGGGTATTTACTCATTGGTGTACTCCTCATGATTTGACAAAGAAGGTCGACGTCCAAATCCTGATGATTTTCCAACCGTTTCGCCGCTTTTTGTAAAACGTCAAGCGCCGCTTTGGTCTTGGCATGCTGATCCTGCAAGTGGCGGATTTGCATGCTGACCAGAGTAGGCATATCAACGCCGCCCGACAGGGCCTTGCCGATTGTGCGCAAATCCAGCCCGGCTTTTTTCAGCGTGGTGATTTTCATCACCTGGGCAATCTGGTCACTCGCATAGCGCCGGCGGTTATTGTCCGGGTTGCGTTGCGGCGTCAAAAGGCCAATGGCCTCGTAATGCCGCAGGGCGCGCACGCTGATTTTGGCACGTTTGGCCAACTCGCCGATTGACAGAATATCATCAGGCTTGGGCATGTCCTTCTCCATTAAGAAGCCAGACCATGAATGCTGACGCTGCGTCAGGATCAAGAGGGTTTTGCAAAAAAAAATGTAAAAGCAAGCAAAACACATATTTTGTATTGATTTTTATTGAACCGCGCGCGCCCTTGGGCCAAACAGGAAAAAAAGGACGGCTCTTATGACAGCAATTCTGAATGCCATACTGGCGCGGCTGGAAAAACTGGTCGCTATTGACACGCGCAATCCGCCGCGCGCTATGGATGGGGATCACCCGCTGGTGGCGCTGTTGCGTGAAAACCTGCCCGGCTTTGATGTGGCGGTTAATGATATGGGCGCTGGCTGTGTGCAGATTTTGGCTACACGCGGCGCGCCCAAAACGCTGATCAATGTGCATATGGATACGGTGCCCGATGCACCGGGCTGGAGCCAATCGCCATTCGCGTTGGTGCGCGGCGCGGATCGGGTAATCGGGCTGGGAGCGTGTGATATCAAGGGCGCGGCGGCCTGCGCCATCGAAGCGGCAATGCGCAGTGATGCCCCGGCGGCGTTTTTGTTTACCACGGACGAGGAAAATGGCGCTGGTGAATGCGTCAGTGCTTTTGCGGCGCAGGATCATGGCTTTGCGCAGATCGTCGTTTCTGAACCTACCAGAGGCGAAGCGGTGTTTGCCCATCGGGGCATTGCCAGTTTTGAGATTGGTTTTACCGGCACATCCTTGCACGGCTCTGATGCGCGCTGCCTTGATCAAAGCGCCATTTTTCGTGCCGCGCACTGGTTGCAACGGGCCAATGATCTGGCCCGCGCCAGCGAGCGCGAAGGTGGAGCCTTGCCGGGTATTCGCCTGAACCCCGGCCGTATCGGGGGAGGTATCAAGCCCAATATTTGCGCCCCGGATTGTCTGGTGCGCTTTGGTGTGCGCCCCGGTCCGGCGCACAGCATTGAGGATGTGGCGGCCAGCTTAAAAGCCTTAACCCCCGGCGATCAAATAGCATTTTTCAAAACGCTTTATACACTGCCGCCCTTATCGGCGGACGGCAAATGCGGGCGTGCGGCGCGTGCGTTTGCCGACGGGGTGGGTATAAAACAAGGGCCACCAGTTGATTTTTGGACTGAAGCGGCGTTATTTGCCGCGGCGCAAAATCCGGTTTTTGTTTTTGGACCGGGGGACATTGCCCAGGCGCATACGGTGGATGAATGGGTCAGCCACGCACAATTAACGGCGGCTTTTGATGCCTATGTCCGGATGTTTACACTATCATGACTGATTATTTTGATGCCGAAGCCAGCCAGACCCGCGCGGTTATACGTCAATTGCTCTCCAGCATGAGCGAGGGGCGCGAGGTGCGCGCCTATTTGCAAAAATTCTCTGAAATGGAGCGGGCGCGCTTTGCAATTATCAAGGTCGGCGGGGCGATTTTGCGCGATGAAATGGATGCCTTGGCGGCGGCATTGGCGTTTTTGCAAAAACTGGGTCTGGCGCCGATTATTGTGCATGGCGGCGGGCCGCAGATTGATCAGGCACTCAGCGATGAAGGCATTAAAACTGTGCGCCATGATGGGTTGCGCGTAACCTCGGACGCGGCGATCGGTGTGATCGCCAAAACCTTGCGCGGCCTTGGGCTGGATCTGTTGCAGGCGTTGCGGGTGCGCGGGGGGCACGGCACCATTATCGGGCCGGGCATGACCCATGCTGAACTTGTTGTTGAAAGCAAGCTCGGCCGCGTGGGGGTGCCAGCGCACCTTGATTTACGGGCCATTCATGATGCGGCCAATGAAGGCTCTATTCCGGTGGTTACCTGCATTGGCGAAACGGCGGACGGGCGATTGGCGAATATCAATGCCGATGCGCTGGTGGTGGCGCTGACCCGTGCGTTACGCCCGGAAAAAATCATTTTCCTGACCGGCACCGGGGCGGTGCTGGACGCGGCCGGTTCGCCCATATCCTTTATCCATCTGGCCAATGATTATGATCGTTTGATGCAAGCCAAATGGCTGGTTGGCGGCATGCGCCTGAAACTTGAGCAAATTAAAGCCCTGCTTGACGATCTGCCGTTAAGCGCTTCGGCGGCCATCACCCGCCCGGATGCGCTGGTGCGCGAGCTTTTCACCTATGGCGGCTCGGGAACCTTGGTGCGCCGGGGCGAGGGCATCATTACCCACAAGGTAAAGACGGATGTGGATCAAAAAGCCCTTGGGGCATTGATCGAGCGGGCGTTCGGGCGGCGGCTGAAAGCAGATTACTGGGAAAGCCTGAATATGGAGCGGGTGGTCGTCACCGAACAGATGCGCGCCGCCGCCGTATTAACGCCTTTGGATAATGCGCTTTATCTTGATAAATTTGCCGTCGATGCGGAGGCGCGGGGCGAAGGCCTTGGCGGGGCCGTGTGGGCGCATGTGATCGATGTCGCGCCAACGCTTTTTTGGCGTTCGCGGCCGGATAATACCTTTAACGGGTTTTACCATCAAAACGCTGATGGCTCGGCGCTGTGTGGCGACTGGCGGGTGTTTTGGCGCGGTGAAAAAGACTGGTCAATTATTGGCCGCCAGGTAGAAAAAATCGCGCAGTTTGCCCCGTCCTTCGTTGATGAGGAAAAAGGCGCATGAGCGCGCCGCTTAAGGTTGGTGTGATTGGGGCGCGGGGCCATGTCGGGGCCGAGCTGATTTCGCTGATCGGTGGGCATCCGGCGCTGGCGCTTGCGTTTGCCACATCACGGCATAATGCTGGCGAGGCTATTCCCGGCGCAAACGGCGCGGTTTTTGAAACTCTTGATCCGGACGACGTGGCGGCACGTGGGGCGGATTGCGTCTTTCTGGCCCTGCCAAACGACAAGACCGGACCTTATGTTGCGGCGCTGGAAACGGCCGCGCCGAAAACCGGTATCATTGATATGGGGGCGGATTATCGTTTTGATAGCACGTGGGTTTATGGCTTGAGCGAGCGGGCGCGTTCGGCCCTTTGCGGGGCGCGCCGCATCGCCAATCCGGGCTGTTATGCGACGGCGGCACAATTGGCGATCGGGCCATTGGTCGATCGGCTGGCCGCACCGCCGGCAATCTTCGGGGTGTCGGGTTATAGCGGCGCTGGCACCACGCCC
>JALWSB010000046.1 GCA_027080345.1 Robiginitomaculum sp. | reverse complement strand
CAATATTAAATTGTGCTCTTGCATCCCCCTGTTCAGCAGCTTTTTGGTACCAGAATGCCGCTTGGGTTAATGATTTTTTGACGCCGTAACCATTGTCATACGCGAGGCCAAGCGCGTATTGTGCATCTGCGTCCCCCTGCTCAGCCGCTTTGCGGTACCATTTTACAGCTTCGGTATCTGATTTTTCAACGCCGATCCCATCTTCGTACATGGCGCCGAGATTGTATTGCCCAACGGCATGGCCCTGTTCGGCCGCTTTGCGGTACCAGCCCAGAGCTTCGGCATATGATTTTTTTACACCATCTCCATTTTCATACATGATGGCAAGGTTAAACTGGGCGCTGGCATAGCCCTGGTCTGCTGCTTTGCGGTACCATTTTACAGCCTGTGTGTCCGACTTTTCGACGCCGTCTCCATTGTCGTACATGACGGCAAGGTTAAACTGGGCGCTGGCGTTGCCTTGCTCGGCGGCCAGCTTTAATCCGCTGGCCTTTTTCTGATAAAGCAGAGCCATGGCATTTTGAACCTCTTTGTCACCATTGTTTTGCAAAGGTTCCAGTAAGGTGCGCGCCGCCGCATAATCACCGCGCTTCATAGCGTCCAATCCGTCCTCTTTCGGGCCGGCCCACAAGGCTTTCGGGCTGAGCATCAAGAGCAACACAATGCCGAAAGATAAAGCGTATCCGGATAATGTTTTTACTATCATACCCTGTTCTCCATATACGTAGGAAGGCGATTGTTTTTTGAACACTGCACGTTTAAAGAGTGCGCGCGCGAGGTTGTCAAGAAAAGCGCCTTTGCCCCCGGCGGGGCATATCCATGCGTGATTTGCATTAAAGAGGGCTGGAAAAAACAAGGGGCGCTGGTTAGGTTAGGCGCGGCTGGGGAGCCATATGAGGAATACGTGCCATCACTATGCGACAGCCCCGCTATGTCCTGATTACCGGTGCCTCGTCGGGCATTGGCGAAAGTTTTGCCCGTTATGCGGCGGCGCGCGGCTGTGATGTGGCGTTAAGTGCGCGGCGTCTTGATCGGTTGGAAAGTTTGGCGGCGGATTTGCGCGCCGCGCACAAGATCCGCGCCGACGTCTTTTGCGCCGATTTATCACGCCCCAATGCCGGGCGGGCGCTGGCGCAAGACGTCAGGCGCGCCGGACGGACGCCCGATATGCTGATCAATAATGCCGGCCTGTCCATCGCTAAATGTTTTGCCGCCACAGATTATGAAGCCCAGCGCGCTTTTATCGAGCTGACCATCACCACCCCGGTTGCGTTGGCTCATGCGTTTTTACCGGCCATGCTGGAGGCGGGTTATGGGCGCATTATCAATATCAGCTCGATCACCGCGCTGACATCGGGGGGCAAGGGCCACACGCTTTATCCTGGCGGCAAGGCATTTTTACTGAAATTCTCGCAAAGCCTGAATGCGGAAGTTGCGCATCAGGGGGTTTTTGTTACCGCAATTCTGCCCGGCATGGTCAAAACGGAATTTCAAAGCGCCAACGGCACCGCCGATGCGATGAAAAAAGCGCCATCAGGACTGGCGCAAGAGCCGCTCACCATTGTGCGCGAGGCCTGGCGACGCAATGATCGCGGGGCGGAAATTGTTGTGCCCGGCTTTGGCCCCAAATGCGCGGCCGCCTTGTTTCATTATCTGCCGGAGCGTGTCACGCGCTATTTTATTCGGCGTACAGCGGAGAAATATTATGTCGAAGAGTGAGTGTACCATCGATGGCGGGCATTATGATGTGGTAATTATTGGCTCTGGCGCGGGCGGGGCGACACTGGCGCAAAGGCTGGCCAAAACTGGTAAATCCATCCTCATTCTGGAGCGCGGTGAGCATTTGCCGGTTGAAGAGGAAAACTGGAACCCCAAAGAGGTCTTTATCCGCCATCGTTACAAGGCCAAAGAGCAATGGCGCGACCGCAAGGGC
>JALWSB010000045.1 GCA_027080345.1 Robiginitomaculum sp. | reverse complement strand
TCGCTCGAAAAACGACACGCTTTGGCCGGAGGTTTTATAACTGTTATCGATCACTGTGCTGTACTCCTTTACGATTTGGCGGCGTTTGGGACGACCATTGCCTGTCGCCAGGCCGTTGGCCGGGGTAAAGGGCATGGTTTTGACCCAATGGTTGATATGGGCATATTGCGGCAGGCGGGCATTGGCGCGGGCAACCGCATCGGCCAGCATTTCATTGCTGACATCAAAGCCTGATGGCACGATCAGCGCCCCCAAAGCGGGTTTAGCTTCGCCATAAACAAAAGCCTGACCAATTTGGGGTTCTGCCAAAAGCTCACTTTCAACCCATTCAGGCGCAATATTGCGACCAAAGCCGGATATAATGGTGTTGGATTTGCGGCCCGTAATGCGCAACCGTCCGTTTTCATCAAGGCTGCCAATGTCACCGGTGTGCAATGGCGGGGTAAAGGCCGCTTCGCCAGCATAGCCCAGAATGGCCGGGTTTTTGATGATGATTTCACCGCTTTCATCAATTTCACAATCGATATGGGGCAGGATACGCCCGGTGGTCGCCGGATCACAATCTTGCGGCGTATTTAGTGACACCACCGATGCCGCTTCGCTCAGGCCATAGCCCTGATAAACCGGCAAGCCCAGCTTGTCGGCGCGGGTCAAAAGCGTCTGTGCCACCCGCGCGCCGCCCACAGCAACCAGACGCATGTCCGGCAATGTTTTCTTTTGGGCTTCCAGAGCATTCAACAGCCCGCCAAGAATTTCCGGAACAATAATAATGCTGCTGGCCTGACATTCGCGCAATACGGTCGCCATCAAAGAAAAATCAGGTTGGAAGGGATTGCCAAAGCCAAATGTTTCCAGCGGCATGATCCGGCAACAGCCGCCCGCCAGCAATGTGGTGTAAAGCCCGGCAATGTTTTCCAACAATACCGCCAGCGGCAGAATGGAAAAATGCGTGCCAGCATAATCCGCGCCAATGACCTCAACCAGTGAGTTAGAGACCTGTGTCATACCGTCTTGCGACAGGCATACGCCCTTGGGGGTGCCGGTCGAGCCGGATGTGTAAGTGATTTTGGCGGTACTGTGGGGGAGGGGGATCCTGCACCCGGCCAGGCATTGCATGCTCGAGAAGTGGGCACCAATAGCGAGCGGCAATACCTTTTTAGAGGTGGCCGGGGCAGGAATAACGTCCGAATCGCTGATCAGCCATCCGGCACCGCAATTATCGAGCGCGTGTTGGCGCTGTTGCGGTGTGAAAAAAGGAGGAAGAGGTACACTGACTTTACCCGCTTGTGCCAGTGCCAGGTCGAGGATCAGCCAGGCCGGGCCGTTTTTGATATCAACGGCAACGGGGCGGGGGTCTGGGCAGTTTTGCGTTAACCAGGCACTGGTTTTGTTAATCTGGCCAAGCAATGCACCATAGGTGTAGGTGTCATGGGCACCGACAAGCGCAATACGTTCGGGTGTATCGCGGGCATGCTTTTTAATCGCGTCTATGACGGCGTTCATTTTACGCCTCCCGTCAAAGGCCGGTGCAGACGCGTAAACAGGCGGCGGCGGGTGGTGCCACTCTTCGGTTGATTAACCGGCAAAAGACGGCACCCGGCGGCAATATCACCACACAGAACTTGCGGCGCCTTGTCGTAATAGCGGCCCCAATTACGGCCCCCGTCCGGCAGACGGGTTTTATCCGCAGCGGCAAGGGGCTGAGGGTCCAAACCCAAATGGGAAAAGAAACGGTGCAAAACCCGTGTGCCGGTAATGGCCGCATGGCTATAGCCCTGATCGTTCAGATAATTGGCCAACACCATAAACAAGAAGAATGTGGCGCCTTGCCCTTGTGATGCCAGACTGCCCAATTCCACAATATTGCGGCGGGCGATAGTCTGCCCAAGCCGGGCGCTGACTTCGTGCTCAATAGGGGCGTCAAGATAATGCTCCAAAAACAGGGCGTCATCGGCAGCAGGGCGAAACCCGATAGCCGCCAGAATCTGCCCCTGGCTATCACGGGCACTCATCAAGTAGGGATAATGGGTGGTGACCTGTGCGCCATATTTGTCAGCATAGACCTTTTCAATAAAGGCCTCGACTTTTTTCCGGTCGGGTTGAAAATGGCGGGTCAGGGAAATCAGCGTCGGGGTAACACGGGAGAAACGCGAAACCATTTGGCGATCAAAAAAGACCTGGCCTTCGTTTTCCCCGTCATGATTAAGGTTGAGACTAAGCATTTCGTGTCACCGTGTTTTATGGTTTTGCAGAGGAAATTTCTGCCTTCACAAGGGTGACGTCACGGCGCGCGCATATCCTCCATTGCGGTTATGATTTTTTTGCGCATACTCGCAAAATGCATGAGGAACTGAAATCCACCTATATGGCGCAGGGCGATAATTTACGCCGGTTTTTGCGCGTGCGTCTGCGCGATGAGGATCTGGCCGAGGAAATGGTGCAGGATTTGTGGATCCGGATTGGCGATCTTAAAAAACAGGACAACATAGATAATCCGGTGGGCTTTCTTTTTACCATGGCCAGCCGGATGGCGATTGACCATATTCGTCAGCGTCAGCGCCGTAGCGTGCGTGATGAAAAATGGACTGATGAAAACACCGACAAGATTGGCGGGTTTGCCACCAGCACACAAGATGATGGGGAAACCCGGCTGATCCGGGCTGAACAAATCGCCATGGTGCGCGCCGCAATTGCCAATCTGCCCCCAAAAGCCCGCCGCGCCTTCGAATTACATCGCATGCAGGGTCTGTCCCATAAAGAGGTGGCTGCGCAACTTGGTATTTCGACCAGCACCGTGGAAAAACACATTATTCGCGCCATGCGCGAATTGACACAAACCTTACGCGAGGCAGAGCCGTAAAACCCGTCATGACTTTTTTTTAATATAGACTGGAGGAATTATCCGGGTGGTGACGTCAACCGGGTGAGAGAGTAGATAAAGAACATGAATACTGAGCCAGATAACACCAATAAAGGCAGCCTTGAAGAACAAGCAATTGCCTGGCACGTGCGCCTTAATGGCGGCGCGGCCGCCGAGGCTGACTGGCTGGCCTTCACCACATGGCTGGAGGCCGATCCCTCGCATAATGAAGCCTATGATCATGTTGCTCTGGCCTGGGATACTGCGGGGCAGGTGGCTCCTTCTTTTGAAACACTAACTGATAAACAGGGCGGCAATGTTGTCTCATTGGCCTTTGCCCGCCTGAAAAAAACGGCACAAGCGCGCCCGGTGGCATTTGGCGGCGGCTTTGGCGCGGCGATTGCGGCGACCTTGATGCTGCTTGTGGCCCCCACTCTGATTACGCAAAATGATGTCCTCGACGGGGTGTCGTATGCCACCGGTATTGGTGAGCAGCGCAATGTTACGCTGGCCGATGGCAGCACGATTATGCTCAATACCAATACCGCGCTTGAGGTCACTTATGGCAAAAAGGCGCGTAATGTTCATCTGACAAAGGGCGAAGCGTTCTTTACCGTCCATCATGATGCGGCGCGCCCCTTTGTCGTGGCCGCCAATGATATATCCATAACCGATGTGGGGACGCGCTTTAACGTGCGGGCCGACACGGCTTTGACGCAAGTGTCCGTGACCGAGGGCATTGTTGATGTAAAAGTTAATCCGACGGCAGATTCTTTTCAGGCCAAACGCCTGAAAGCTGGCGATCAGGCGGTTCGTGAAGCGGGTAAACCACTTACTGTCAGCACATTTGATGCCGAACGTCTGACGGCCTGGCAGCAAGGCCAGCTCGTCTTTGATAATGATAATCTTGGCACGGTGACGGCGGAACTTAACCGTTATTTCACCCGGCCGGTCAAACTGGCCGATGCCGGTCTTGACCAATTGCGGTTTTCCGGTGTGCTGCAAATTGCTGATCAAAACAAGGCAGTAAGGGATTTGACCTTGTTCCTTAATCTTCGCGCAGAAGAAAACCAGCACGGAATTATGTTGTACCAAAGCGCGCAACCCCATAGAAACTAGAGCTCTGTTTCTGTGCCCAGGAGAACGCGCGTGCGATTGATGTTTTGCATAATTGCCTTGACGATGATGGCACCGGCAGGTTGGGCGAAATCGGCCAAGACCTATATTGTTGATCTGTCGCCGATGCGGCTGGATCGGGCCTTGACCCATTTGGCGCGGCAAACCCACATTTCTGTTGATTTCGCCAATCAGGATTTACACGCCGTGCGGCAGGATGAAATCCTTGGGCTTTTTACCCGTGAAGAGGCCCTGGCCGCCGTTTTGGCAGGCACGGGCTATAGCTATCAGAATGTAGGTGGCGATGCCTACCGCATCATACGTGCCCCCAAAACTGCACAAATAAATCCGGTAAACCCCAGTCCGGTTCCACCTGTTATTGTGGCCCCCGATTATACCAGGGATGTGATCATTGTGCGGGCGACAAAACGGGCTGGTCTTGCCGAACGCCTGCCTATGAGTCTGAGCGTCATGGATGGTGAACAGATTGAAAAACTGCAGATTACAGACACAAATGCGGTGGCCTTGCATACGGCGGGCATGGCTTCGACCAATCTTGGCCCCAGCCGCAATAAAATATTCATCAGGGGGGTATCAGACGGCAGCTTTACTGGCCGGCAGCAGGCCACAATTGGCGCGTATCTGGATAATATCCGCCTGAATTATAACGAGCCAGATCCGTTTTTACAGCTTGAAGATATCGACCATGTCGAGGTTTTGCGCGGGCCGCAGGGCAGTCTTTACGGGGCGGGTTCTTTGGGTGGCATTTACCGGGTGATCACCAATGCGCCCGATATGGAAAATTATACGGCCTCAATATCTTTGGATACATCCTTAACCAAAAATGGTGGGCAAAACGGCAAAGTCAGTGCAACCATAAATATGCCGCTGGTGCAGGGCCGTCTGGCCTTGCGGGTGACCGGTTATGCCGACCGCGATGCGGGGTATATTGATGATGTGCGGCTGAACCTTAAAAATGTCAATGAAACAAATGTATTCGGGTCACGGGCGCGGGTTTTGCTTGATTTAGGCGAGCATTATGAAGTGACGGCCGGGCTTAATTTTCAGGACGTTATTGCCGATGATACGCAATATGCACTCGGTACGCTTGGCGCCTACCAACGCGATAATTTTGTGCGTGAACCTCATGAAGATGATTTTCTCAATCCCTATCTGGACATAAAGGGACGTTTTCGGTGGGGCGATTTTGTCTCGTCAACCGCCTTTGTCAAACGCTCCATTGATGATCATGCTGATGCCTCTCTTGCGGTTCCCCGGCTGACGTCGCTGCCGGTTACGCCCAGCACATTCGTACAGGATCGAACCATTAACATGATCACCAATGAAACCCGCCTTGTCTCGCGCCTTGGCGGACCATTTGATTGGCTGATCGGCGGGTTTGTGTCCCAGCGCCATGAAACATTCAACTCGTCTTTGGTTATTCCGGGCTCAGCGGCTGTTTTACCCGGCGGTGCGCGCGATGGTGATCTGGCTTTTAGTGAAGCGCGCCGGGAAAATATTAATGAAATTGCCGTTTTTGGCGAGGCGACATGGCATTTGCCTTATCGGTTTGATTTAACCGGCGGGGGGCGCTGGTTTCACTCTGATGCGCGCACTCGTTCGACCGTTGATGGGGCTTTGGGCAAGGCACCGGTGATGACGTCCGGGTTGAGCCGCGACCGGGGTTTTACGCCCAAATTTGTTTTAAGTTATCAGGCCAATGACAGCACATTGCTTTATGGCCAATATACGCAAGGCTATCGGGTCGGGGGGATTAATCTGAACAGCCCCGACAGTGTATTTTTTGAAACCGACGAAAAGGAACCTGAAAACCGTACAAACTTTGAGCCGGACAAATTGGTTATGTACGAGGTTGGCGGGAAGTTTACGTCCCGGGATGATCGTCTCCATGTCGATGTCGCCGCGTTTGTTTTTCGCTGGAATGATATTCAGACCGATCAAATCCTCCCCGACGGGTTTACCTTTATTCTCAATGCCGGATATGCCAAAAGCAAAGGCGTGGATATAGACGTCATATTCCAACCATTTAACGGGCTTTTACTGGATGCAAACCTGTCTTACAACGACCCAAATCTGGTGCGTCCAAATCCCTTTTTGGGGGCGCAGAGCAATGACCATTTGCCCAGCATCCCGACCTTTGCCGGTGGTCTATCGGCTGAATACAGTTGGTCTGCCGGGGCCGGACGTACCTGGCAGGTCAGCGCCGATTACGCTTTTTCCGGGCCGTCTCAATTAACCTTTGCGCGCACGGACAACCGCAATGCCCAGACCTCTCATATTATGAATGTGCGGCTGGGCCTGGCCAGTGATAAACATTGGCAGGCGGCGCTTTATGCGCGCAATATTCTGGATGAAAAAGCCAATACATTTGCGTTTGGCAATGCGTTTAATTTTCGCCAGAATACGCACCTGACCCCGCCAACCCCGTTCACAGTCGGTGTCACTTTGAAAAAAGAATTTTAATTATTCTCGTCAATGTGCGCCGCCATTTCTTTTGGAATGACAACAATGGTCTGAGCGAGTGTTTGCTCCACATCACTCAACAATTCGCAGGCGCGCACGCTGTTGGTGCGGCGGGCATGTTCGCTGAGCATGTGAATATATTCCTCTGCCCATCTGTCATTGATATCCCCAATGGCCTTCCAGATGATGGAATCGGGGTTGGCAACGTGTTCAAACCGGTCTTCAGGGTCGTACAGATAGGCCAGTCCGCCAGTCATCCCGGCCCCGAAATTATCACCAACCGGCCCGATAATGGCAACCCGTCCGCCGGTCATATATTCACAGCCATTGGCCCCGCAGCCCTCGACAACGGCCACTGCGCCAGAGTTTCGCACAGCAAAGCGCACCCCTGCCTGACCGGCGGCATATAGCTGGCCCGCCGTGGCACCATAAAGGCAGGTGTTGCCGATGATGGTGTTTTCATGGGCTTTATAGCGGGCATGAGCTGGCGGGCGGACAAGGATGGTGGCACCGGAAAGACCCTTGCCGACATAATCATTGGCCGCGCCGGTAACGTCCAGCGTCAGGCCCTGACAGGAAAACGCACCCAATGACTGTCCGGCGCTGCCTTCGAGGCGGATATGCAGGCGCTCTTCGGGCAAGTGCCGCTCGCCAAATTTACGCGCAATGACCGACGAGGCCCGGGCGCCAATGGCCCGGTCGGTATTATGCACGCCATATTGTAATTGCATTTTTTCGCCGCGCTCGAAAAAGGGGGCGGCATCACGCAAAATCATGACATCAAGGCTGTCCGGCACGCTTTGATAATTATCGGGCGTATAACGCACTGGTTTGTCGCTTTGTACTTGGACCAGCAAAGGATTGAGGTCAAGATCATCCAGATGCGGTGCGCCGCGTGACACTTGAGCCAGTAAATCGGTGCGGCCAATGGCCTCGTCAAGCGATGACAGGCCCAGCGAAGCGAGAATTGTGCGTACATCCTCGGCAATAAAACTCATCAGATTGACCACATGTTCAGGCTTGCCAGCGAAGCGTTCGCGTAGCGCCGGATCTTGCGTGCAAATGCCCACCGGGCAGGTGTTGGAATGGCATTGGCGCACCATCAAACAACCCATGGCAATCAGGCTGGCCGTGCCAATGCCATATTCTTCCGCGCCCAGCATGGCAGCCATGACAATATCGCGCCCGGTGCGCAAGCCCCCATCGGTACGTAATGTAACATTATCGCGCAAGTTATTGAGAGATAACACCTGATGCGCTTCGGCAAGGCCTATTTCCCAGGGCAAACCGGCATATTTAAGGCTGCTTAGGGGCGAGGCGCCCGTGCCGCCATTATGCCCGGAAATCAGGATAATATCTGCCTTGGCCTTGGCCACACCGGCGGCAATCGTGCCAACGCCAGAGCACGAGACCAGCTTGACGCACACGCGTGCATCG
>JALWSB010000044.1 GCA_027080345.1 Robiginitomaculum sp. | reverse complement strand
CGCATCAAGGTGCCGGCGGAGGAGGGCAGCGTCCTGCCGTGGATTTGCCGTCATGGGCATCTGGTTGCGCAAGAAAATCATAAAACCGGCGCGCAAACCCTTGTGGCCCGGCTTGATCAACAGGCCCTTGGTGCCTTTACCCGCCTTTATCCCCAGCTTGAAACGGGGGTTTCATCGAAGTAGCAAAGATGATTCAAGCCCGTTCATCTTCCTTGGCCAATTGCCAAAGGCTTTCCAATCTGTCCAGACCGGCTTTTTCTATATCCTCATTATGGGTGGCAAGATAATGTTCAATCCATTGGAAACGGCGCATAAACTTGCCATTGGCTCTGCGCAATGCGCGTTCTGGATCAATACCAAGTTTACGGGCCAAGTTCGTATAAACAAATAAAATATCACCAAATTCTTCTTCTATATGATCAGTATTATCTGCGGTGCAAAGCGCCTCGGAAAGTTCCGCCTGTTCTTCATGCAATTTGTCGATGACCTGCTTTGCCTGCGGCCAGTCAAAACCAACCCGCGCCGCCCGTTTTTGCAGCTTTACCGCACGCGTCAATGCGGGCAGGGGCAGGGGGACATCATCAAGGATGCTGGGTGGTGTTTCGCCACTATTTTGCGCTTTCTTTTGCCGTTCTTGCGCTTTTATGTCTTCCCAGGCTTTTGTCTGTTCAGATGCGCTTCTGTTATCAGCAGCGGCAAATATATGCGGATGGCGCCGCTCCATTTTATCGCAAACCGCCGCAACAACGTCATTAAAATCAAAAAGGTGCTGCTCTTGCGCCATGCGCGCATGAAACACCACCTGAAAAAGAAGATCGCCCAGTTCAGATTTCAATCCCTCCATGTCCTGGCGCTCTATGGCGTCATCCACCTCATAGGCTTCTTCGATGGTGTAGGGGGCAATCGAGGTAAAATCCTGCGCCAGATCCCATGGACAGCCAGTTTGCGGGTCACGCAGGCGGCGCATAATGTCCAAAAGTGCGGTGATAGATGCCTGACTTTCCATGGGGATATTCCTGTTAAATGTTCTTTGCGACGTTAGCCTGATTCAAAATTTGGAGAAGGGGCATTGAGCTAACTTTGCCTATCCGCTCACGCTCTTTGCTCTTATTACGTTATGCGCATAATATATATTATGTGTTGTTATTCATATTGATATTTTCAATAATTGATGAATAATCATAATGTTATATGACAATCCTAATGCATCCGCATAAAAGAAAATTCGAAATATCATAGCAGGCAGAATCTCTATATCTTATATAGCAGATTTGAAAGGAACACATATGACATACCAGATCAGCATTATCGGTGCCGGGTTTGCCGCTGTCGCCGCGGCGCAAGATGTGCGTGCGCGCCTGCCCCATGCACAGATTACCATGATCGCACCGCACGCAGAATTTATTTATCTGCCAAGCCTGATCTGGATTCCGTCAGGCATTCGAAAGCCGGATGATTTACGCATTCCCCTGGCCCGGTTTTTAAAAAAGCATTCAATTGACTTTCATCACGGCGCGGCAACAGGCATAAACGATGACGGGCGCGTTGTGCATACGGATAACGGAGATGTGGCCAATGATGGCCTGATTATCGCGTGCGGCGGTCAGTTTATCAAAAAACTGCCTGGCATCGAGCACGTTATTACACCATGTGAAGGCATTGATGCGGCAGTGCAGATCCGGGACCGGCTGGCGGCCATGGATGGCGGCGCTCTTGCCTTTGGTTTTGCCGGTAATCCCAAAGAGCCAGCGGCCATGCGCGGCGGGCCAATGTTTGAATTTTTGTTTGGCATAGAGCGGCAATTGCGCAAGGAAAAGCGCCGCGATGCCTTTGATATTACGTTTTTCTGTCCGGCGCCGCGTCCGGGCAAGCGTCTGGGAGATGCGGCGGTTGACCGGTTGCTGGCGCGCATGAAAGCGCGCGGCATTACCATCCATATCGGCCATAAAATCAAAGGCTTTGGCGCTGATTTTGTGGAAACGGAAGGGGGTAAATTTGCCGCCAATCTGACCTTGTTCATGCCCGGCATGACGGGCAATAGCTGGTTTGCCACCTCCCCTTTGCCGCTTTCGGGTGGCGGGATGATCCGCGCCGATGCTCTGTGCCGTGTTGAGGGCTTTAAAAACACTTATGTTGCCGGCGATGCGGGCAGCTTCCCCGGCCCCGGCTGGATGCCAAAACAAGCGCATATGGCGGAATTACAGGCCAAGGCTGCGGCGCACAATCTGGCGCGGGAATTGCGCGGTAAAACCCCAGACACCCGTTTCAAGACCGAACTTGTTTGCGTCATAGACAGTATGGATCAAGGTATTTTGGTCTATCGTTCGCCCCGGCGCGCGATGATTTTTCCGCCTTTGCGGCTCGGCCATTGGGCGAAGCGTTACTTTGAAACGCATTATTTGAAACGCCTGCGTTAGGCGCGGATTTTCAGACGTATTTTCCAGACTTTTTGGTGGTTGTTGGCGCCGCCGTTTTTGCCGTCTTTTCAGATAAAATCCCGTCTTTACGCAGCCGCCATTCCAGCTTGCGCAATACCGCACGCCGCACATCAGCTTGCGCCGTATGCGCGGGCATTGTGATTGAGACTTCGATTGTGCTGGCCGCATCAACGGCGATGGCCCTAAGGTTCTGGCCAAGCGTATTCAGCTCGATAAGGATTTCCCGCCCGTTTAAGGGCGTACTCATGCAGCCCGTAAATTCAGCCCCATACGCCCCCAGATAGAGCGCAGCGCCGTGATCAAATCACGCATCAGGGCATCATCATGCAAGGGCGATGGCGTCAGGCGCAAACGCTCGGTCCCGCGCGGCACCGTTGGGTAATTGATCGGCTGCACATAAATGCTGAACTCTTCGAGCAAGGCATCAGTGACCGCCTTGCACGCCACGGGATCACCCACAAGGACCGGCACGACATGGGTTTGTGAGGCCATGAGCGGCAATCCCGCTTCGCCAAGCAAGGTTTTAAGCCGTGTGGCCCGTTCCTGATGCTTGATGCGCAAATCGTTATTTTTTTTCAGATGGCGGATGCTGGCCACCGCACCGGCGGCCAATGCGGGGGCCAAGGATGTAGTGAATATAAAGCCCGGCGCATGGCTGCGAATGGCATCAATCATCACCGCATTGCCGGTGACATAACCGCCCATAAGCCCAAATGCCTTGCCCAATGTGCCATTAATCAAATCAACCCGGTCCATCACGCCTTCGCGTTCGGCAACCCCTGCCCCGCGCGGCCCATAAAGACCAACGGCGTGCACTTCATCAAGATAGGTAATGGCACCATATTTTTTCGCCAGATCACAAACAGCGGCAATCGGGCCGACATCCCCATCCATCGAATAGACAGATTCGAAAGCAATAACTTTTGGCGCATCAACCGGCGCGGCGGCCAGTAATTGTTCCAAATGTTCAAGATCATTGTGCCGCCAGATGTGTTTTTCACCACCGGCGCGCCGAATCCCCTCGATCATCGAGGCGTGATTGAGCGAATCAGAAAAATAAATACAGCCGGGCAGAATCTTGGACAATGTGCCTAATGTGGCTTCGTTGGCGATATAGCCAGAAGTGAACAACAAGGCTTTTTCCTTGCCGTGCAGATCGGCCAGTTCGTCTTCCAGCTCGACATGATAACGCGTTGTCCCGGAGATGTTGCGGGTTCCCCCTGCCCCGGCGCCAACCGTATCGATGGCGCTGTGCATAGCTTCTATAACCGCAGGATGCTGCCCCATGCCCAGATAATCATTGGAACACCAGATGACAATATCCCGATCAGAGCCATCGGGAGAACGCCAGGCCGCATGGGGAAACGCGCCGCGCTTGCGCCGCAAGTCAGCAAAGACGCGGTAACGCCCTTCTGCCTTGACCTGGTCAACAGCGGCCTGAATTTGAGCTTTATACTCCATCTACCCTTATCTGGAGACTCGCCAAAGCCCCCCTCCTTGATGATCGGGAATTCACTTCCCTTGGAAACATATATCACGAAGCGACGCAAGAAAAGAAGTGCAGACGAAGTGTCGCAGGTAGAATATTACCTTATTTTTCCTGCCAACGCGCCAAAATCACACGATCGTGATCGCGCCGCAGGGTACAGACCCCTAAATATGAATCACCCGCCCATAGGCATCAAGCACGCTTTCGTGCATCATTTCCGACAATGTCGGGTGCGGGAATACGGTTTCCATCAGTTCATGCTCGGTGGTTTCAAGGGTTCTGGCGACCGTATAGCCTTGAATCAGTTCGGTAACTTCGGCGCCAATCATGTGCGCACCCAAAAGCTCACCGGTTTTGGCATCAAACACCGTTTTTACCAGCCCTTCCGGTTCTCCCAGCGCGATGGCCTTGCCGTTGCCCATAAAGGGAAAGCGACCGACTTTAAGCGTAAACCCGGCTTTTTTGGCCGCCTCTTCGGTCAATCCCACCGATGCAACTTGCGGGCGGCAATAGGTACAGCCTGGAATATTCCCCGCATTCAGCGGATGGGGGTTTTTCCCGGCGATTTTTTCAACGCAGATCACCCCTTCATGACTGGCCTTGTGGGCCAGCCAGGGCGGCGCGGTGAGATCGCCAATGGCGTATAGCCCGGCCACATTGGTACGCGACCAGGCATCAACGACAACATGCGTGCGGTCTGTTTTAACGCCCAAAGCTTCAAGACCCAGGTTCTCAACATTACCGACAATGCCAATGGCCAGAATAATGCGGTCCGCCGTAATGGTCTGGTTTTTACCGTCTTTTGTCTTGATAGTGGCGGCGATTGTGTTCTTGCCGGGGGTGACTTTTTCCACCTGCGCAGCGGTGAGGATATTCATACCTGCTTTTGTAAAGGCCTTGTGCGCAAGCTGGCTGATCTCCGCGTCCTCGACCGGTAATACCCGGTCCATCATCTCGACCACGGTGACATCAGCGCCAAGGGCATTATAAAAGCTCGCAAACTCGATACCGATGGCACCAGAGCCAATAACCAGTAAGGATTTTGGCATGATATCCGGTGTCATGGCCTCTTTGGCCGTCCAGATGAATTTGCCATCCGGCGCAAGGCCCGCCGCCGGAACCGTGCGCGCCCGCGCCCCGGTGGCCAGAATCACATGCGCGGCACTGTAAGCGCTGTCCTTACCGGCCTTGTCTTTAACAATAACCTTTGGGGCCTTGGCTGCTTTTTCCAGCCGGGCCGTGCCATCAATAACCGTAACTTTATGTTTTTTAAGAAGGTATTTAACACCGCCGGACAACTGGCTGGCAATCTGACGCGAGCGCTTGACTACGGCGGGTAAGTCAAAATCGGGCTTTTGGCACGAAAGACCAAAGGATTTCGCCTCATTCATCAAATCAAAAACCTCGGCAGAGCGTAAAAGCGCCTTGGTCGGAATGCAGCCCCAGTTCAGACACACGCCCCCTAAATGCGCACGCTCGACAATCGCGGTTTTAAGGCCCAATTGCGCCGCCCTTATGGCCGCAACATACCCGCCCGGACCGGCCCCAATGATAATTAAATCATAATCTTGCGTGCTCATTTTAATCTTCCTTGGTTAGGGGTGGCGCAAGGGTTGGCTGGCCTGCCTCATCCAGCGCAACCATGACAAATTCGCCCTCTGTCGCTTGTCGGCGTTCACCGGTCTGTAAATCCTCGGCGCACAGGCGTACCGCCACCCGCATGGAGGTGCGGCCAACACTGGTCACCCTGGCGGAAATGTCGATCATTTCACCAACATGGATGGAGGCGGAAAAATCGATCTCTTTCAGGGCGGCCATGACCACAGAGGCGCGGGCATGGCGCGACGCGGCTACAAAGGCGGCTTTTTCCATCAGATTAAGCGCCCTGCCCCCGAATAATAAGCCGCGATGGTCTGTATCGCCAGGAAATACCAGCTCATTCGTGCGGGTTATCCCGGCCGGATCTTTCTCATAATCAGGCACTGGCGGCAAAGGCGTTTTGTTGGTTTTGCGGTCCGTGGCCACCATGATGAAGTCGCCTTGCGTGGTCAGACGCCGGGTGCCGGTCAGAAGGTTTTCCGCCCACAGACTGACACGTACGTTCATCGATGTACGCCCGACACTGCGCACAATACCGGTCAAATCCACCAACTCGCCAACCAGAACCGGGGCTTTGAAATCCATACGCTCAACCGCGGCAGTGACAAAGCCGCGCCGGGCCAGCCGCGCCGCGGCCAAAAACGCCACCTTGTCCATAAAGGCCAACGCCGCGCCGCCGAACATATCGCCCTGGTGATTGGTCTGATCCGGAAAAACCAGATCGACCAGCCGGACCATTTGCGGCCCGCGAGGATGTTCCGCCTTGCTCATGCGCCAAAAAAGACGTTTTTCACGCCATCAAATATAAGCTGGATGGAAAGCGCCGCCAGAATAACCCCGAATACCCGCGTAATCAGCGCGCCAACCGTATGCCCCATAATACGCAACAGCCAGGGCGCAATCAGCATCATCACAAGAGCGATCAGCAAATTGGCCACCACAGCCGATACGACAACCAATTGCGCCAAGGGGTGACCGTGTTGTTGCGACATAAAAATCATCACCGCCGCAATGGATCCTGGCCCGGCCAGCAGGGGAATGGCCAAAGGAAAAACGGAAATATCTTCAGGACCATCTTCATCATCAAGCATGTTTTCAGCGCGGCTTTCGCGCCGGGCCTGACGTTTTTCAAACAGCATTTCGATTGACATCAACAACAGTAAAAGCCCGCCAGCGGTGCGAAAGGCATCAAGACTGACCCCCATGCGGCCCAGCAGCCATTCGCCGCCAAACGCAAAGGCCAGCAGCAATAAAGAGGCGTAAATCGTGCCGCGTATGGCCATATTGCGACTGTGCGCCGGGCTGGTCCCGGCGGTCAGCGTGGCAAATATCGGCGCAACGCCCAGCGCATCAATCACCACAAAGAGGGTGACAAAGCTCGCAATAAAAAGATCCAGCATGGCCATATCCATCAGAAAAAAACCTTATGAGCAGCCGGTACATGCCAGAAGGCATCAACACAAGGGAGATACCGGGCGGTGCAGGTTTGCATTTTTGCATGGATCAGCATTTCGCCGCTCCTATAATAGCATCATCGTCGGATTCTCGATAAACTGTTTGAAGTATTTCAAAAAGGATGCGCCAATGGCCCCATCCACCACCCGGTGATCACAGGTCAGCGTGACGGTCATCACCGTGGCGATTGCCAATTCATTGCCATTGACCACAGGGCGTTTTTCACCTGCGCCGACCGACATGATACAGCCTTGGGGCTGGTTAATGATCGAGGCAAAGGACTTTATGCCCATCATGCCCATATTGGAGACGGTGAACGTGCCGCCCTGATACTCTTCGGGCATCAGTTTTTTGTTTTTGGCGCGGTTGGCCAAATCCTTGACCTCGGTCGAAATCGCCGCCAGGCCTTTTGCCTGCGCCTGACGCACAACCGGGGTGATTAACCCGCCATCAATAGCCACCGCCACGGCGACATCGGCATTGTGCCAACGTTTAAAGCCTTCGGGGCTATAGCTTGAATTGGCCGCCGGCTCTTTCATAAGGGCCAAAGCGCAGGCGCGAATAATAAAGTCATTGACCGATATTTTAATGCCTTCATCCGCCGCCGCTTCGTTTATGGCTTTGCGCGCCGCCAGCAGAGCATCCAGCCGACAATCGATATTTAATGGAAAATGTGGCACATCGCGAAACGATTCTGTCATGCGCGCGGCAATAACTTTACGCATCCCATCCAGCGGCACCAGATCAAAACCACCGGGTATGGTGCTTTGCGTTGCCGCAGCGGGTGCCGGGCCACTGGCCGGCGCCTTCTCAATATCGCGTTTGACAATACGCCCATTGGGGCCACTGCCAGTGATTGTTGAAAGGTCCAGACCGGCCTGCCTGGCCATGCGTTTGGCCAAAGGTGAAGCTTTGATGCGGCTGTCCCCCTCCGTCGGCTTCGCCGCCACCTCCCCCGCAGGCGGGGGAGGAAAAGTAGAAGAGACAACAGGCGTTGCCTTCCCACCCTCTGCCTCTTTTTCCCCCTCTCCCTGGGGAG
>JALWSB010000043.1 GCA_027080345.1 Robiginitomaculum sp. | reverse complement strand
ATTGTGCAGCGGTGTGACAGGGCGGCGCAGACCTGTCATCACTGCAGGCTTGAAAAGGAAGAAGATGATGAACAAGCGCAACCGCTGGCATCGGTAAAAGCTGACGAGGGGCTTATGCACGCCCGGACTCTCTTTTTCTTTTTCAAGGATCATAAAATGCAACGATTGAACGACAAAACCTGCCTTGTCACCGGGGGACCAATGGTTATAAGGAATTCAAATTTTTACATTGCTTTTATATATCATTTCCGGGCTGTATCCTTTCATGTTTTGGAGTCTTTGATTACACTTCGTCCCTCAATAGGGCGTGGGCGGTTGTTTTTCCTTTTGCGCGAAACATGGCAATAAAGGGCAGGTCATAAGGAAAAGCCAATAATGCCCATCCGTATTCTCGATATTCTTGCTTTCATAATGCTCGCCGGTCACGCCCAGACCGCCGATAAAGCGCCGACGGGCACAAAGCTCAGCATTGAGCCGGTCAGCAGCCATGACAGGGCCGGAAAAGCGCAACGCAAACATTTGGCCTGTCCGTTTTTTTCGTTTTTTGATCTGCATTTGAAAACGGCAAAACCGTGAGCCATGCGGCCCCGCCTCCCATTGACCACGACATCTACGCCCCGGTTTTGAAGGTGTTGGAAAAAAGCCGCGACAATGTCTACCTGACCGGCCGCGCCGGTACCGGCAAAACCACCTTGCTGAAAACCTTTGTCGCCCGCAATGCGTCCACCACGGCGGTTCTGGCCCCGACCGGCATTGCCGCCGTCAATGCCGGTGGCCAAACCATTCATTCGTTTTTTCGCCTGCCGCCGCGCCTGATCGAGCCTGATGACGTCAAGCGCATTCGTTATGCCAGTGCGCTGCGGGCCATTGATACACTGGTCATTGATGAAGCCTCGATGATTCGCGCCGATGTGATGGCAGCAATCGATCGCTCTTTGCGCCTTAACCGGGGGGTGGATGCGCCTTTTGGCGGGGTGCAAATGGTCCTTGTGGGTGATCCATACCAATTGCCGCCAGTGATTGAACGGGGCCTCGAAGACTATCTGCAAGACACCCATAATGGCAGTTATTTCTTTTCGCCGCCGGCCTTTCGCGAGGGCGGGTTTCGGCTGATTGAACTAACGCAAGTATTTCGCCAGTCCGACCCGGTATTTCTGGACGTTCTGGCCGGGGTGCGCCGGGCGCAGCTTGATCAGGATCAGGCGGAAATCCTGGCGGCGCAAGTCTCGCCCCTTGGCCCGGTTGAAGCGTCAAAAACCCATGTGGTTCTGACCGGCACCAATAATGCCGCCTTTAATATTAATCACAGCCGCCTTGATGCGCTGCCGGGCCCGGTTCGTGCCTATGAGGCCACGGTAAAGGGCGAATTTGACCCGCGTCTTTATCCCACCGAATCGCCGCTTTATCTTAAAACCGGGGCGCGAGTGATCATGTTGAAAAACGATCCTGATAAAAACTGGGTCAATGGCACATTGGCGATTGTCCATAATGCCGACGAGAAAAAACTAAGTGTTGAGATAGACGGCAAAATCCACGAGGTTGAGCCAGAGGCGTGGGAGCGCATTCGCTATGGCTTTGATGCGCAAAATGAAAAGCTGAAAAAGGAAGTCGTTGGCACGTTTAAACAATATCCCGTGCGTCTGGCCTGGGCGCTGACCATCCATAAATCCCAAGGCCAGAGCCTCGACAAAGTCTATGTGGATTTGCGCCGGGGCCTGTTTGCCCATGGCCAGGCCTATGTGGCCTTAAGCCGGTGTCGCACCCTCGAAGGTCTGGCTTTATCGCGTCCACTGGAGCCACGTGATATGGTCCTCGATCGGCGGGCGCTGGCGCTCGGGCGGCTGTGCGATGAAACCGCATTTTCCGGTGGGCGCATGGCACGACTGGAGATGGAATAACGTCGCGCCTGCAAAACCTTGAAAAAACCGCTTGAACCTCCAGCGACTGAAGGGATTAGAGTGCAGACAAGTCATCAATAAAGATAAAGTGGAACAATAAAATGAGTGGATCGTGCGGCTGCGATGAGGTTGAATTTGATGGAGCCAGCGCGGCGTACAAACGGGCTTTATGGGCGGTTATCGCGCTTAATGGTATTATGTTTGTGGTCGAAATCGCCGGGGGGTATGCGGCCCGCTCCACCGCTTTGCGGGCTGATGCTTTGGATTTTCTGGGTGATACGCTGACCTATGCCCTCTCTTTAATGGTCATTGGTCACGCGCTGCAAACCCGCGCCCGTGTGGCCATGCTCAAAGGGGTGAGCCTTTTGCTGATGGCGGTTTTTGTTGCGGCGAGCGCGCTGTGGCAGATGTTTTCCGGCACCATCCCGCAAGCGCCCTTGATGGGGGGCATCGGGTTTGTGGCGCTGGCGGTCAATGTGACCAGCGTGCTTATTCTTTTGCGGTTTCGCGATGGTGACGCCAATGTGCGTTCGGTCTGGCTGTGCTCACGCAATGATGCGCTTGGCAATATTGCGGTTATCGGCGCGGCAGGTCTGGTGGCACTTTTACACTCGCATTGGCCCGATCTTGTTGTCGCCCTGGCGATGAGCGTGCTTTTCGCCTCATCATCATGGCAGATCATCACCCGCGCGCGCGCCGAAATGCGCACCGCCGCCACACAAGTGACCTAGGCCGAAAACCCATTGTTGATCAAATTAATACCCGTCGTGCCGATTCAAAACAAGCGCGCGCCCGCTCACTTGTTTTCCTTGAACCCAGGGGCCCTAATGGTATCGTTTCAAAGCAACCGTTACCATGGGGACAAAAATGGATGATATTTTAGACATTGCGAAGGCTTTGTTTTTCGTTGTTTATATCTTTGTGCGCTATCCGCTGGCGCTGTTTGTGGTGGTGAATGCGGGCATACGGCTGGCCTTTGGCTGGTGTGGCTCACGCAAAACCATGGCCGCGGCGCTGATTATGGCGCTGCCGATCACCATCTGGAATGTGGCCATCAGCACCAAAAAATCTTTGGGAACGGATATGCTGGCGCTCATTTTAAGCGCCCTGGCGGTGGCCGGTCTGGTGTTCTGGGCTATGGCCATGCGCCATACACCGCAAAAGGCAAAGCACCCGGCGGTTGAGGTTTTGGCAATTATCGCCGCAATTGGTTTCTGGCTTGGTGTGATCGTGCTGTTGTTTATGAAAACCGGCTTCATTGCGCATTAGAGACGCGCAAAAAAACGCGGGGGCCGAAACCGACCCCGCGCCATTTGATTTACCAGATTGAAGATCAATACCGATAGCTTTCGCTTTTATACGGGCCATTGATATCAACATCGATATATTTCGATTGCTCTTCGGTCAGGACCGTCAGATCCGCACCCAGCTTGCCAAGGTGCAAACGGGCCACCTTTTCATCAAGATGTTTGGGCAGCGTATAAACATCCACATCATACTTGTCAGCATGATTCCAAAGCTCGATCTGCGCCAGGGTCTGGTTGGCGAAACTTGCGGACATGACAAAGCTCGGGTGCCCAGTGGCATTACCCAGATTGACCAACCGGCCTTCGGACAACAGGATCATCCGGTTGCCGCTGGGCAAATCGATCATATCAACTTGCGGCTTGATATTGGTCCATTTGTAATTCTTCATATCGGCAACGGCGATTTCGTTGTCAAAGTGACCGATATTACAAACGATCGCCATATCTTTTAAAGCACGCATATGATCGGCGGTGACAATATCTTTATTGCCCGTTGTGGTGACAATAATGTCCACATCAGAGACCACATCGTCCAGACGGCGCACTTCAAAGCCATCCATTGACGCTTGCAAGGCACAGATCGGATCAATTTCGGTGACAATCACCCGTGCGCCGGCCCCGGAAAGGCTTTGCGCCGAGCCTTTGCCCACATCGCCATAACCGCACACCACGGCAACCTTACCGGCCATCATAACGTCTGTACCCCGGCGAATGGCATCAACCAGCGATTCACGACAGCCATATTTATTGTCAAACTTCGACTTGGTGACGCTGTCATTGACGTTAATGGCTGGGATTTTCAACGTTCCGGCTTTGGCCATTTCATAAAGGCGATGAACGCCGGTGGTGGTTTCTTCGGAAACGCCCTTGATATCAGCCAGAAGTTCAGGGTGTTTTTCATGAACAATCAGTGTCAGATCGCCGCCATCATCAAGCAACATATTGGGCTTCCAGCCATTCGGGCCGCTGATGGTTTGTTCGATGCACCATTCGTATTCTTCCTCGGTTTCCCCTTTCCAGGCAAAAACCGGAATGCCGCTCGCGGCAATCGCGGCCGCGGCCTGGTCCTGTGTGGAAAAAATATTGCAGGACGACCAGCGCACCTCTGCACCAAGCGCGGTAAGGGTTTCGATCAACACGGCGGTCTGGATGGTCATGTGCAAACAGCCGACAATGCGCGCCCCCGCCAAGGGCTGCGCGGCGGCAAATTCTTCACGGATCGCCATCAGGCCGGGCATTTCAATCTCGGCAATGGTGATTTCCTTACGGCCCCAATCGGCCAGATTGATATCTTTAATTTTATAATCGTTTTGCGCACTCATCGTCGCTTATCCTCAAATCTATCGGCATGGGAATATAAGCGATCCGAAAAGCCGTCATCCAGATTCGCCCGGACCTCATGTTTGTACACAGGCCGCGTTTGCTGTGCCTATATCAATGGTTTGCGCCCCTGACAAGGGGATATAAAGATATCTTTATATGCTCTTGTGGTTGTGCTCGTTTCCCCTCAGGGGAGTCATCTGTTTGTCCGGGCATAATTTTGCGCTAAACACATATTTGCGAGGGGTTGCATGGTTACATTATCACCAGAACTGGAAACAATGACGTTTGGGCGGCGGCACATTCGATTTTTTCTTGCCTGCGGGCGTATTGAAAACCAAATGGTCGGCGACCAACAACAACAGGTATTGCGCAACAAGGCCGGGGAATATTCCACCATTCACCCTGATAAATGGCAGATTGAGCATAATGACAATGACTTTATCGTCCGGCTTATGGTCGCGCGCAACCAAAAAGACCCAGGGCATCTGGCCTGCGTTATCAATTGCACGGCGCGCGAGCGGCAACAAGCCCAACCGCTTTCTACTTTATTGCACAATACGCGGGTCAGCCGTTCAGTGAATTGGTGGTGGAGTGTTTTGTTTTTAGTTTTTGCCGCCATTATTATCGAGACCGGGATTGGCGCGCGCGAAATTGCCTCGGTGATTGAGCCGTCCTGGACCCAGGTCAGCGACACGTTAAACTCTCTACTTTCACCCTTGTTCGCGCCGCTTTTATCGCTTTTTGACGGGCTGGCATGGCCGGACCTGACGGACAGCCTGAACAAGAGCGGGGCTTTTGGACAAATGTCGGTGCAGTGGCCGTTTATGGTCTCCGGGGCGGTGTTGGCGCTGATGATTATTTCTTTGCGCAGTTTTCGAATTTTTACTGTTCCGCTTTTTGCTGCCTGCCTGTTTATGCTGAAAATCCGTTTGTTTGGCTATAATGATGCCCAGGGGCAAATTCTTACCTATTTTTCCTGGCTCATTGGTGCGCTGGTCGTTGTCGGGCTGATTAATCGTGTACGCGACCGTATCCGCCTTGCCGTCCGGCTCGACAAAATTGGTAAAAGCATGCTGTCCAACGCCGTTTGCATAAAAGATCAAGAATACATTCCAGACAATGCACCGATCAAAGTGCCCGCAAGCGCCCTGGCCGCAGAACCAAAAGAAAAAAGTAATGCGCCTGCCCAAACCAGAAACGGCACCACGAATGGGCAAAACAAGCCCATAGCACCACCAGCCCGTGTGTCACCAGCAGACACACACCCGGCACCACCGCCACCAAGCGCATAATTTTAGCCAGATCGGTTTGTTAGAATTTTATTGATGATTCAATGCGCACGGCCGGGTCATCTTCACCGGGCGCAACAGGCAAAGCCGTCTTGTTAACCGGCGAGGTTCTGAATTCGCCCGGTGCAGTAAAGCTCAGGCTGCCGCCAAGACGAATGCGCGGGGAAATATCAAAATAAGCCCCGGCGCTTACCCGGTCCTGATACTCATATGTCCGGTCATTGGCATCCAGATTGACCGTAACCCCCCATTTGCTCCCCGCAGGAATATCCACCCCATTGCTGTGGGGCGGCAGCACGGACGTCGCCAACTGAGCGGCATCATCGCGCAGGGTAAAAGAACGATTCCAGGGCAAAAGCGCACCGGGATCAAGAACTGTTATGCCGGCAATGGTTGTGCTTTTGATTTTTTCAGGAGCCGCCTGCCCCTCCGGCGCAACCGTTTCAGGTGAAACCGGCGCAATACCGACAACAGAATCGTCCGCCCGCACCACGCCACCAAAGGACAGCGCGACAGTCAAAGCCAAAATGTGAACAGCGTACTTCATGCCGCTTTATCACCCTCTTTTGATCTCTTTGACCACTCTTTTCTCGCAAAAGCCTAGTCAAAAAGATAAAAAAACAATTAATAATCCGCCGCCAAACCTGTTTGTCGCCGAATTTTCACTTAACACCCCTCTGGCAAACAACCGGCTTGCCAAAGGCGTGGCGCTGAAAACCAGACCGACACCGCACGCCTCATCGTGCTGTGGTGCGGCCCGGTCGCAGTGGTGCGGATATCTTTTTCGCACACGCTGCGACCGGTCGCAACCGGCCCCGTCCCCCGGACGCCTCCTCTTTCCTGACTGACGTACCAAGGTCGGTCAAGGTGGAATCTACGCGTTTCCAACACTTGGCTTTTTCCTGTGACGCTAATGACACAGGCCTCTTCTTTGCATATCAGCGCAATCTGCCATGTTTTTTCACAAAAACAGATGCGCGGAATAAACTTAACAGCGAAACTCTGGCCAGCACGCACAGCCGTGCTATACACGCAATTTGATGATATCTTTTGGGGAACGGAGACGCCCTATGTTGACCTTTTTTCGCTTGTTCATGACCGTTCTTGTTGTTGGCTCTCTGGCCGGCTGCTCAGTGATTGGTTCTGGCAAGAAACGCGCATCAGCGGCCCAAAGTGGTATTGGCGTAAATACATTTTTGTGGCGCGCCGCGCTTGAAACCATCGAGTTTATGCCCCTGCAATCGGCCGACCCTTATGGCGGGGTTATTATTACCGGCTGGCATTCCGATGCCGGGGCGCCCAATGAGCGCTTCAAGGCGACGGTTTATATTCTCGATACGCGTTTGCGCGCCGATGGCGTCAAGGTTTCGGTTTTCAAGCAAGCCCGCGATACAACCGGAACATGGCGGGATTCTGCTGTTGATCCAAAAACAGAAACACAGATTGAAAACGCCATTTTGACCCGCGCCCGTGAATTAAAAATATCCACCCTTGGCTAAGAGGCGACTCCAGAAGGCCGCGTGATGCGTTACGACCACCAGAAAAACGACAAAAAGTGGCAAAAGGCCTGGGCTGCGGCCAAATGCTTTGAGGCCCCCAAGGCCGGGCATAAGGATAAAAAATCCTATGTCCTTGAAATGTTTCCCTACCCTTCCGGGCGCATTCATATGGGCCATGTCCGCAATTATGCCATGGGTGATGTGGTGGCGCGTTATCGGCGCGCCTGTGGTCAGGCGGTGCTGCACCCCATGGGCTGGGATGCGTTTGGCATGCCAGCGGAAAACGCCGCCATGGCGCATAATGTTCATCCAAAAACATGGACTTACGAGAATATTGCCAGCATGCGTGTGCAATTGCAAAGCCTTGGTTTTGCGCTTGACTGGAGCCGGGAATTTGCCACATGCGATCCGGATTATTATGGCCAGGAGCAAAAAATATTTCTCGCCTTGTGGAAAGCCGGGCTGGTTTACCGCAAATCGTCCAAAGTCAACTGGGATCCGGTTGATCATACGGTACTTGCCAATGAGCAGGTTGTTGACGGTTGCGGCTGGCGCTCCGGGGCGCCGGTGGAAACCCGAGAGCTGACGCAATGGTTTTTTAAAATAACCGCTTATGCGGAAGAGCTTCTTGATGGCCTCAAAACACTGGATCGCTGGCCGGAAAAAGTCAGAACCATGCAGGCCAACTGGATTGGCCGCTCGCAAGGCCTCAAATTGCGCTTTGATCTGGATGAGGCATCACAAACAAAAGGCGCTGCCGACAGTATTGAGGTTTATACAACCCGGCCCGATACGCTTTTCGGGGCCAGCTTTTTGGCCCTCTCTGCAGATCACCCGCTAAGCAAGGCACTGGCGCAAAATCGCCCGGACATTG
>JALWSB010000042.1 GCA_027080345.1 Robiginitomaculum sp. | reverse complement strand
TGAAAAAAAGCCCTCAAGCTGAAGACAGGCGGACATTATGGATATATTTGATCATTATAAAAACCTGCCCCAAAATGCCCGCGGCGCGTCTGTCGCCATGGGTAATTTTGATGGCGTGCACCGGGGTCACCGGGTGGTGATGGCCAGCGCCCGGCGCCATGCGCAAGCGGCCAATACGCCTTTTGGGGTGGCGGTGTTCAATCCACATCCACGCCGTTTTTTTCAACCCGGGGTGGCGGCTGAACAATTGCAAAGCGATTCTGCCCGCGCCGCCATGCTTGATGATATGGGCGTGGATGTGCTCTACGCCCTGCCGTTTGATCGCGCTATGAGTTTGATGGATGACGAGACCTTTGTGCGCGATGTGCTGGTTGACGGGCTGGGCGTCAAACATGTCAGCGTTGGCGCGGACTTTCATTATGGCAAGGACCGCGTTGGTGATGCGGCCTCGCTGACACGCTTTGGCAAAAAATACGGCTTTGGGGTTGATATTGTCGCGCTTGAAGGCGGCAAGGCAGAAAAGTTCTCTTCTTCGGCGGTGCGCAGCGCCCTTAAAACCGGCGACCCTGTGGAAGCGGCGCGTATATTGGGCCGCCCCTGGAGCATGGAAGGGCTGGTCATGCGCGGTGATCAGCGCGGTCGCACCATTGGTGTGCCGACGGCCAATCTTTCATTGCATGATTATGTGCGCCCGCGTTTTGGTGTGTATGCGGGCCGGGCGCGTATAGACGGGGCCGGACCGGCTTTGCCCGGCGTGATCAATGTTGGTGTGCGGCCAACGGTGGACGGAGCCGAAGAGCGGCTGGAGATTCACCTTTTTGACTTTGCCGGGGATCTTTACGGGCGCACGCTTGAAGTCACGCTGGAGCATTTTTTGCGCGATGAAAAAAAATTCAACGGGCTTGAGGCCCTCAAGGCACAAATATCCAAAGATATGGACAATGCGCGCACCTGCCTTGAAAAAAGCGCAGAGGTGGACCGCTCGGCCTGAGCCTGATACATGGCGCTTATGTTTGAAGATAAAATAATGTGCTTTATGATAACGCGAATTATCTGGCCGACGTCGTGCGTATAAGCGACGGCGTCGGCTGTTCATTTAACCTGTGCCCTCATTATTACATCAGACAGAAGGTCCGCCATGACGGATGATACCCAAAGCCGCGATTATCGCGATACATTATTTTTGCCCAAAACCGATTTTCCCATGCGTGCGGGCCTGCCCAGGGCCGAGCCAAAATGGCTGGAACGTTGGGAAAACTTAAATATTTACAAACGCCTGCGTGCCGCCGCCAAAGGGCGCACACAATATGTGCTGCACGATGGCCCGCCTTATGCGAACGGCCATGTGCATTTGGGCACGGCGACCAATAAAGTGCTGAAAGACTTTATCAGCCGTTCGCACCAGATGATGGGCTATGATGCGCCCTATGTGCCCGGCTGGGATTGTCACGGTCTGCCGATTGAATGGAAAGTCGAAGAAGAATACCGCAAAAAGGGCCGCAATAAAGACGATGTCCCGCGCATCGAATTTCGCAAACAATGCCGCGATTATGCGGCGCACTGGCTGGATGTACAGCGTGAGGAATTCAAGCGTTTGGGTGTGCAGGGCGAATGGGACAACCCCTATACCACCATGGCTTATTCTTCCGAAGCGACCATTGCCGGGGAATTTTTGAAATTTGCGCAAAGCGGCCAGCTTTATCGCGGCTCCAAACCGGTGATGTGGTCGCCGGTCGAACAAACCGCTTTGGCCGAAGCCGAAGTGGAATATGCCGACCATGTCAGCACCACCATCTGGGTGCGGTTTGCGGTCACCAAAGGCGCAGACGCGCTAAAAGACGCCAGCGTTCTTATCTGGACTACCACGCCCTGGACCATTCCCGGCAATCGGGCGATTTCCTATAGCCCCACAATTTCTTACGGGCTTTACGAAGTTACCGGCATTGATGACAGCGATTTCACGCCTTGGTCCAAGGTTGGCGAAAAGCTCATCGTTGCTGACAGCCTCTGGGAAGAGGTGGCCAAAACCGCCAAAATTTCTTCCTGGAAACGCCTTGATGATGTTGATGCCTCAACGCTGAGCTGCGCGCATCCGTTTGCAGGCGAAGGCTATGATTTTGACGTGCCGCTGCTGGCGGGCGACCATGTCACCGAAGAGACCGGCACCGGCTTTGTGCATACTGCGCCGGGGCATGGGGCCGAAGACTATGATGTCTGGCTGGCGACCGGGCATAAGGATATCCCTGAAACCGTAGGGCCAGATGGGGCGTATTACGACCATGTGCCGCTGTTTGCCGGTTTGCAGGTGATCCGCACGACGGGCAAGAAAACCGGCAAGGACGGCCCGGCCAATGGCGCAGTGGTGGATAAGCTGATCGACGTTGGCGCACTTTTGGCGCGGGGCCGCATCACCCACTCCTACCCCCATTCCTGGCGTTCCAAAGCGCCGGTGATTTTTCGTAATACCCCGCAATGGTTCATTCCCATGGAAGGCGACGGGCATTTGCGTGACAAGGCGCTTGCCGCCATTGAAAAGACCACATTCTATCCGCCGCGAGGCAAAAACCGGCTGCTGTCTATGGTCGAGGGGCGGCCGGACTGGCTGATCTCACGCCAGCGCGCCTGGGGCGTGCCCTTGCCGCTTTTTGTCCGCAAAGGTACGGGTGATTATCTGAAAAATGAAGCGGTCAATGCGCGCATTTTGGAGGCTTTTGCTGCCGAGGGGGCCGATGCCTGGTTCGCTGACAACGCGCAAGAGCGGTTTTTATCCGGCCTTGTGGACGACTGGCAGGCTTATGAAAAAGTCGAGGATATTCTCGATGTCTGGTTTGATTCAGGCTGTACCCATGTGTTTACGCTGGAAAACCGCGACGGCCTGAAATGGCCCGCCGATCTTTATCTTGAAGGCACGGACCAGCATCGCGGCTGGTTCCAGTCGAGCCTGTTGGAAAGTTGCGGCACGCGCGGCCGTGCGCCCTATGACGGGGTGTTTACCCATGGTTTTGTGATGGCCGAAGACGGGCGCAAAATGTCCAAATCTTTGGGCAATGTTGTTGATCCGGCGGATATTGGCCGCACCAATGGCATGGAAATTTTACGTCTGTGGGTGGCCTCATCAGACGTGCACGAAGATACCCGCATGGGGCCGGAAATTCTCAAAACCGCTGCCGATTCATACCGCAAAGTGCGCAACACATTGCGCTATTTGCTGGGGGCCTTGCAGGACTTTGACCCGGCGAAAAGTGTTGAACCTGAAGATATGCCATCGCTGGACCGGCTTATGCTGCACCGGTTGAGTGTTATGGACGAAGCGGTGCGTAGCGCTTATCAGGCGCTCGATCACAAACGGGTATTTTCATTGCTGTTTGCCTTTTGCAATGAAGAATTATCGGCGTTTTATTTTGATATTCGCAAAGACGCGCTTTATTGCGATCCTCTTGCCACGCCGCGCCGTCTTGCGGCGCGCACGGTGATGGATCTGATCTTTAACCGTCTGGTTTTATGGTTTGCGCCGCTTTTGCCCTTCACCATGGAAGAAGTGTGGCTGACCCGCTTCCCGTCCGATGATGATTCGGTGCATGTGCATACTTTCCCCAATACGCCCAAAGACTGGCGCGATGAGAAACTGGCCGCAGACTGGATCAATATCAGGCATCTGCGCGGTGTGGTGCTGGGGGCGCTGGAAGAGGCCCGCGCCGCCAAAACCATTGGTTCGTCACTGGAAGCGGCGCCGCGTGTTTATGTCGATGATAAAAATATCCTCAAATCAGTGACAGCACAGGCGGAAGGCCAGGATGTAGCGACATTTCTCGCCGATGTGTTTATCACCAGCCAGGCGGTTCTGCTTGCGGACAAGGTACCGGCAGAGGTCTACACGCTCCCCGGGGTTCCAGGCATGGGCGTGCAGGTGGAAAAAGCGTCCGGCATTAAATGCGCCCGCTCGTGGAAATATTTTGATCCCAAAACCGCTGATCCCGCCTACCCGGATATCACCCCGCGCGATGCGTTGGCGGTGAAAGAATGGGATGCGGTGCATGGCTGAGAAAACGGTTTTTTTGCGCTTTGGGTTTGCCATTGCGGCGCTGGTCATTGCCCTTGACCAAGTATCGAAATACTGGGTGCTCAACATCCTTCATTTGCGCGACAAGCCCTTTGGCCATGTCGAATTGTCGCCAGTTTTTGATCTGACCTTTGTGTGGAATAAGGGGGTGAGCTTTGGCCTGTTCAAGGCCGATTCCCTTGCCGCTCGCCTGCTGCTTTTGGCCTTTGGGTTGACGGTTGTGGCTGTGCTGTCTTACTGGCTTTTGACATCAACGCGCAAATTCGGGGCGCTGGCTTTGGGTCTGATTATCGGCGGCGCGCTGGGTAATATGATCGACCGGGCGCGCTTTGGCATGGTGGTCGATTTTATTGATTTTTCGGATATTCATTTTATCTGGGTGTTTAATGTGGCCGATTCGGCCATCAGTATTGGTGTTGTTCTGATGCTACTGGATGTTTGGCTGGCCGAACGACAGCAAAAGAGTGTATGAAGGTCTTGGCTGGCACGGGCAGCGCGGGTACCCTCGCGCGCTTAGGGAGTAAACTGATGAATAAAATCTCTTTGGTCGTTATATCGTGTGCGGCCGCATCTGTGGCCCTTGGCGGTTGTGCCAGCCTTTCCAGAGCCGCCGGTGGCGGTAAAAATCGCCCCGATGAATTTCGGGTGCTGACCAAAGCGCCGCTTGTGGTGCCGCCGGAATATAATTTGCTGCCGCCGCGCCCCGGTGAGGCCGGTCCGAACGATCTGAAAGCCTCGCAGCGCGCCCGTCAGGCCATGCTGGGACAACCATCTGATTCAGGGGCCGCCCTTTCAGCCGGCGAGCAGGCATTGATCGATCAGGCGGCGCGCGGGCGTAATCTTGACCCGACCGTGCGCGCCAAGTTGGATGCGGAAACCGCGCAATTGACCACCAAATCCAAAAGCTTCGCTGACCGGATTTTGTTCTGGCGGGGCCGGGGCAAAAACAAGGTGGACAACACGCCGCTTGATGCAGATGCCGAAGCGGACCGGATTCATCGTGAAGAGTTGATTAAGGAGGCCACGGGCGGCGGCAAGGTGGTCATTCGCAAAGGTGGGCGGATACGGTTGCCCGGCCTTTGAGGGTGTTTGTGCACACCATGTCAATGTTGAATAAAACACTGTGCGCGCTTGTTTGCGCCGGACTGTTTGCGCTTCCCGCCGCTGGGATGACGGCGCAAACCAAAGAAAAAAACAAGCCTGCGCCCAAAGCGGCGCCTGTGCCTGATAATCCGGTTTATAACGCCTTGACCATGGCCGATGTTGGCCAGATCATGTTGTTGGCGGGTTTGTCCTATGAGGTCCAGGACATTAAGGGCGAAGGCGTGGTCGCCAACCAGCGGCTTGTCGTGCATGATCAGTTGGACTGGTCGGTTTTTGGCTATGATTGCGCGCCCGATACGGCGGCTTGTCATGAATTGCAATTACGCGCGGTGTTCTTGCTGCCCGCCACAGGGCCGGTGCGCGACAATGCGCTTCTGGAAGTCAATAGATGGAACGCCAATAACCGCTTTACCCATGCCTACAAAAAAAAGACGGCCCTTATACTGGAGATGGATATTTATATTGGCGGCGGGCTGGGCTTGCGTAATCTTCTTGATGAGATTCTGATCTGGCGCCAATCCGTGCGGCGGTTTTCTTCATCTTTGTCGGCGGACGGGAAAAGCGAAGCGCACAAAAAGCCAGACCCAGCCGACAATTAAGCTCATACCACCAAACGGGGCCAGCATGATCAGCGCGCGACTGCCGGTAAACCCATGGGTATAAAGCGCGGCGGAAAACAAAAAAGCACCCAAAGCAAAAAGACTTGCGCTTAACCGCAGGCGCAGACCAAGCGCGGCAAAAATCGCCAAAGCATGAAAAAGCGCCATAGTGGCCCCGCGCTCAACCAGAGCGGCGGCATCCGGATCGGCAAGCGCATGGCTGGCCAGGGCCAGCGCTATTACAGCGCCCATGCCATAGAGAGCACCCAGCGCCCCCAAAAGCCGATCGGCAGGGTGTGACAGTGAGGCGCTCATGATGGATCAGAACTGTTGCGCAAACTATCCCAGCGCCGGGGGCGGACAATCATGTCCCGCACATAATCAATATTGTTTTTGGCCATATTGGCCGGCAAATCCTTGGCGGCGATGCTACGCGCCTCGTCAAACTTGCCTTGCAGGCCCAGAACGAGCGCCAGATTTTGCCGCATCAGGGCGGTGGCTTCGGGCCGGGTAATAGCTTTTTTCAGCAAGGTTTCAGCGCGTTCCGGTGACCCTTCAGCGGCGTAAGACATGGCCAGATTTGAGAGCACTTGCGCATTGCCGGGGCTCAGGCGCAGAGCCTGATTATAGGCGGCTCGGGCCTGTTTGATCTTGCCTTCCTGATCATAGGCGACACCCAAAGCCGAATAAATATGCCAGTCAGTGGGGGCTTTGGCGATGGCCTGATCAAGATAATCAATGGCCTTGGCGCTTTGGCCGCTTTCAATCAGGGCGCGCCCGGCAACCATCAATAATTCCAGATCATCAGGATAGAGCGCCAGCGCCTGGGTGGCGACAGTGGCGGCGCGTTCGGGATTGCCCAGCGTGCGCACAACCTTGGCCATGTGCAGGGCGGCTTCGCGATCACCGGGGTTTTTATTGTATTCCTTGGCCCAGAAGGTGCCTTGGGTGAGAATATCGGCGCGGGCGATGGTATCGCGTGATTCGCGCGATTGCGGGGCGATGTCTTTTTGCAGGCTGACTTTAAGGGCCGCTTCTTCAGGATTGGGCGCGGTAGAGCAGGCCCCAAGGACCAAAAGGAGTGCAAGTGGCGCGGCGTGATGTATTTTCTTTACTGTACGCATCTGATGACTCGTGCAAAACAGGGTTAACGAGACTTGAAGATGCGCGCCCAAGGTCAATAATCCGTTAATGGGCGCGTAAAGAGGAAAAGAGCTGATTATGAGTGCGTCATTACTTGAAAAAGAAACCGCAAAGCAAAGACCGCTGCATATTCTCGGCCCGCAATGCCTGACAAGCTGGCTGGCGGCGGTGCCCGCGCAGCAGGCGGCATTTGTTACCGATGCGGGCTTTGCCGGTAAACGTGGGCAGGCGCTTCTTGTGCCCCGGCCTGATGCGCCGCCGGTGGCGCTTTTGGGATGCGGTGATGCCGCTGATGCTTTTGCGCTTGGCGATGGGGCAAGGCACCTGCCCGAGGGGGATTACAAACTCGCTTTCGCCCCGGCGGCGATCGAGCGCACAGCGCTGGCGCTGGCCTGGCAGATGGGGGCGTATCAGTTTGATCGCTACAAGAAGGAGGATGGCCGCGCCCCGGCCCAGCTTTATATTCATGCGGCGCGGCGCGATGAAGCGCGCGATGAGGCCGCGGCGGTCTATCTGGCCCGCGACCTTGTTAATACCCCGGCGAATGATCTTGGTACCGAAGCGCTGGCCGATGCTGTCAAAGCCCTGGCAAAGGATTTTGATGCCACATACAGGGTTTGTGTGGGCGATGATCTTTTGAAGGAGAATTATCCCTTGGTCCATGCAGTGGGGCGGGCGTCAACGCACGCGCCGCGTCTGGCCGAGCTGCATTGGGGCAAAAAAAACGCCCCGCGCATCGCTATTGTCGGCAAGGGTGTGGTGTTTGACACCGGCGGTCTGGACATCAAGGCGGCGCAATATATGCGTTTGATGAAAAAGGATATGGGCGGCGCGGCCAATGCGCTGGCGCTGGCCCGGCTGATTATGTCGGCGGGTCTGAATGTGCGCCTGCATGTGGTCATCCCGATTGTTGACAATGCCATTGCCGGTAATGCCTATCGCCCCGGCGATGTCTTGCCCAGCCGCAAAGGCTTGAGCGTGGAAATTGATAATACCGACGCCGAAGGGCGGCTGGTGCTGGCCGATGCCCTATGCCGCGCCAGTGAAGACAAGCCGGAACTGCTTGTCGATTTTGCCACTTTGACCGGCGCGGCGCGGGTGGCGCTGGGGCCGGAACTGGCGCCGTTTTATACCGATGATGACGTTCTTGCCGCTGATTTGCAGGGCGCGGCGGCGCAGGTCGGCGATCCGGTCTGGCGTATGCCCTTATGGTCCGGCTATGACAAATTGCTCGACAGCCCGATTGCCGATATTTGCCACACGGCTTCCAGCCCGATGGCCGGGTCAGTGACCGCGGCATTATTTTTGCGCCGTTTTGTCAGCGCGCAGAGTTGGCTGCATTTTGATATATTCGCCTGGGTGGCCAGCCCCCGGCCGGGGCATCCAAAGGGCGGCGATGCGCAAGGCCCGCGCGCGGTTTTCGCTATGCTGAAGGCGCGCTATGGCTGATGTGTTCGACCCTCGTTTGACCCCGGCGCGTGCTGATCTGGCGGCAAAAAGCCTGCAAGGGCGTGTGCGCGCCGCGCGCTATGTGGATGGCACACCATGGTGGGCCGCCCGCCCCGTTGTTTCCTTGTTCGCCAAACCGGATGCGGCGAGCGGCCTGCAAACCCAATTGCTGTGGGGAGAAGGTTTTACCGTTTATGAGCAAAAGGATGGCTGGCTTTGGGGGCAGGCTGATGGGGACGGGTATGTGGGCTATGTGCGCGCTGCGGCACTGCGAGAGGGTGTGAATAAGCCAACCCATACCGTCGCCGCACAAAGCGCCCCGGTTTTCAAGGCTGCTGACTTAAAATCTCCGGTGCAATGCTTTTTATACGCCAACAGCCAGTTATGCCTTGGTAAAAGTGTGGGTGATTATCATCAAATAGAGGGACTTGGCTGGGTGCATATGGCACATGTCGCGCCGCTGGACCAAAGACCGTCAGATTATGTTGCGGTGGCGGAAAAATATATGGGCGTGCCTTATGTCTGGGGCGGGCGCAGCGCCGCCGGGCTTGATTGCTCGGCCCTGGTGCAATTGGCATTGCAGGCCACGGGGCAAAAATGCCTGCGCGATACGGATATGCAAGTGGAGACAGTGGGCGAAGGACTGGATCCAGAGCTTGAGAAAACACCCTTGCAACGCGGGGATTTGATCTTTTGGCCCGGGCATGTGGGCCTGATGTCCAGTGCAAAAACTTTGTTGCACGCCAATGCGCACCACATGATGGTAGCCAGTGAACCCTTGGCAGCAGCGGCGGCGCGCATAAAAAAAGCCGCCGGACCGATAACGGCTATCCGGCGGCTTTAGGGCGTTATACGATACCGGAAAAGGTGAATAGGTGGAACAGGGTTCAGGCTTCATGTTCTTACTAACCCTGTCACCCCGGAAAAACGTCAGTTTTATCCGGGGTCTATAGTGAGAGGCAACGGCACTATGGATCCCGGCGTATCCCGGGATGACACATGTGGAGATAAAGGAATGGGTCAAGAAATTCTTCTCTCTTCGTCATTCCCCACCTTGTTATCCTCTGGCCATCCTCCGACTTGATTGGAGCACCAGAAGGACCATTGTGAATCGCCGTGTTGGGTTAACCTTTTGATGGACCCTCTGGTTAACCCGAGGGCTGACGACGTAACTAAAGGTCTGCGCGGCGGCGATGTCAGGTCTTTTGGCTGTTTATGCGTTACGACCTAAGGCTTGTCCGGGGTGGCCAGCGCCTCTTCGGCCTTGTCTTTGGCTTCATCGGCGACGGCTTTGGCCGCATCCAGCACGGTATCCTTGGCTGTGTCGGCGGCTTTTTCAAGGCTATCACCCGCCGCATCCACCACTGTATCAGCGGCAGCGCTGGCCGTATCAACCGCGTCTGCGGCGGCATCAGCCGCCTGCGCGGCAATTGCAGGAAGCGGCAGCGGATCGTCGCTCAAAGTGCGCAAATACGCTATAAGATTGGCCCGGTCCTTGGCTTTTTTCAAACCGGCAAATGACATGGCCGTACCTTTGACAAAACCTTTGGGGCTGGTCAGGAAAGTATTGAGATTTTCAAATGTCCAGTCGCCACCAAAGTCAGTCATGGCCTGCGAGTATTTAAACCCGGCATGGCTGGCCGCTGTGCGGCCGACAACGCCCCACAGATTAGGCCCGGTTTTGTTCGGCCCGCCTTTGGTCAGGTCGTGGCAGGCGGCGCATTTTTTGGCAACGCGTTCACCCGATGAAGCACTGGCACCGGCCAGCATTTCAGCCAGGCTGACTTCCTTGACTTCTTCTGCGGGCTTGGCGGCACTTGGTGCTTCATCAAGCGCCACTGCATAGCCGGGTTTGGCTGGCTCGTGACTGTGAATCAGCGCATGACCCAATTCACGCAAGGCAAAAATACCCAAGGCAACGGCCAGAAAGGCCCCAAAAATTTTATTCCAGAACAGATCGCCCATGTGGCGGCCCCCTTAGTCTGCTGCGCCCCCAAAAATAGCGCAAATTACGAATCTTTGCTATTTCGCACGATGTGCGCCGGGGCGCAACCGATAGAGGCGACAGGATTCACATATTTCCTGAAAACCGGCTGGTTTTGCGGTTGAGGTCGCGGGGGAGCTGGGGTAATCGAAGGTATGAAGAATTTTTCATTTGCCAGTGTCGCCCGTATTGTTCTGGATGAGGGCGGCGCACAAAATCTGGCCGGGCATTTGGCGCTGCTGGGCGCGTTTGAACGGGTCTTTATCGTTACAGATAAAGGGGTCAGCGGCGCGGGTCTTTTGGAAAAGCCGATAAAAAACCTGCGCGCTGGCGGTGTGCAGGTCGATGTTTATGACGGTGTGCAGGCCGATCCGCCACACAGCATGGTGTTGGAAGCGGCACAAAACGCGCGGGCCTTTGCCCCCGATTGCATTATCGGCTTTGGCGGCGGCAGTTCCATGGATACGGCTAAATTGGTGGCGCATTTGTGTGCCAGCCCGCAACATCTGGATGATCTTTACGGCATGGATAATGCCAAAGGGCCGCGCCTGCCGCTGGTTTTGCTGCCAACAACGGCGGGTACCGGGTCCGAAGTGACCTGCATATCGGTTGTCACCAAAGAGGGCGGGGCCAAGGTCGGGGTTGTCTCGCCGGTGCTTTATGCGGATCTGGCGCTGCTTGATCCGGCCCTGACGGCCAGCCTGCCGCCGCATGTCAGTGCCGCCACCGGCATTGACGCCATGGTGCATGCCATTGAGGCGATGACCTCAAGACATTTGAAGAACCCGGTTTCCGACATGTTTGCGCTGGCCGCTTTGCGGCGTTTGCATGGCGCTATAGAGCGCGCCTGTGGGCAAGAAAGCGACGCATCCGCGCGCGCCGACATGATGCTGGGGGCGATGCAGGCGGGGCAGGCCTTTGCCAATGCGCCGGTTGGTGCAGTGCATGCGCTGGCCTATCCCATTGGTGGTTTGTTTCATGTCTCGCACGGGCTTTCCAATGCGCTGATGTTGCCCGCTGTGATGCGCTTTAATGCGCCGGTTGCCGCCCCGGTTTACGCGCAGATTGCCCGGCATTTGGGGATTTATGATGGCGCAGATGATGGGGTTGCTGCTACCGCCTTGGCCGATGAGATGGAACGTTTGTGCCAGGCGATTGGTTTGCAGCGCCAGTTAACACAAGTGGGTATCAGCGCCGACGATCTGCCTCACATGGCGGCGGAGGCGATAAAAGTGCAGCGGCTTCTTGTCAACAATCCGCGGGATATAGACGAGGCGCAGATACTGGCGCTTTATCGGTCCGTTTTATGAGAGCCGCGCCCGCCCTTCGAACTGACTATGTCTGGTTTACGGATATACCGACGCGCTGGCATGATAATGATATTTACGGGCACATTAACAATGTCGTTTTTTATGCTTTTTTTGATACGGCGGTGAACCGGTTTTTGATCGAAGAGGCGGGCCTTGATATTCATAAGGGTGCGCAAATCGGTCTGGTGGTGGAAACCAGTTGCCAGTATTTTTCGCCCCTGTCTTTTCCGCAAAGTCTGGAAGCGGGCCTGAAAGTGGCGCATATTGGTCGCACCAGCGTAAGTTATGATATCGGCGTTTTTGCCAAAAATACCGACAAGACGGCGGCGCGCGGCCGCTTTGTTCATGTTTATGTGGACAGGGAAAGCCGCCGCCCAATGCCTTTAAGTGCGCCGTTGCGCCGGGCGCTTGAAACAATAACCGGCTGTGATTAAGGCCAAAGAGGGGGAAAGATGAAAACAGTACTCAAAGGATTGGTGGGTCTTGTTGCGGTGGTTTTACTGATCGGGACGGGGTTGTTGATCACACCGCCAGCCCGGCTTGTGGATAAGGCCGCTTTGCGGGCGCAGGCCAATAAATATGCCGCCACTATCACCCGCGACACATTGGGGGTGCCGCATGTGCATGGGTCGCGCGATGCGGATGCGGCGTTTGGGCTGGCCTATGCGCACGCGCAGGACGACTGGAAAACCATTGAGACAATGATTTTGGCATCACGTGGAACGCTTGCCCATTACCAGGGGATGGACGGGGCGCGCACGGATTATCTGGTCAATCTTTTTCGGATACGCGATCTGGTGGCGCAAAAATATGACACCGATTTATCTGCGCAAACCCGCGCTTTGCTGGAAGGCTATGTGGCCGGGCTTAATCTTTATGCGCTGGATCATCCAAAGGCGGTGCGCGCCGGGGTTTTGCCCATAATGCCGCAAGACGTGATCGCCGGATTTGTGTTCCGCGCGCCGTTTTTTTATGGCCTTGAAGGCGATCTGGCGGAGCTTTTCAAATCAACACGCGCCCGGCATATTTCGCTGGCAAATGCAAAAACCGCGTTTTTAACCACTGACGCCGCCAATCCTGAATTTGGCTCCAATGCCTTTGCGGTTGCGCCCGCGCGCAGCGCCGATCAAACCACACGGCTGGTGATTAATTCGCACCAGCCCTATAGCGGCCCGGTGGCCTGGTATGAAATTCAGGTCAGCTCCGACGAGGGCTGGAATGCCGCCGGGGGCATATTCCCCGGCACGCCGGTTATTTTGCACGGCTTTACCAAAAACCTGGGCTGGGCGCATACGGTCAACAAACCCGATCTGGCTGATATTTATGTGCTGAAAATCAACCCCAACAATAAAAACCAATATTGGTTTGATGGCGGCTGGCGCGATTTTGAGCGCACAAAAGCGCCTTTGCGAATCAAATTATGGGGGCCGTTCAGCGTGCGCATATCCAAAGAGGTCTTATGGTCGGTGCACGGGCCGGTCTTGCGCCGCCCGCACGGGGTTTATGCGCTGCGGTTTTCCGGGCTTTTTGAAATTCGTGCGGTGCAGCAATGGTACCAAATGAACAAGGCGCAAAATTTTGCGCAATGGCAGACGGCCATGGCGATGAATGCCATTCCCAGCCTGAATGTGGTTTACGGGGATAAGGAGGGCCATATTGGCTATTTTTATAATGCGCGCATGCCAAGGCGCGGGCCGGGCTATGATTGGCGGGCCTATCTGCCGGGCGATACCAGCGCCGCTTTGTGGCGCGGCTTTGTGCCGGTTTCCGCCTTGCCAAAAGTGGTCGATCCGGCGTCGGGTTTTGTGATCAATTCCAATAACACACCCTTTCGCTCTTCCGCGCCGGATGACAATCCGGATCCTGCGGACTTTTCCCCGCGTTTCGGGATAGAGCATTATATGACCAATCGCGGCCTGCGGGCGCTGGAGCTGATGCAGGCCAATACATCCATTGATGAAGCGGGGCTGGAGGTCATAAAGTTTGACCTTGCCTATTCAGAGCAATCACAAACAGCGCGGCTGCTGCGTGAAATTGCCGCGCTCGACAGCACGGATGATGCGCTTTTGGCCACCGCGCAAAAGCTACTTGGCGGGTGGGATTTGCGCACGGATGAGGCCAATATGGCCGCCGCTCTTGGGGTGCTGGTCTCGGTCAAATGTATCGGGCTGGACACCCATGCGGGGGACCCCTGGCTGATGGACCCCAAGGAGGCCGTATTGGCGTCGGCCAAAGACCTGATGACCCATTACGGGCGTCTTGATGTGCCCTGGGGGACGATTAATCGTTTGCGCCGGGGCGATGTGAATGTGCCTATCGCCGGTGGCCCGGATATATTGCGTGCGGTTTATAGCGCCGGTCACGATCTGGAAGAGGACGGCACATTGACCGCCGTCGCCGGGGATACCTATATCGCCATTGTCGCCTGGGATGCGAAGGGAAATATGAGCGCCCGCACCCGTCACCAGTTTGGCAGCGCCACACTGGACAAGACGTCTGTGCATTTCGCCGATCAGGCGGCTTTGTTTGCGCAGCAAAATTTACGACTGTTTCCCTTTTCGAATGAGGCATTAAGCCACGAGACCGAAAGCGTTTCGCATATTGGCGGGGCGCAGTAAAACTGCGCCTGCCCTATCGAATTTTACAATGGCTGTGGTTAAAGTAGACCCTATGTCAGAGTTTCAAATTGCGCAAACCGGAGGAGAGCGGGGCTTTAGCCCGGCGTTTTTGTTTTGCGATCATGCGACCAATACCTTGCCGGTCGCCTATAACCGCCTTGGTCTGAGCGCGGAACAACTGGCCGATCATATTGCCTGGGATCCGGGTGCCGGGGCGCTGACCCGCGCTCTGGCGGCGCGCTTGCAGGCGCGGGCGCTTTATTGCGGCTATTCGCGGCTTCTGATCGACCCTAACCGGGGGGTTGAGCGCGATGATCTGATTATCGCGCAAAGCGACAGCATCACGATACCGGCCAATACGCAGGTGACGGATGAAGAACGCAGGCATCGTATTGCGCGTTATTTTGACCCCTACCATGATCTTCTGGACCGGGAACTGGACGCGCATATGGCGCTTTATGACGATCCTTTGATCATCTCGATACACAGTTTTGTCCGCGCTTTGCGCTATACCCATGCACACCGTCCCTGGGAAGCGGGGGTGTTGTGGAAAGATGATGAACAAAGCGCCCGCCTGATGATTGACAGCCTGCACGGGGCCGGTCTTGATGTCGGTGATAACAAGCCCTATTCGGCCAAAGCCTATAATTACACCATTGACCGGCATGTGGGGGCGCGGGGCTTGCGGCATTTAACACTGGAAATCAGACAGGATTTACTGGTGGATGAAACGCACGTGCGACAATGGGCCGACTTGCTCATGCCGCCTTTACAGGCTTTGCTGGGGGAAGATTGCGTCGCAAAGAGCGTTTAGGCCGAAACAAAAGGGGAGGGCCGGGATGACCATGCCACCACTGACCATGGGTATTGAAGAGGAATATCTTCTTGTTGACCCTGTTACCGGGGATCTGGCCAAGGATCCGCCGCAGGCGCTTTTTGATGATTGTCATGCGGAGCTGGGTGATCATGTCACCCATGAATTTCTCAAATGCCAGATCGAGATCGGCACCCCGGTTTGTGAAACCATTGGCGAGGCGCGGCGGCATTTAACCACCATGCGTTCGTGTATCAAACGCACGGCGCAACACTATGATCTTGATCTGATTGCCGCCTCGACACACCCCTTTGCCGACTGGTCGGGGCAGCGCCATACCGACGCGCCGCGTTATGAAAAGCTGGATGCGGATTTGCAAGGGGCGATCCGGCGCATGCTGATTTGCGGCATGCATGTGCATGTGGGCATAGATGACAAGGATATGCGCATCGATCTGATGAACCAGATGCGCTATTTCCTGCCGCACCTTTTGGCCTTGTCGACCTCTTCGCCGTTTTGGGGCGGACACCGGATGGGTATGATGTCCTATCGCACTACCGTTTGGGACGGCATGCCGCGCAATGGCATTCCCGATCGCTTTGAAAGCTGGGGCGAGTATGACCGCTTGTGCAAGCGTCTGATTATGGCCGGGGTGATCGAGGATTCAACCAAAATCTGGTGGGATTTACGCCCGTCGGCAAATTTCCCGACGCTGGAAATGCGCATTACCGATATCTGTACGCGGCTGGAAGATGCGTTGGCCATTGCGGCGCTTTATCAGTGCTTGCTGCGTATGCTGTCGCGATTGCGCCGCAGCAATATGAAATGGCGGGTGTATCCGCGCCTGCTGGTACAGGAAAACCGCTGGCTGGCCTCGCGCTTTGGCGTTAATGGCCGTCTTGTCGATCTTGGCAAGGGCGAGCAAACGCCTTACGGCGCTTTACTGGAAGAAATTATCGGTCTTGTTGAAGAAGACGCGGTGGCGCTTGATTGCGTGGATGAATTACACCATGCGCGGCGTATTGTTGAACGTGGCACATCGGCCAGCCAACAGCTTGGGGTTTTTGAAGAAGCCCTTGCCAATGGCGCTGATGAAAAGGATGCCTTGCGCCAGGTGGTGACGCACCTGATTGAGGAAACTGCGGCGGACCTTCCTGATTGCGGTACCGCGTCATGAGCGGTTCGGCGGCGAAAAAGCGCGTATTTACCAATAAAGACGGTCTTGATCTGGTGGTATTTGATTATGGGGGTGATGATCTGACCCATAGCCTGCCGCTGGTTTGCCTGCATGGCCTGACCCGCAATGCCCGCGATTTTGACGGTCTGGCCCCGTTTTTAAGGGCGCAAGGCCATCGGGTTCTGGCCTTTGATGTGCGCGGGCGCGGGGCCTCGGCTTATGACCCCGATCATACGCGCTACCATCCTTTGACCTATGCACAGGATGTGCTGGATTTCCTGGATCATCTGGGCATTGAGCGGGCCGGGTTTATCGGCACCTCCATGGGCGGTATTATGAGCATGATTATTGCTGCCCTGGCCCCTGATCGTATCGCTGCGGCGGTGATCAATGATATTGGCCCGACGGTTGATCCGGCCGGGCTGGCGCGCATTGCCGGTTATGTCGGCAAGGCCAAACCGATGCAAAGCTGGGCGCAGGCGGCACGCACCTTGCGGGCCTTGGGCGCAGCGGCTTTCCCGGACCGGGACGCGGCGTTTTGGGACGATTTTGCCCGCCGCACCTGCCGTGAACAAGACGGCGAAATCATTACCGATTACGACCCGGCAATCGCCAAGGCGTTATTGTCGGCAGACAATGCGCCGGCTGATTTATGGCCGCTTTTTGAGGCGCTTTGCGCCGTGCCTGTGCTTGTTATACGTGGGGCATTAAGCGATATTTTGTCACCGGATACATTGGCGCAAATGGGGGCGCGCCATCCGGCCATGCAGACCATCGAGATTGCCAATACCGGCCATGTGCCGACTTTGGACGAGGCCGAATCGCAACGCGCTATTGCTGATTTTTTTGCCGGTGTCGGTGAAAAATAAGCCTGTACCTGTTGTTCTGCATTGCGTGCTTTTCTTGCCCGGCCAGTGCTCTAAGATAGGCGGGCAGAATATCAAGGAGATCCGATGAGCACCCAAACGCCCGTTCTTGAGATAGAGAATTTACACGTTCGTTTTGATACGCCCGATGGTGAGGTGCATGCGGTCAAGGGGATTGATCTGCACATCAACCCGGGCCAGTGCGTTGGTATTGTTGGTGAATCCGGGTCGGGCAAAAGCCAGAGCTTTCTTGCCGCCATGGGGCTTTTGGCCTCGAATGGCAAAGCCCAAGGGGCGATCCGGTTTCGGGGCCGCGATATTCTGAATTTACCGCGCAAAACGCTGAACACGGTGCGCGGCGCGCGTATGACAATGATTTTTCAAGATCCACTGACCTCGCTGACCCCGCATATGCGTATTGGGGCGCAAATGGCCGAAGTACTGGCGGTGCATGAATCCTTGCGCGGTGAGGCGGCAAACCAGCGCTCGCTTGAATGGCTGGACCGGGTGCGTATTCCCGAAGCGGCGCGGCGTCTTCGCCAATACCCGCATGAGCTTTCCGGCGGCATGCGCCAACGGGTGATGATTGCCATGGCGATGCTGTGCGAGCCGGAATTGCTGATTGCCGACGAGCCGACAACGGCGCTCGATGTTACCGTACAGGCGCAGGTTCTCGATCTGATCGACGAGTTGAAGAAGGAAACCGGTGCGGCGATTGCCTTGATCACCCATGATATGGGGGTCGTGGCACGTATGTGTGACCATATCCATGTAATGGAAAAAGGCGCTTATGTCGAAGACGGCGCGGTCGATGATATTTTTTATAAACCGCAAAATGATTATACAAAACTGCTTCTTGATGCCATGCCGCGCCTTGATCGACAGGACCGACCGGGGCGCGTTTCTCTTGCGCCCTACACACCCGCCAAAGACCAAAAGCCGGTGCTGGATGTGCACGATGTAAAGGTTCATTTCCCGGTGCGCATGGGCGGCGGTCTGTTTCCCAAAGTGCGCCCTTTGCGGGCCGTTGACGGGGTCAGCTTTAGCCTTGGCGCCGGGGAAACCCTGGGCGTTGTTGGCGAATCCGGGTGCGGCAAATCAACTCTGGCGCGGGCGGTATTGCGCCTTGTTCCGGTTAATGACGGCGCGGTATGCTGGATGGGCAGCAACCTTCTTGAAGTCGATAAGGAAACCTTGCGCAAGGACCGCAAGGATTTGCAAATTGTGTTTCAGGATCCGCTGGCCTCGCTCGATCCACGCATGAGTATCGGCCAGTCCATTGCCGAGCCGTTAAAAACCTTCTGTCCTGATATGAATCATGCCGATCGACAGGCGCAGGTACGCGAGATGATGGCGCGGGTTGACCTTGATCCGGCGATGATCAACCGCTATCCGCACGAGCTTTCAGGCGGGCAAAACCAACGGGTTGGCATTGCCCGGGCGATGATATTAAAGCCAAAAATGGTGATTTGCGACGAGGCCGTATCGGCGCTGGATGTGTCGGTACAGGCGCAGATTATTGATCTTCTGATTATGCTGCAAAAAGATTTTGATCTGTCGATGATCTTTATCAGCCATGACCTTTCCGTGGTGCGCGAAATCTCTCACAGGGTGATGGTGCTTTATATGGGCCAGGTGGTGGAACTGGCTGATCGCAATGCCATTTATGAGGATACCCGCCACCCCTATACCAAGGCGCTGATTTCCGCCGTGCCGATCCCGGACCCGAAAACCGAACGTGAACGCACGCGTATTCCGGTGGATGGCGATCTGCCCTCGCCGCTCGATAGCGGGGCGGCTTTGCGTTATCTGGCTTCAAAAAGGCATGACGATGAGGAAAAGGAGCAATACCGGCCCAAACTGATCGAAGTGGTACCGGGGCATTTTGTTGCCGAACATGATGCCTCGCCAACATCAAAAGGCTTGCACGCGGCGTGAGCCCGTCTTTATTACCCGGCCCTCATTTCTTGCTGTGATTTCAGGTTTTTTTGCCGGGTATAATCAACGCCTCCAGCCCATCCAGTGCATTTTCGAGATAACGCGCATCATGCGTGCTTTTCTTGATCAGGGTTGCGCCCTGCAGGGCCGCAATCATCAATCGGGCGGTTTCCTTTGCCGGGCCGGGGCAGGTGAGGACACCGGCGCGCGTGCCGCCGTCCAATACGGTGGCCAGCCAATGACTCTGTTTGGCAAAAAAAGCCCCAAGTTCGTTTTGAATGTCTTCGCTCATGCTGGCATATTCGGCGCTCATAACGCCGCACAAACAACTGGTATCATCACGGGTTAACATGTGCCTGATGGGGGCAAGAAAGCTCTCAAACGCGGTTACATAGCTTTGCGGATCGTCCGGGGTTGGCTCTTTCAGCGCTTGAAAAAACGCCTCCGTATAGCGGCGCAAAACAGCCAGCCCCAGATCAGCCTTGCCCGGAAAATGGTAATGAATGCTGGCGGTGCGCATGCCCAATAATTGCGCCAGATCCGCATAGCTGACGGCGTTATAGCCGCGCTGCATCACCAGATCCTGAAATGCATCGGCAATGGCGGTTGCTGTTTTGCTCATGGGTTTCATTCAGGCTTTTTAACGGGTTATGCCAGCTTTCGCCAGCGCGCAGGTGCCAAAGGGCGGGCGCCTTGGGTTTGCCCGGCACGTTTTTCGGCCCTCATTCATCGTTTAAAATGAATGTTTTTGTGCCGCGCTGCCCTTTCAATGTTATCTGCATAATTCAGCTTGACTACCTACTAATAGGTAGATTACATATTGCACACAGTTTAACAAGGGGCGCGGTGTTTCTTGTGGATGTTTTCAAGCGGTCTTGCCGGCATGGTTTTGGCAAAGCTCAAAAGAGGTGGTTTATGAATACGCTAAGCGCTGATCTGTTTTGGCTGATGATGCTGGCCATGTTTACGGGCCTTTTGTGGGTGCCATATGTCGCGCAATTAGTCGTGCAAGAAGGGCTGATCCGTGGGTTTACTGATCCGTTGCACGATCTGTCTTCAAAGGCGCAGTGGGCGAAACTGGCCAAACGGGCGCATGCCAATGCGGTCGAAAACCTGGTGGTGTTTGCGCCGCTGGTCATTATTGCGCACCTGGCGGGAACCGATCCTGTTTTCATGGGTAAGGCGGCGCTGATTTTCTTCTTTATCCGCTTTGCGCATTTTATCGTCTATACGCTGGGCATGCCGACCATTCGCCAGCTTTTATTTCTGGCCGGTGTTGGCGTGGAAATTTCCATTGTCCTCAAAGTTTTGGCGATGATCTGAACACCAAGTTTCGCCATGCCTTAAAACCATACCCTCCCCGGGGTCGTTTGGTTACCAACCGGATTTGTCCCCCCGCGCGGTAGTTAAGGCATGGCGATCCTTGTGGCGGGTTCGCTCCCCCCGGACAAAAGCAATCTTCGATATGGATTTTTCGGCCACTGGCCGCTAGACTGCGCGTGTTCAGGAGTGGCGGGGGCAGGCATGCTTAATCTTTTTCCATTGATGGCGATACCAGTGCTTATCTATAATGTGATGGCGTTTGGTGCCGGCCCGCAGGGCGCGTTGGCTTCTTTGCAAAGCGCACGCTTTGCCATTCCCATGGCGTCCGGGGCTATGTGGGTGGTGACATCGGGGGATGTGGTGATGATTATCGCCCTTCTCATGTTGTTCGCCGAAATGCTCAAAGCGCCGTCTGAAGGTCGCGCGGCGATTATCCGTCAGGCCTTGCTGCTGGCTATTTTTATTATCTGCCTGATCGAGTTTCTTCTCTTTTCGGCATTTGCCTCATCCTTGTTTTTTCTCATCACCGTGATGGTGCTGCTCAATATGGCGTCGGGGTTTATTATTGCCATCAGCGCGCCGCGCAGTGAAGCGTTGATGATTGATGATGACGCGGAATAAATTTACGCGCTAACGCAATGTGTCCAGGGCATATCGTGCGCAGGTTTTGTGTGCGGCGAGAAGTTTGGCCACCGCACCCGCATCAAGACCATTTTGAAAATGCTCCTGGTGCAAACCACCGGTGATAAAAAGGCAATCAAGACCCATGGCCTGCGCCCCGGCAATATCGGTTGGTAGGCCATCGCCAATGGCCAGAATGCGCGCCCGCTCGGTGGGTTTTCCCGCCAATTGTGCAATTTTGTCAAAGGCCAACTGGTAAATCGGTGCGTGCGGCTTGCCGGCAAAGGCGACCGTGCCACCAAGGTCGGCATAGGCTTTGGCCAGCGCGCCGCCACAATAAATCAACTTGTCCCCAAGGTGCACCATGATATCAGGATTGGCGCAAATCATCGGCAGATCAAGCGCACGGGCTTCTTGCAAAAGCGCGCTGTAATCGTCTGGTGTCTGGTGGGTGTCATCATCAAACCCGGTGCAGGAGATGAATGTGGCCTCTTGCAATGACCCAAAGGCAAGGCCGGTGCCGTCATAAAGCCGGGCATCCTTGGTCGGGCCAAGGGCAAAAACCGGCCCCGGCGCCCGCGCCATCATCAACGCCCGGGTGGCATCACCGGAGGTAACGATATCATCCCAGGTGCTGTCTGGCACGCCCAGGGACCTAAGCTGCGGGGGTATTTCAAACATCGGGCGCGGCGCATTGGTCAAAAGCACAACAAAGCCCCCGGCCTGGCGAAATCGACTCAATGCCTGCACCGCATCATCAAAAGCGGCGCGGCCATTATGCAGCACCCCCCAGACATCGCATAAGACGGCGTCATAATTATCGCTGATATCATCCAGCGTGTTGAGTATGTGTGGTTTCGTGCTCATGGGGCGGCGGGTAGCCTCTCTCAAGCTGAGTGTCAACATGATCTAGGCGGCGCGCGCCGGGTGCGCTATGAGCAGGTATGACAAAAAAATGCGAGCTTTACCTGATAACGCCGCCGTCCATCAACAATGTGGCGGCCTTTGCCGATGTGCTGGCCGGGGCGCTGGATGCCGGGCCGGTGGCGGCTTTGCAGATTCGCCTGAAAGACTGTGATGATGATATGGTCTGCCGCGCTTACGAACATTTGGCACCGGTGGCCTTTGCCCGCAATGTCGCGGTGTTGATCAATGACCGGGCTGATCTGGCGCACAAACTGGATGCTGACGGGGTGCATTTGGGTCAGGAGGATACACCGGCGGTCAAGGCCCGGGCTTTGCTGGGTCCACAAAAAACCATTGGCGTTACGGCGCATAATTCGCGTCATCTGGCAATGTTGGCAGGCGAGGCCGGGGCGGATTATGTAGCTTTTGGCGCTTTTTTTGAAAGCGCCACGAAAACGCCTAAAATGCAGGCAACAACAGATATATTAAGTTGGTGGTCGGAGTTATTTGAAATCCCATGTGTGGCAATTGGTGGCATAACGGCGGGCAATTGCGCCCCTTTGGTGCGCGCAGGCGCGGATTTTCTGGCCGTCTGTTCCGGCGTTTGGTCGGATGCGGATGGACCGGCGCAGGCGGTCAGGGCGCTGAACGCCGCCATGGACGCAGCGTGAGGGGTGTTGCCGCCTTGTTGATTTTGGGCGCCGTGTGGTCCGGCACGGCGGTTGCGCAGGTCGCCGATGACGATCCCAATGTGCCTTTGTCATTCGAAGAGGGTATTGTTCTCGATCCGCAGGATTTGCCGCCGCCGATTGAAATCCCTGAATTTTCCAAGCAGACATTTGAGGCCAATAATACTGTTGCCGCTGAGGCGTTCACGCAAAAAAAATATGATATGGCGCGGCGGCTGGCCGCCACCGGTGCCGAAGCCGGTATCGGTGCTGATATGTTCCTTTATGCGCATTTACTGCGTAGCGGCCTTGGCGGCGCGGTTGATACGGTAGGCGCGGTGCGCTGGTATCGCGCGGCGGCGCAAAAAGGCGAGGTCGGGGCTTTGCTGGCGCTGGCGCATATGGCGTTTGAGAATCAGGGCGGTTTGGCGGCCGGTGACGGGCGGGCATTCTTGCGCCAGGCGGCGGCTAAAAAGTCGGTTGAAGCCAAAATTGTCCTTGGTCAGGTATTTTTATCGGGCATGGGCGGACCCTTGGACGAAGAGGAGGCAAAACGCTGGTTTCTTGCCGCCGTGGCCGATGGCAGTACCGAGGCCAAACGCCGCCTGGCTGATCTTTATTATATGCAGGGCAAAGAAGCGGCCGCTGTTTCACTTTATCGTCAGGCGGCGATGGATGGGAATGCCCGCGCTGCCTATCGCGGCGGCATTGCCTTGGCCGATCCGCAAGGCAAAATTCATGATGAGGCCGCCGCCGCGCCGTTATTACGCCAGGCAGCGCACGCGGGCCTGCCTGAAGGTATGACCGCCTGGGGGCTTTATATTGCCCACCAAAAACCACCCCTTTTGGCCAAGGCGGCGCGCTGGTTTCGTAAAGGCGCGCTGGCCGGTGATGGCGAAGGGCAATATCTTTATGCGGTGGCGCTGGCCAAGGGTGAAGGGGTGTTGCAAAATCGCGAGGCGGCCTATGAATGGGCCGTGCGCGCGGTGCGAGACGATCCCGAAGACGGCACTCGTCGGGATCTGGCATTGGCGCTGGCGCGCTCTTTGCCCGGTCCGACCCGCGCCCGCATTGAAGAGATTGCGCGCCAGCCTTTACTGGTCTTTGCCAACAGCGCATCGCTTGACCGCAATGCGGACCCCCGCTAGAGCACCCGGTGAACAGTCGCTATGTGGGTGCCTTATGAAAATCAATGGTAATGAGATCAAGCCGGGTAATATTATCCAGCATCAAAACGGATTATGGGTTGCGGTAAAATGCAATGCGGTCAAACCGGGTAAGGGCGGGGCCTTTAATCAGGTCGAGCTGAAAAATTTGGAAGATGGCCGCAAACTTAACGAGCGGTTCCGCGCCTCCGAAACAGTGGAAAAGGTTCGCCTTGAACAAAAAGACCATACTTTTTTGTACGACAATGGCGACACGCTGGCGTTTATGGATTCGACCAGTTTTGAACAGGTCGAACTGCTGAAAGACTTTGTTGGCGATGCGCAAAACTATTTGCAGGACGGCATGGCCGTAACCATTGAATTTCATGAAGAGCGCCCGATCGCCCTGAGCATTCCCGAACACGTCACTTTGGAAGTGGCCGATACGGAGCCGGTGGTCAAAGGCCAGACGGCGGCCAATTCATTTAAACCCGCAACACTGGAAAACGGTATCCGGACCACTGTGCCCCCGTTTGTTGGCGTGGGCGAAAAAATTATTGTTTCCACCAGTGACGGCACTTATGTGCGCCGGGCGGACTAGGTCTCATGGCACAGGCTTCGGCACTTTTAAATATTATGATGGACGCGGCGCGCAAGGCGGCGCGTAAGCTCAATCGTGATTTTGGTGAGGTGGAAAACCTCCAGGTCTCCAAAAAAGGCCCGGCGGATTTCGTCTCGGCGGCGGATAAGGCGGCGGAACGTATACTTGTCGAGGTGCTTGAAGAAAAGCGCCCCGGTTACGGGTTCTTGCTTGAAGAGAGCGGCGCGGTCAAGGGTACGGACCCCAGTCACCGGTTCATCATCGACCCGCTGGATGGCACCACCAATTTTTTACATGCGATTCCGCATTTTTCCATTTCCATCGCCCTGGAGCGCGAAGGCGAAATTGTCGCCGGGGTGGTTTATGACCCCATGCGCGACGAGATGTTTCGCGCCGAGCGCTTTAAAGGCGCGTTTTTAAACGACCGGCGGCTGGAGGTGTCATCGCGGGCCCTTATGGCCGATGCGGTGATTGCCACCGGTATTCCGCATATGGGCAGGCCCGGTCATGCGCGGTTTTTAAAAGAGCTGCACAGAATTACCCCGCATGTGGCCAGCGTACGGCGCTTTGGCTCTGCGGCGCTGGATCTTTGCTGGCTGGCGGCGGGGCGTTATGACGGTTATTGGGAGCGTAATATACAGCTTTGGGACGTTGCGGCCGGGGCGCTGATTGTCCGCGAGGCAGGCGGTCTTGTCGGCGATGATACGGGCGAAAACACCATCGATCCGGCCATTATTATTGCCGGCAATGCGCAGATTCAGCCGCAATTACTGGCGCTGATTAACAAGGCCAATGCCTGATGGCAGCGGGGCTTGAAGCGCCTGATCCGCTCGAACTGGCGGCGCGGCTGATCCGCTGCCGCTCTGTGACCCCCGCCGATGACGGGGCGATGACTATTCTGATCGACCAATTACAGGCCTTGGGGTTTAGCGTTACGCCTTATGATTTTGACGGGGTGCGTAATATTTACGCCCGGCTTGGTGATAAAGCGCCTGATTTTTGTTTTGCCGGGCATACGGATGTGGTGCCAGCGGGAGATGTTACGGCCTGGGCGCATGGGCCGTTTGATGCCAACATTGAGGATGGAAAATTATGGGGCCGCGGCGCGGCGGATATGAAAGGGGCGATTGCCGCTTTTATCGGCGCGGCGGCGCGCTATAGCGCCAAAACCGACCCGCTGCCCGGCTCGATCAGCCTGCTTATCACTGGCGATGAGGAAGGCGAGGCGGTCAACGGCACCAAACGGGTATTGGCGGCGCTTGATGAGGCGGGCGAACGCTTTGATCATTGTCTGGTGGGTGAGCCGTCCAATCCGCATTATTTGGGTGAGGAAATCAAAAACGGCCGCCGTGGGTCTTTGAATGCGATTATTACCGTGACCGGTACACAAGGTCATGTGGCTTACCCGGAGCGGGCGCAAAACCCCATTCCGCCGCTGATCGACATCATCAACCGCCTTTATGCGCGGCTGCTTGATGATGGCACCGATGATTTTCAGCCCTCCAATCTGGAGGTGACCAGTATTGATGTGGATAACCCGGCCCATAATATTATTCCCGAACGGGCCAGTGCGCGCCTGAACATCCGCTTTAATGTCACCCATACCGGGGCGCAATTGCGGCGCTGGATAGAGACCGAGGCGCGCGCCGAAGAAGCGGCGCACGGGTGCCGGGTCGATCTTGATTTACGGGTTATGGGCGAGGCGTTTTTAACCCCGCCGGGTGATTTTACGACGCTTTTGCAAGATGCGGTGGAAGAGGTGGCGGGCACGCGCCCGGCCCTGACCACGGGCGGCGGCACATCGGATGCGCGCTTTATCAAGGCGTTTGCACCGGTGGCCGAATTTGGCCTCGCCGGGGCCAGCATGCACAAGGTTAATGAGCACGTGCCAACGCAAGACATCGAAACGTTAAGCGCAATATATGAACGTATTCTGGAGCGCTATTTTTCAGCCTTTGGCGTTTAAAAATTATCGATTTGCGCCCACAGGGCATCGAGCATGGCACTGCCAAGCGCGCCGGACCGTTCCGGCGACCAGCCCTGATTTTCATCGGGGGTCTCCACCGTATCTTTAAACGGCATTTCCAATGTCATGGAAAGACAGGAAAATTCTTCGGCGGTCCAATTGGTACACATGCTCATATCAGCGGTGCCGGGGGGCGATACCGGATAGCCGTGCGCGGTCTGAAAATCCGGGCTGACCTGAACCAGCGCCTGTTTGAAGGCGGCCAATTGTTTGGCCCGTTTATCATTCCACCCTGGCGTACCCTCAGCCCCGGCGATGAAATTATAAGGCAGGGCCTCGTCGCCGTGCACATCAAGACAAAACTGCGCCCCGGTTGCGCGCATTTTCTCACGCACCAGAAAGACTTCGGGTGAGCGGGCCATATCCGGCTTGTCCCATTCGCGATTAAGATTGGCCCCGGCAGCATTGGTGCGCAAATGCCCGCGCCGCGAACCGTCCGGGTTCATATTGGGCACAACATAAAAATCACAGCGTTTTAACAGCTCGCGCGCCACCGGATCGGTCTCGTCGATAAGGCGGGCAATAAAGCCTTCCATCCACCATTCGGCCATGCTTTCGCCTGGATGCTGGCGGGCGATAATCCAGCAGGTTTTTTTATCCCCATCATGGCCGTCTGAAATATGCAACAGGTCCATATCCTGGCCGTCCAGCGTTTGCCCAAGGACCGACAGGCGCACCCGCGGCGCGCTTTGAACACTGGCGATTAAATCCGCATGGCGCTGCATGGAATAGGGGGCGAAATAGGCAATCCAGATGGCATCTTCGTCCGGGGTAAAGGTTATATCAAGGACGCTGCCGTCAAAACTGGCATCCAGCCGAAACCAGTGCTCCCGATCATAGGAGGCCACCGGGCGGTAATCTTCCCAGCCCTTGGCATAGGCCGACCCGCCCGCATTCATCAGCCGCGCATGGCACGGTACACCGCGCGCGCCGGTCAGGCGAAAATAGAACCATTGATAAAAATGTGAATTATGATCGGTGTTGATGGCAAGCTGTATGTCTTGGGGGTTATCGGCGGTGATGACGCTGATATTCCCCGCATCAAAAGCGCTGGAAATATGAATCATGGGAAAACCTGCTATGGCGTTTGTGTGGGTATTTCACACAATGCTTAGCGCAGGAAATTTAACAAGGACAGTTGGCTGAGCAGCGAAAAGGTTCGCGCCGAGGCTTCAACGGCGGTCTGCGCCTGTTGCAGACGGGTGGCGGTCTGGGCCAGATCCGCATCCTGCAAATCGCCAATAATCCCGACCAGCAGGTTTTGCTGCCCCTCGGAACGGTCTTGCGCGGCGCTGACCCGGTTTTGCAACAAGCCGTTTTTACTTACCTCAATATTGAGATTGTCATTGGCGGTAATGACGCTGGCCAGCGTGGTTTGCAAAAAGGTCTTTTGTGCCGCCGTCAAACTGGTGCCAAAAGGCCCGGATGCGCCATCATTAAAGGCCTTGATATCGCGGATCACGGTAAAAAGTTCTGTGCCGACCTTATCGGCCAGAAAACCAACTTCAAAGGGTGGGCCGTCTTCGACCCTCGCGGTTGGTTTGACTTGCGTATTGGAAAATATGCTGGCGATGGTTGGCGCGGCGGCCAGATCATTCAAGGTGGCAATATTAACCGGGTTAACATCCGTGCGCGTGCCGCCAAAGAGACTGCGGCCGGCAAATTTCTGGTTCAGCGCATTGGTGGCCCGGTCAAAAACCGCGCCCAATTGCTGCATAATGCTGTTGCCATTATCCAGCGCCAGCGCATCGGTCAGGGCCTGGCGTAAATCGGCGGCGGCCCCGGCCGCTTCATTCAAGGCAAGATCTTGCGTCGCCAACCGGCCACTGACTTCCTTGGCGGCCTGGGTAAAGCCTTCATTGCGGGATTTGAGCGCTTGCGCCGATGTCAGGCTGGCCGCTTCTTTTGCCAGACCTTTAAGGTCAGTGGCTTTTTTACCGCTGGCCAGCTGGTTTTGCGCGGTGACCAGATCGCGTTGATTGCGCAAAAGTTCCGCCAAGGCGGATTGATTGGAAATATTTGTGGCAATGCGGGTCATGGGTGTTTCTCTTGATGGCTATCCGGTTGCGATCAGATGATGGACAATAACGTGTCAGTCAGTTCCTTGGCAGCCTGTATCAGGCGCGCCGAGGCATTATAGGATTGCTGGAATTTGGTCAGGTTGGCCAATTCCTCGTCAATATTGACACCTTCAACATTGGCCCGGCGCACATTGGCTTCATCGCGCAAAGCCTGGGCGGCGAGACTTTCGCTTTCCGCGCGGCTGCTGCGCGCGCCAATGTCAGCGGCAAAGCGGGCGGCAAAATCGCTTAAAGACGAGTTGGTCCCCGACAAGGCACCGGCGCTTTGAAATGTACGCACCGTTTCGAGCGCCTGTTGGATGTTCTGCCCGCCCCGGCCATCGCCGGGCGCAAGAACAATATCGCCAACCGCAGTGCTGGCCGAAACCTCTACCTGCGCCAAGGATAAAAGATCAGGATTATTGGCAATATCGGAACGAATGGCAAAGGCGCTGGCGCGGGTGCCGCGCACCGCATCACCAAGGCCAAATAGCTGTGAAAACGAGACCCCGGTTGTACCGCGCGTGGTGGTGTCGTCGGTTAATTGGAGACCGTAATTTTCGGCGCCGCTGACTGGTGTGCTGGTCAAATTGCCATTGCTATCAAGGCTGAATGTGGCAAAAGAGCCAAGCCCGGAAACGGTGTTGTTCAGGGCGCTTAATATATCATTTATGGTCGTGCCGGCGACGGTGATATTGACCTGCTTTGTGGTTTGTCCATTGGGGTTGATAACATCAAATGACAAGGTTCCCCCGGCGGCCAGACCATGGGCATCGGTGCCGCCAAGGCCGGTTTCAAAAAAGTGCGGTTGTGCGCTGGTGACCAATGCGTTGAGGCCAAAAAAGTGGGCAAAGCCACGCCCGGCGCGGGCTGATGGTGTGGTGCCGTCCTGCAAGAATGACAAGCCATTGCCCGCCGCGGCGTTTAAGTCCAAGACCCCATTGGTAAAGCTGGCGCTGCCCAATGCCCCAAGGGCGGTGTTGAGGGCGCTGGCAATGCCACCGACTGTGGCGGCAAACGCCGCCGGTGCGCCGCCATCAACACTTAACGTACCGGCATCAAAATCAATATCGATGCGCCGGGTCAGCGCGCCGCTGCTATCGCTAAGCGCCAATGTGGTCTTGCCGGTAAAGCCCAGCGCGTCCGTGGATAAAAGGCCGGTATTGCGGCCGGTCAATTGCCCTGGTGGCGGCACAGCGGAGGCATTGCTGTGTGCCTCATTGAGGGCATCTGCGGTGCTGGCCGCCAGTTCAGATAATTCCAGCGCCAATTGTGGCAGGCTCTGGTCACGCAAAGCCAGAAGGCCATGCAGAGCGCCGGACTTAATGTGGGATTGGATATCAACAACGCCACCCGATGGCGTCCGCCCCTGAATGGGGGTGAATGTTTCACTCAAACTGCCTGACCCGGTGGTCGGGGCCTCCAGGGTAATGGCAACCTGACCCAGCAAAAGCACGCCATCTGTGGTGCGCAGGACCGCCGCGCCGTTTTCCGTACGCGAAACCTTGACGTCGATAAGGCCGGCCAATTCGTCAATAAGAGGGGCCTGGCGGTTTTCCGCACCCGTTGAATCGCCGGTGATCCGGCCGCGCGAAACATCCTCATTCAAAGCCTGTATTTGCTCGATAAGGCTGTTTATCCGGTCAACATTGGCACTGATCTGACGTTCGGTTTCAGCGCGGGCATTGCGCACTTCCCCATCCAGCCGGGCAAAATCATCAAACACAAACTGTATGTCATTAACCGCGGTCAGGCGGCGGACGCCAGAGGCCGGGTCCAACGCCGCCGTACCGATTTCGGCAAAGGCATCATTGAGCCGTGAAAACAGCGAACCGGCATCGCCGGGCGTACCAAATTGTGATTGCAGCCGGTCAAGAACCTCGGCGCGTATGCCCGCAGAGCGTTCATCCGCCGCTGCATTCAAAGACGCACCAAAAAGAAAGTTATCGGAAATCCGCCGTAATTGCGACGCCTCAACACCAATGCCGGCTCCGGCAACATTGCGCGCCACCAGATCAACGCTGGTGCGCGCATAACCGGCCGTGTTGACATTGCTGATATTATTCGATGTCGCCCGCAGCGCGCTTTGGCTGGTGTTCAATCCCGTCAGGGCATTTCCAAGTATGGCATTGATCGACATGGCGAATTATTCCCGTTCAAAAGAAGCGTTTGCGGCAGGTCTTGCCGTGTACAGGGTCATTTCTTCCGGCCCGCTCAACACACAGTAAGACGCGGGTAATTTCCTGTAATTCATTGAATTAAAATGCATATTTATGGAATTTCGGTTCATTTTCCCAATTTTTCCTGATCCTCTGTAACAGGGTTAACGCAAAGCCCGGGCCAACTGGCCAACAGGGTTTTGACATTTGATCCAGATGCTCGGCAAAAATGCACCATGGGCCGGGTTCTTCCGGGCAAAAAGCGCCGCCGGTTCTTTTATATTCATTAACCATAACGAATAAAGGTTAATAAAAACATATAGTTGTGTTGATTGTAATAAATGGTCCAAAGATTGCTTCTGATCGGCAACAGGCGTGCGCCGGAAAAACGATCCGGGCGGCCCTCCATATAACAGCGTACCGATAAAGGGCCGCGACAAAGAAAAGAGTGTGTGAACACAGATGAGCAGTGCAGCGTCACAAATTGCCGGGTTACTCTCCCCGACGTCCCCTGGGGCAGCGGCGGCGAAGGGTGTGACCAAAGGGGTGTCTGGTGGTGATGGTGCGGACCGGGCGGCGTTCGCAGCACTGGTGACGGCAGCGGGCGCAAAATCAACCAGCGCAGGGCAAGGACAAAAAACCCAAAAAATAACACCAGACAGCGCGCTGATATCGCAAGGCGGCGCATCAGACAGTGCGTTGATATCGCAAGACGGTGCATCAGAGGATCAGAAAGCTGCGGCATTGCTTGCCGGTACTTTTCTCATTCCACCGGCGGCGGCGCAAAATACCCCCGCGATAGCGGCGGTGAAGGGTGGGGCCAAAGGCGTGTCTGGCGCTGAGGGGGGGCAAACAAAGCCGCTCCTGACAACAGACGGTGACGGCCAAGCGGCCTTCAGGCCGGTGGCGCAAACCGCTACCAATCTGCGTGATGGTATTTTTGCTCAATCTCTTGTCTCGGATCAGATCAATGCGGCAGTGCAACCCAATTCTGCCCCCTTGGTGAAAAGCGGGTCGCAAAAACAGCAAAACCCGGGCGCTCTTGGGCAAGAGGCCAAAAATCAAACGGTTATAAAGGGCGTGGCTGTACCCGATTTGACAAAGGTGTCTGATCAGGCAGGATTATTTTCGCGCGTAGAACAACCTCAGAGCCAGGGCTCAACACCTTTATCAGCGCACATTCTGGCGCGTGCCGGACAAGCGACTGCCAACGCGGGTGCCAGTACTGTGGGCACGACCCCCACCCTGTCATTTGCCCAGGCGGCTTCACCGGCCCCATCGGCATTGACGGCGGCAAAGCCGCGCGCCTTTGGCGCTTCTGTTAATGGCAAGAAGACCGCCAGCGCAACTTCTTCAGGGGCGCAGGCCAAAGGCACGACAAGTGCATCACCGGCCAATACGCAAGCACTTTTGGCCGCCGCGCAGACGCAAAAAGCCGGTCTGGCAACGCTCCCTCTTGAGGCGGCGGCGCTGAACAGCAAACAAAACTTTGCTGGCGATGCCCCAATTGCCTCTTCAGCGCCTGCGCAAGGTGGCGGAGGGCAGGCTGACGGTCTGGCTTTTGATCCGGGTGCTTCGGGGTCCGTTACGGGTTCTTCCGTTGATCAGAATGGAAATCTGACAAGCCGGGCGCACGTTTCGCCGACACCGCAAAATGCAGCACATGCAAACCACGCCCCGCGCCTTGATGCGGCGGCACTGGCGCATCTGGCAACGCGTCTGGCGGCCCGCGCCCAAAATGGCAATACACGTTTTGAGATGCGCCTTGACCCGGCAGAGCTTGGCCGGGTGAAAGTGCGCATTGATGTCAGCCCGGATAATCGGGTCGAGGCGGTGCTCAGCACGCATCGACCGGAGGTTCTGGCAGATTTACAAAAAGGCGCTGATGGGTTGCGCCGCGCTTTGGTCGATCAGGGCTTCGATCTTGATCCGGGCGATTTGAGCTTTTCGCTTGATCATAGTGGCGCGCAAGGCGGCCAGGAGAATCAGGGTGGTTTTGCACCCTCTTTTTCTTACGCCCGCCTGCCTGAGCACCTCGATATTGACCCTGTGACCACGGCCCGGATTGATCTTGGTTATGGTCTCGACCGTGTGGCTGATGGCCGCGTTGATGTACATATATAGGACGTTAAAATGCCAGCATTAAGTGGATTGGGACAAATTTCAACGCCCGCTCAGGCGCAGACCGCAGGCAGCGGGCTGGCCAATAATTTCGATACATTTTTAACGCTGTTGACCGAGCAGTTGAAAAATCAGGATCCGCTCAGCCCGCTCGATTCAACGGAGTTTGTTGGCCAGCTTGTACAGTTTTCAAACGTCGAGCAGCAAATTAATCAAAACCGCAATCTGGAATCACTGATTAGCCAGAGCGCGACCAGTGCCGCCACATCCGCCGTGGCCTTTATCGGCAAAACCGCAACGGTTCTTAATGATACGGCGACTTTACAAAATGGCGCGGCACAATGGGATTACACACTCCCTGATGGGGCGGTCAGTTCATCTTTGATTGTCAAGGATGCCGGCGGCAAGGTGGTATTCCAGACGGATGGTGCAACCGCACCGGGCGCGCAAAGCTTTGTTTGGGATGGCCGCGACAATGCCGGCAATCTTCTGGCCGATGGAGCATACACGCTGGAAGCCAGTGCCCTTGATGCCAATAATGCCCTTCTTACCGTGCCGGTTTCGGTCAGTGTGACCATTACCGGTGCAGATTTCTCCGGCGATCAACCGGTCTTGCAGGCCGGTTCGTTACGCCTGCCATTTTCACAAGTCTTGTCGGTTAGTGCCGACGCTTAAATTCAATCAACGGGCCGGGAACCGGTCTGCAACAAGCAGAAGCTCCACAATCGGGTGAACATAAAGGAGCCTACCCATGTCACTTTACTCAGCTTTGACCATCGGCGTTGCCGGCCTGCGGGCTAATTCTTCAGCGCTCAGCGGTGTTTCGAATAATATCGCCAACGTCAATACAATTGGATTTAAACGTACCCGCGCGGACTTTTCTTCGCTGGTAACGACGTCAAATGCCAACCCGCTTGATGCGGGCGCGGGGGTGAATACATCTGCCCAACGCCTGGTTGATGCGCAGGGACAATTACAAAGTTCTTCGTCAAATACCGACCTTGCGGTTGCCGGCAGCGGGTTTTTTGTTGTTGGTACTGACGCGGTGAATGGCAGCACCGGTGATGTGTTACGCTTCACCCGCGCCGGTGCTTTCTCAGCAGATGAAACCGGTAATCTGCGCAATGCGGCGGGTTATTATCTGCGTGGTTGGGCGGCCAAGGCCGACGGTACGTTTGTAACGAATGCCTCTGATACGACGGCCCTTTCAACGGTCAATATTGCGTCGGTAAGTGGCGCCGCCGAGGCCACCGCCAATGTCCAGATTAATGCCAATCTGAAAGCCAGCCAGACGCCTTCTGCGGCCGCTGCGACTTATGCCTCAACAGTGTCGGCAACCAATATGGCATCGGGTGCGGTGACACCGGATTTTGTCAGAACCATCCAGATTTTTGATTCCCAGGGCGGTGTGCGTAATTTGAACGTCGGGTTTTTGAAGGACGCCACGTCGCCAAATCTTTGGCATACCGAAGTTTACGCCAGCCCGGCCAGTGACGTTACCACAGGTACCGGCCTTGTTGATGGTCAGGTCGCTGTGGGGACTGTTGCTTTTGATGCCACCGGGAAATTTGATGCGGCAAACTCAACACTGCCCTCAACTTTGAGCTTTTTGGCTTCAAGCGCCGGGGCGCCGGGGGCTGGGCAGGTTAAATGGGCCACCGCAGAAGGTATAGCGGCGCAAACCGTGTCTTTGGATCTTGGCAGTTCGGGCAGCACAAATGGTCTGACACAGTTCGATTCCCCATCGGTTCTGGATTCGGCCCTTGTTGATGGCGCTGTTTTTGGCAGTCTTTCGGGTATCGATATTTCCGATGACGGTTTTGTCACGGCGAATTTCTCTAACGGCGTGATCAAGAAAATTTATCAATTGCCTCTGGCGACATTCATTAACCCCAATGGCCTGCGCGCCGAAGATGGTGACGCCTATAGCGTCGGTAATGATTCAGGCTCTTTAAATCTGAAAGCAGCCGGGCAGGGCGTTGGTAAAATCGCCTCGCAAACCCTGGAAGGGTCAAATGTTGATCTGGCCAAGGAGTTTACCAATCTGATCACCGTGCAACGGGCCTATTCGGCATCATCGCGGATCATCACCACAGCTGACGAAATGCTGGACGAGTTGATCAGGATCAAACGGTAACGTCGGGTCGCAGGGTCTTAATCCATGAGGAGAGATGATTTTGAGTAAAATTTTAGGCTTCATCTTGCCAAGAAATTCACCAGCTTCATTCGTCAGATATTTAAACTCTGTCCCTATGGTCAGGGGCAGAGACAAAAATGTCCGAACAAAAAACAATGGGGTATGGTGAAATGGGTTACGCACGCAAAACAAGAGAAACGCTGGTACTTGGGCCGGACGGCAGTCCTTTGACGCTGGCCGATCTGCCCAAACCGGAAACCCGACGTTGGGTCATCCGGCGTAAGGCAGAGGTTGTGGCTGCGGTGCGCGGCGGGCTTTTGACGCTGGAAGATGCCTGTCGCCGCTATCGTTTGACAGTTGAAGAGTTTGTTGGCTGGCAGCATATGATCGACAAGCATGGATTAGCCGGTCTGCGGGCAACAAAAGTACAGGATTATCGCTAGCGCAAATGTGATGATTAATGTCCAATAATCCGATACGAGAAGGTCAGGTGTAAAAACCTGACCTTTTTTTCACATTTTCAAGCGGTTCGGCTGTTTTGTTAAGCATGCGTTTACGACGAGGTGGGAAATTACTGCCTAGTTGAATGGTCTTGATAGCAGGAAATGCAGAACCGTGAATTCTTTACTGGCAACACTGACCCGTCTCGGGCCAACCCGCCTGATTATCATCATGGGCATTACCATTGGTGTTACAATGGCGCTTTTGATGATGTCCTTTCGGATAGGCTCTCCCGAAAAAGCATTGCTGTTTTCCGGTCTGGACCTTAAAGAGGCCAGCGTCATGACCGCCAAGCTTGATCAGATGGGTGTTGCTTATGATCTAAGGGGTGGCGGGTCGGCGATTTTTGTGCCGCGTAAAAAGGTTATGGAAGCGCGCATGGCGCTGGCCAAAGACAATCTGCCCAGTTCCGGGTCGATGGGTTATGAAATATTTGATAAAAGTTCCACCATTGGGCAAACCGGGTTTTCCCAGAATATGGCGCAATTGCGGGCCTTGCAGGGGGAGTTGGAACGTACAATTACCACCCTGGACGGGGTGAGTGCGGCGCGGGTTCTGCTGGTTCTGCCGCAAAGAACACTGTTTCAACGCGAAAGCAGCGCGCCAAAAGCCTCTGTTGTTATTCGATTGCAGGATAATGTTATTGGCGCCAGCCAGACACGTGCCATTCGCCAGCTTGTGGCCAGTGCCGTTCCGGGTCTGAAAGCCGGAGGTGTTACGGTCGCTGATGAGAGCGGGCGGTTGTTGGCCAAGCCGCAAAACGATGAAAACGGTACGGACCTTGGTGATGGCCAGCGCACTATGGTTGAAATGGCCATCAGCAAAAAGATTAAATCCATGTTGCAGCCGATTACCGGTTCGGATGGGGTGCAGGTACAGGTCGCTGCGGTTCTTGATATGAACAGGGTGACTGAGACCTCGACGGTTTATGATCCTGAAGGTCGGGTGATTGTCTCCAGCGACACTACCGAGGAAACCAGCGATGATGTGCAAAATGAGAACGCCGGCGGTGTTTCTGTCGGCAGCAATGTGCCGTCAGCAAAAAAAGATACAAGCGATGGCCCCAAGACCCGCGCGGCGACATCGCGCAACAGTGAAATTCTGAATTACGGGAACTCGAAAACGGATCGTACGGTGATCCGTCAGGCCGGGGCAATTACCCGCCTGTCTGTGGCTGTGGTTGTTGATGGCTCTTTGCGCACCGATGCCGATGGTAAACAAGTGTATACGCCGCGTAGCGCCGATGAAATGAGCCAGATTGAGGCATTGGTAAAATCGGCAATGGGATTTGATCCGGCCCGTAAAGATGCGGTTACCGTGACCAATGTGCGGTTTTCCCGCCCGGCCCCATTGGGTGATGTGCCGCCGCCATCGAAATTTTCTTTCGACAAGAACGATATTATGCGGGGGTTGGAATTGTTTATTCTGGCTGTTGTGTCCATTGCCTTGATGATTTTTATCGGCAAGCCACTAATTACCGGTCTTGGTGGTGGTGGTCCGGTGCTTGCCGGTGGCGCCTTGGCGGCCGGCAATACTGATTTACCGCAATTGCCTGGCTCTGTCGCCGCGGTTGATGAATCAGGGACCCCGGCAATTCTGCCGGCACCGACGGCGGGCGATGATGATAATGACAGCATTGATGTGGCCAGAATTCAAGGCCAGGTGAAAGTGTCATCGGTTAAAAAGGTGGCGAAAATAGTTGATTCTCACCCTGATGAAGCCATGTCTATTTTACGCACCTGGCTGCACGAGGAATAGACTATGGCACCTCCTTCCAAAAAACGTGCGCCAATCAGTGATATCAGCCGCCTGAGCGGTCCGGACAAGGCGGCCATTATTTTGTTGTCGCTTGGTGAAGAGCACCACAAAATGTGGGAGCTTATGGATGACGAGGAGATCAAGGAAGTCTCTCAAGCCATGTCAAACCTGGGCACGGTCACTTCATCAGCCGTTGAGAATCTGATTGTTGATTTCGTCAGCCAGATGTCATCAACCGGGTCTGTTTCAGGCTCTTATGATGCCACACAGCGTCTGCTCGCCAGTTTTCTTCCCGAAGACAAGGTCGATACGGTCATGGAGGAAATTCGTGGTCCGGCCGGGCGGACCATGTGGGACAAGCTGGGTAATATCAATGAAAGCGTGTTGGCCAATTATCTTAAAAACGAATATCCGCAAACGGTTGCGGTTGTTCTTTCCAAGGTCAAAACGGACCATGCCGCGCGGGTGTTAAGCGCTTTGCCAGAGGATTTTTCACTGGAGGTTGTTACCCGCATGTTGCGGATGGAGCCGGTTCAGCGGGATATTCTGAACGAAATTGAATCCACATTGCGGCGCGAATTTATGTCCAATCTGGCCCGCACATCTTCACGCGACAGCCATGAAATGATGGCGGAAATTTTTAATAATTTTGACCGCCAGACAGAGAACCGTTTTCTGGCGGCATTGGAAGAGCGTAACCGGGACGCCTCTGAACGTATCCGCTCCTTGATGTTTGTTTTTGAAGATTTGCAAAAGCTGGATCCGGGTGGCGCGCAAACATTGTTGCGGGCGGTTGACAAGGAACAATTGGGCCTGGCCATGAAGGGGGCGTCGGAAACCTTGCGCGATCTTTTCTTCTCCAACATGTCCGAGCGTGCCGCCAAAATCCTGCGTGAAGATATGGAGGCCATGGGGCCGGTGCGTCTTAAAGACGTTGAAGCGGCGCAACAGGCCATGGTCAATATGGCCAAGGATCTGGCTGCCAAGGGCGAAATTCTGCTTGCCGATGGCGGCGCGGATGATGAGTTGATTTATTAAAATGGTCACGAAAAGCACAAAAAAAAGCCCGCAGAAATTCTCCTTTTCCACAGTGTTTGACGCTGATGGGCAGGTTTTGCGGGATGGTGATAAATGGCGTCAAAGCTATACCAAAGAAGAAGTTGAAGAGGTGCGCGCGGCCGCTTATGAGGCCGGGCGCAAAGATGAAATAGCGCTTCAGGACACCGAGGCTGTCGCGCATTTGGCGCAAATATCCGATAAATGCACGCAGATGCTTGGGGATCTGAAAACACAAAGCGATCACTGTCGCAACCAGGCAATGGAGTTGGTTTTGGTGGCGGCCCGCAAAATTGCCGGCACGGCGCTTGAGCGGTTTCCGCAAGAGCGGGTGACCCAATTGATCCATAGCATGGTTGAGGATTTGCGCGGCGCGCCGCAAATCCGTATTTCCTGTCCCCCGGATATGCCGCCGCAGGCCAGGGGGCGCCTTGTCGAACTGGGCAAGGAAGAACATTTTGTCGGCGCATTGCTGATTACAGATGACCCGGAATTACAACACGGGGATGTCAGCATTGAATGGGCTGACGGGCAGGTTTGCATCAATACTGAAGAGATTGCGCAAAGGGTTGATGCGGCCATACGCGGCTGGCTGGCCGCCATGGAATATGAAGAGTCTGCGCAAGGCGATCTTTTCGCCGCGCCACTGAACCCAACTGGAGAACAGAATAATGTCTGATTCTGAAACCGAAGCGGAAACCGATCCCGATTCGGATCTGAAACTGGAAGACTTTGCCGATGATGCGGCGGCCGATGAGGCCGCGCAAGCTGCTGCGCAGCCAGCGCCGCCCGCCCCGCCAGCGGAGATTGCTCCAGAAGTCGAGGAGCAAAAAATTGCCGCCGATCTGGAGCCGGTTTTTGATGTCCCCGTGCGCATTTCCGCAGTGCTTGGACGGACCCAGATTGATGTGAATGAATTGCTGAACCTCAAACATGGTTCGGTTCTGGAGATGGATCGCAAAGTCGGCGAGGCCATCGATATCTATGTGAATAATCGCTTGGTGGCGCGCGGTGAGGTGGTGGTGATCGAAGATCAACTTGGCGTGACGATGACTGAAATCATTAAGGATGGCGACGGCAGCGCCTGATAGCGCGCGGCGACGAAGGAGAAAATTATGCGGGTATTGATTATAGGCAGTCTGGGCGGACAGCTTGGCGAGGCCACATCCATTGCCGTCAAAAGCGGCGCAAAAGTGGCCCATGTGGATGGGGTTGCGACGGCCTTGAAGGCCTTGCGGGCCGGGCAGGGGGCGGACCTCTTAATGGTTGATGTCAGCCATGATATCAAGGCGCTGGACGAGGCGTTACAAAACGAACGCATTCATATTCCAATCGTTGCTTGCGGTGTGTCAGCGACACCGACGCAAGCGGCGGATTCCATCCGTGCCGGGGCGCGTGAATTTATTCCCTTGCCCCCGGATGCGGAGCTGATTGCGGCAGTTTTGGCGGCGGTTTCAGATGACTCGCGCCCGATGATTGCCCGCGATCCGGTCATGCGTAAAATTGTTGATCTGGCCGAACAGGTGGCCCCGTCGAATGCGTCTATTTTGATTACCGGTGAATCGGGATCGGGCAAGGAAGTGATCGCGCGGCATATTCACAGCAAGTCAAAACGGGCGGCCAAACCCTTTATCTCGATAAACTGTGCGGCGATTCCTGATAATTTGCTCGAATCAGAATTGTTCGGGCATGAAAAAGGCGCGTTCACCGGCGCGGTTGCCCGCCGCGTAGGCAAGTTTGAAGAGGCCAGCGGCGGCACGTTGCTGCTCGATGAAATTTCCGAAATGGATACGCGCCTGCAGGCCAAATTATTGCGTGCCTTGCAAGAGCGCGAGATCGACCGGGTTGGCGGAACCAAGCCGGTCAAGGTGGATATTCGCGTATTGGCAACGTCCAATCGCGATCTGCAAAAAGCGGTCGCGGATGGCAGCTTTCGCGAAGATTTATTTTTTCGGCTGAACGTCATCAATGTGCAATTGCCGCCGCTTCGTGAACGGCCCGGCGATATTGTGGCCCTGGCCGATCATTTTTGCGCTACGTACGCGGCGGCCAATGGCGTTCCGGCGCGCCCGATCAGCGATGAGGCGCGCCATGTTCTGCTAAACAGGAGCTGGCCGGGCAATGTGCGGGAGCTGGAAAATTCCATGCATCGTGCGGTTCTTCTGGCTACTGGCGATGTTATTGCCGCAGAGGATTTACGTGCTCCTGACGGCTCGGTCATCGGCGCGGCGCCGACCCATACCGGGCACGGCGCTGATAATGCAATGAGCCATCATGCGGCCGGGGCGGCGCAGCGCGCCGCACTGGGCGTCGTCGGGCAAACCGTGGCCCAGGTCGAACAGGACCTTATTTTGGATACGCTCGATCACTGCCTTGGCAACCGCACCCATGCGGCGAATATTTTGGGCATTTCAATAAGAACCTTGCGCAATAAACTCAAACTTTATGCCGGCCATGGCGTGGAGGTTCCGCAACCGGGGGACAGCCGGGCCGCAGGCGCGCTTTAAAAGGATGAGGCTAGCTAATGTCTGAATCGGTGCCAACAGCATCACCAACGGCGTTGGACGTGCGGCGGTTTTTCAAGGCCGCCCTGCGCGGTGATGTGGCGCTGGCGCTTGGCATTATTGCTATTTTGCTCATGCTGATTGTGCCCATGCCAAAATGGCTTTTGGATATTGCGCTGGCGGTATCGATCTCGTTTTCTGTTCTGGTGTTGATGACTGCCTTATTTATCCGCAAGCCGTTGGAATTCAGCGCTTTTCCTTCTGTTTTACTTCTTTCAACAATGCTCAGATTGGGGCTTAATCTGGCCTCGACACGGTTGATCCTGTCTGACGGGTCGCGGGGGCCGGATGCGGCTGGGCAGATTATCAAGGCGTTTGGCGATTTTATCACCCAGGGCAATTATGTTATCGGCATCATCGTCTTTATCATTCTCGTCATTGTCAATTTTGTGGTGATCACCAAAGGCTCCGGGCGGATTGCCGAAGTGGCGGCGCGGTTTTCTCTTGATGCCATGCCGGGCAAACAAATGGCCATTGATGCGGATTTGAGCGCTGGGCTTCTGGATGAGGATGCGGCGCGGCAAAAACGCAAAGACCTGGAGGCGGAATCGAACTTTTTCGGTTCCATGGACGGGGCCTCGAAATTTGTGCGCGGCGATGCGGTGGCCGGTCTTATGATCACGGCGATCAACATTATTGGCGGCATGATTATCGGCGTCGGTCAGGAGGGCATGCCGTTTGCCCAGGCGGCATCGAATTATACCATGCTGACCATTGGTGATGGTCTGGTCAGCCAGATCCCGGCATTGGTGATTTCGGTTGCGGCAGGTCTTCTGGTATCCAAAGCGGGCGTTGAAGGGGCGGCGGACAAGGCGCTGGTGGCACAATTGTCGGGCTATCCACAAGGCTTGAGCCTGGTTGCCGGTATTGCGTTTATGGCGGCGCTTTTACCGGGCATGCCGTTTATCCCGTTTTCCCTGATGTCGGCGCTTTTTGGCGGCAGCGCCTGGTTTTTATATGTACGCAAAAAACACGAAGCGGTTCAGGAGGAAAACAAAACTGCCAAGAGCGCCGCCGAAGAGGAAGAGAAAGACGCGCCCATTACCGACAGTCTGCATATTGATGGGTTGAAAATTGAACTGGGCTATAATGTTCTTAGCCTGATCAATGATATGGAAGGGCGGCGTCTGACCGACCAGATCAAGGCGCTGCGCAAACAAATGGCCCAGGATATGGGCTTTGTCATGCCACCGGTGCGTATTTTGGACAATATGCAATTGGAGGCCGATCAATATGTTATCCGGGTCAAGGAAATAGAAGCCGGATCAGGATTGCTTAAACTGGGGCATTTACTGGTTATGGACCCGACTGGGGCGCAGGTTGATCTGCCCGGCGATCATGTCAAGGAACCGACTTTTGGCCTGCCCGCTACATGGATCACCGAATCCTTGCGCGAAGAGGCGTCGTTTCGCGGCTTGACAGTTGTCGATCCGGCAACCGTTCTGGCGACGCATCTGACGGAAATCCTACGCGACAGCATGCCCGACCTTCTGTCTTTTGCCCAAACAGAACAGCTTCTCGAGGGTCTGGGCAAGGAGGATAAAAAACTTCTTGAAGACATATCACCATCGCAAATCAGCCGTTCGGGCATTCAACAGATATTGCAAGGGCTGCTTAAAGAACGGGTCTCTATTCGTGATTTGCCGGCTATTCTTGAGGCTATTGCCGAGGCCAGTGCCAGCACCCAGAATCTGGGAGCGATCATTGAACATGTCCGCACGCGTCTGGCGCGCCAGCTTTGCCATGCCGCTGCTGCGCCTGATGGCTCTTTGCCCATTCTTGGCTTGTCGCCAGAATGGGAACAGGCTTTTGCCGAAGCGCTTATCGGTGATGGGGACACGCAACAACTGGCCTTGCCGCCGTCAAAACTGCATGAGTTTATTGCCGCCGTGCGCGATGCCTTTGATGCGGCGGCGCTGGCCGGAGATGTGCCGGTTTTGCTGACATCACCGGCGATCCGCCCCTATGTCCGTTCCATTGTCGAGCGCTTTCGGGCGCAGACTATTGTCATGTCGCAAAATGAAATTTACCCTAAAGCAAAGCTCAAAGTCGTGGGGCAAGTGTAATGGATGCAGGATTGTTACAACACAGTTTTACCGCTGCGGACTGGTTTTTGATCAGTGCGATTGCGCTGGTTTGCACCGGGGCCATGCGCCGCTATAGCCAGGTGTTCGTGGCTGTCATTATTGCCGTGTTGGCCGATCTTTTATTGCCCGGCGCCTATGCGCTGATCACCGGCGGATCGGCAGGGAACGCTTTGGCAGACTCCTGGGTGCGTCTTGCCGGGGACAATGGCCTCGCCCTTTTGGTGCGCGTGCTGATTTATTTTGGTGCCATCAGTATTCTTTTTGGCATCAAAACGGCGTCCGGACGCCCTTGAAGGGAGTTGTTTTTAAACGCCGCGCGCGCGCCGGGCCGCACGCGTGCCGGCGATTTCGTCGCTATCGGCCTGTTCGGCTTTGCTTTGCGCGGCAGCAATTTTTTTAAGGCGGCGCTCTTCCATCAGCTCAAACTTTTTCAATTCGCGAAACGCGTCCTGAAGCTGCACCCGCAAAGCGGCGGTTTGGGCGTCAAGCTCAACCATTGAGGCGCGCAAATTGTTTTTGCGCTCAATCACTGCCTGGGCATAAGAGCCATAGGCCAAGAAACCTTCGCGGCTTTCCCCGGCGGCGACCTGCTCTTCGGGCACCCGCCGTTCCAGATCGGCGGCCCGGTCCTCAAGAGCGGCGCGCGCTTCATCGAGCACGGCCATTCGTTTTTGCATTTCCTCGACCTTGAAACGGGCCAGTTTCACCAAAGATGCAAAATTGCGCATTTATCCCTCCATCATACGACCGGTTGTTCCGGTCCGTTATTGTCACCCATAATCGCACGCAGGCGGTGGAAGCTCTCCTCGGTTGAGGTGGCTTCTTCTTTACTCTGCGCTAAAAACGCTTCCAGCGGTTCATTCAATGCGATGGCGCGATCAACGCCCTCGTTTGATCCGCGGGCATAGGCCCCAAGCCGGATCAGTTCTTCCATATCGGCATAATCAGCCAAGGCCCGGCGGGCCTCTTTGATCAGCGGCAATTCATCGTCGCGGCAGCATCCGGGCATGGTGCGCGAAATGCTTTTAAGGATGTTAATGGCGGGAAAGCGGCCCCGTTCGGCAATCGCCCGCTCCATGACAATATGACCATCCAGAATACCCCGCGCCGCGTCGGCAATGGGTTCATTATGATCATCGCCATCGACCAGAACGGTAAAAATACCGGTAATCGCCCCTTCCGGGCGGCCATCGGTGCGTCTGCCCGGCCCGGCGCGCTCCAAAAGCCGTGGCAATTCATTAAAGACCGATGGCGTGTAGCCTCTGGTGGTTGGTGGCTCGCCTGCGGCCAGACCAATTTCGCGCTGGGCCATGGCAAAGCGGGTAACCGAATCCATCAAGCATAAAACATGCTTGCCCTGATCACGGAAAAATTCTGATATGGTCAGGGTCAGTTGCGCCGCCTGGCGGCGTTTCAAGGCCGGTTCATCAGACGTGGCGACAACAACAACGGCGCGCTTCAAGCCCTCTGGCCCCAGCACATCATCGATAAATTCCTTGACCTCGCGGCCCCGTTCGCCAATCAGGCCGATAACTGTCACATCACAATCAGCATTTTTCGCCAGCATTGACATCAATACCGATTTGCCAACCCCGGAGCCGGCAAAAACACCCATGCGCTGGCCTTTGCATATTTGCGTAAACGTGTTGATGGCGCGCACGCCCGTGTCCATGCGCTCGCCAACCCGTGTGCGGGTGTGGGCGGCGGGCGGACGGCCCCGCAGGCGGTAAGCGTGCATACCATTTATCAGCGGCGGGCCGTCATCCAGCGGGGTGCCAAACGCATCAACCACTCGCCCAAGCCAGGCACTGCTCGGGCGCACAAAGGCCCCATCCGGGTCAATGTCCATCCGGGTTCCGGCGCGCATGCCTTCCATCGGCCCGAAAGGCATCATCAGGGCATGGGAGCCGCGAAAGCCGACAACTTCGCAGGAGACGGGGCCGTGGCGGGTTTGCGCCGCACCCCGCGCGCCAAGTTCCAGTGCACTTGCCGGGCCGGATGCTTCGACCATCATGCCATTAACGGCGGTGATGCGGCCACTGAACCGGCGCGGTTCCAGTGTATCAATATGGGCGGCAAGTGACTTCATAAGGGCGTCTCAAAACTGCGGTAACATCCGTGTCAGAAGAGAGCCTAACAGCATCGCCTTATTATGACGTAAACGCGGCGGATAAATTTTATATAAGTTTGTATTTAAATATACGGTCTTAAGCCCAGCGCACTGTGCGCGCCACTTTTGTGCCCGGGGGCGCGGCGTAAAGCGCATGAATGCGCGCTTGTTCACGCGGGTCGCCCTTAAGGCCCCGGCGTGGAGATCCGGCAAGGCACTGCGCCTGATAGCGGCAATCAGGCTGATAGAAAGTGGTCTTTCCTGATACGGGCAACGGGGTGTGGCGGGTGCGCGGCTGAACCGGGACCGGCAGCATGGATTTTTGTGGGTTTTTTGCCGCGTTTTTGCGCGTGCGGCGCCGCGGCGGGTTTTGCGCCGCAACCGGATAGACCAAAGATGATACCATAGCTGCCATGCGCAATGGCGCGCAAAACCCGTGCCTTGAATTTTGGCAAAGAAAGGGTGGTTTTGTGCCGTTAAGAGGCAATTAACCATAATATTATCGCGGCGGACCTTACGCGCTGTTTCAAAACGAAACAGTGCCGATCAGCCTTTTTTATCCAGCTTGTCGAGCTGTTCCTGCATCGCGGCCATTTGCGCGCGCAGGGCGCTCAAATCATCATCTTTGGCAGGTGCGTCAGCTTTTTCTTTTGCCGTATCCGCGCCGGTCCCCATGGTAAAAGGAGAAAACATCTGCATGGTTTTTTGAAACAGGGCAAAGTTCTTGTGCATTTGCTCTTCGATCAGATTGAGAGACTCGCGCCCCATGGCCTGGCTCATCTGTTTGCGCATGCGGTGACGGTTGTCGGCCAGGGTTTTCATGCTCATGTCCAAAAAGCCCGGCACCATGCCTTGCATGCTGTCGCCATAAAAGCCGATCAGTTGGCGCAAAAAATCAACAGGCAATAAATGGCCGTCCCGGCCTTCTTGCTCAAAAATAATCTGGGTCAGGATTGTGCGCGTCAGATCCTCCCCGGTTTTGGCATCCCGGACCACAAAATCAGTCCCGGCCCGGACCATGGCGGCCAGATCGTCAAGGGTGACATAGGCGCTTTTGGCCGTGTCATAAAGACGGCGATTGGCGTATTTTTTAATCACCACCGGGTCATTTTCATTACGGGTTTTGCGCATAGCAGGCCTTTGTCAATAAACCCGTAATGTGGCAAGTCGGACGGCTGTGGGCAAGCCTTTATTATTATGCAGCCCTTTTCTTTTCATGCACGATTTGCAAAGCTGATCCACACGCAAAAGGGGAGCGATCATGGCAAGAGTGGCAATCGTAACAGGCGGCACACGCGGTATTGGTCAGGCGATAGCGCTACGGCTGGCCAAAGCGGGATGTAGCGTGGCGGCGGTTTATGCGGGTAATGATGCGGCGGCCAGCGCGTTTTCTGATAAAACCGGCATTGGCGTTTATAAATGGGATGTGTCGGACTATCAGGCCTGCGCCGACGGGGTGGCCCGGGTGGCGGCTGATTTGGGAGACGTTGATATTGTGGTCAACAATGCCGGGATTACCCGCGATGGCACCATGAAGCGGATGTCCCCGCAATCTTGGGAAAAGGTCATCGCGGTCAATCTTGGCGGCTGTTATAATATGTCCAGCGCCGTGTGGGCGGGCATGTTGGCGCGCCGCTTTGGGCGGATTGTCAATATAGGCTCGATAAATGGGCAAGCGGGTCAATATGGCCAGGTCAATTATGCGGCGGCAAAATCAGGTATTCACGGCTTTACCAAAGCCTTGGCCCAGGAAGGGGCGGCCAGCGGTATAACGGTCAATGCTATTGCGCCGGGTTATGTGGATACGGATATGGTTGCCGCTGTACCACCGCACGTTTTGGAGAAAATTGTCGCGCGCATCCCGGTTGGCCGTCTTGGTAATGCCGATGAAATTGCCCGCGGCGTACAATTTCTTGTTTCTGACAATGCCGGTTTTATCACCGGCTCGACATTATCGATTAATGGCGGGCAACACATGTATTAGATTGTGACCTTGAAGATACACAATGGCCCAAAATCTGCCGCAGTTCGCGCGCAGGGTGAATTTATGAACGCACGGTTTTTTTCTACCATGTTTGGTTTTGCTGCGCCCGCTTTTTTACTGGGGTTGGTTCTGGGTGTGTTGTGCGCGCCTTTTGCCCGGGCGGGCGATGCCGGGTCGCAGGCCTTGCGTGATGCCTATGCCCCCCCCGCCAATACGGTTACGGTAACGCGGTTTGAGGCGGCCAATGGGGGGCGGCCGTTTATTCTTGATACGCGCCGCGGCGCCACATTGTTTCGGTTTGAACGCGCGCGCGAGGTTTATGTCCTGCACCGGGTTCCCGGTCCGCGAGGTGATATCATTTTAAAAAATGATCAAGGCACGGTCATGGTCCGCATGACCCGTATTGGCGGGCCAATTTTGTTCAGTGTTGCGACGCCAGGCGGGGTGCCGGCCTGGCGGGCGGGGACGGCTCCGCCTTTGGGACCACAAAGCATTGGCCTTGCCAATTTGCGCCCGGCCATGGCAGAGGTCGCGCACGATATGGCGGTCGATCTTGATCGTGATACGGTCACCCTTGCCATGCGCGGAGCTGACCAACCCTCCGCCTGGGTTTATCTTGATACGGCCCTGAATTTACGCAGCGCCATTCGCTCTTTGTCGGCGCGGCCGAAGGGTAAGAAATCCACTTTGCCTGATATTCGCGGGGCGCAGCTTAGCCGTGCTGACGCACAAAATATTATACTGGATAACCATGTATTGAAAATATCTATTGTGCCGGAACAAGGCTTTGCCGGTCGCCCGTCATCAGCCAAATTAGCCGCTTTCCTGAAAAGACAGAAACACAAGAAAAAGAAAAATTAACCCGCTGATGCAGACGCTGTTTTTTGCGCCGCCATTGTTGTGGTCCGCAAGGCATCAATGCGTAATCTTTCGCGATCAAAAAGTTTTTTCTCCGCGGCGTTAAGTTTGCGCCCCGTTGGCACATTGACGGTCATGGGGTTGACCTGGCGCCGTCCTTTAAGAACCTCGTAATGCAAATGCGGCCCGGTAGAGCGCCCAGTGGTCCCGATATAGCCAATGATTTGTCCTTGCTGGACGTGTTTGCCCTTGCGCACACCGCGGCCAAAACGGGACATATGGGCATAGGCGGTTTTATAGCCATTGGCATGGCGAATACGGACATAATTGCCAAACGAGCCAAAACGGCTGGCGCGCTCGACCACGCCATTGCCGGCGGCCATAATCGGCGTGCCGCGCGGGGCCGCAAAATCAATACCCTTGTGCATTTTTGTATAGCCAAGAACCGGGTGGTGGCGGCGCCCATAGCGCGAGGAAATACGCGCACCCTTAACCGGTGTTTTCATTAAAAACCGCCGGGCGCTCTGGCCGTTCTTGTCATAATAGCCAATATCGCCATCAGCTGTTTCAAAGCGGTAATAGGCCCGTTCTTTGCCCCGTGGTGCCAGCATGGCGTAAAGAATATTGCCGGTTTTTACCCGGTTGCCCCGATCGTCCAAAACCTGTTCAAACACAATATCAAACGCATCGCCGGGCCGCATGCCACGTTGAAAGTCAACGGAATAGGCAAAAAGTTGGGCAAATTCGGCAATGGTCGCATCGCTGGCCCCGGCGGCGAGGCCGTCAACATAAAGGCTGGTGTTGATTTTCCCGGCGGCGCGGGCGGTTTGCTTCTGAACTTCCATCTCCAGCGCTCTGGCTTTAAACACACCATTGTGATTGCGTTCCAGCACAACCGTTCTGGTGGCTTCGGGGCGTACGATCAACCCGGCCAGACGCACCGGCGCAGGCGTTTCACCGGGTGCCACTGTCTTTTGTGGTGTTTCCAGCGTTAGCGCCAGATTTTGTCCGGCGCGCAAGTGACGCAAGTTATAGACCCGGGCCAGGGCGCTGATTGCCGAGGCGGTCTCGCTGCGGCTGATGCCTTCATCCTGTAACAGGCCGGCCAGGGTCGCGCCGGGTTTGACGCGCACGGATTTGTGCGTGAGGTTTTGCAGCCGGGACCATGCGTCGGCGCGAAAAGCGGCCTGCTCCAGCGCCGCCATATCCGGCGGAACAGGTATGGGCGCAGGCACGGCGAGGCTGGCAGTTACTGTATGGGCTGGCTTATGCGTTGTCTTTGCGTTGCTGCCAAGATTAATAACAGCCAGGGCCAGCAAGCCGGCGGGAATAATCATCAGGGCAAAAAAGGCAATCCGGGCCGGCTCAAAACGCCGCTCATGCACAATGTCCAAGATCATGTCAGGTTTGCCCTTTTTCAGTTTGTCGTGTGTTTTGCGTAGACAACACAATCCGGGTTAAGAAAGTCTCACTGCCCGGCGAGGCACAATGGCGCAAACTCTTGCTGAATCCAAGGTTTTGCCCCAGTTGCGTGTATTTTTTCACATCAGCGGTGTTTTTTCATCTCTTGGTAAGCCTCTGGCGTCAGCCTGTACACAGATGCAACACCATTGAGAAAGCCGAGTTACGCTCATGCCCGAAAATATTGAACCCTATGATATATCGCCCCTGGACCTTGCGGCCATATTATGTTCGCGGATGGGCCATGATTTTGCCGGGCCTCTGGGTACGATAGGAATGACGCTGGAGTATCTGGAAGAACATGCCAAAGGCAGTTTGCGTGAAGACGCAAGTCAGATGCTACACGAGCATGTCAATCTGGCCATGGCCAAACTTAATTTTTCCCGACTGGCTTTTGGCTCGGCGACAGCCATTAAGGGCAATATTTTTACAGACACACTAAGAGAGGTGGTCGAAGATTTGTATAAAATTTCTGACATCAAGCTCGATTGGCGTATCGCTTTTGCCGAAGTGACAAAAGTTGAAGCCCGGCTTTTGCTTAACCTGGCTCTTCTTGCCGAGGAGGCGGCGCTGAAAAAAAATGAAATTACTATTGAAGGTAATTCAATGGCACGCGTCCACATTGCGGTACGCGGCGGCAAAACCATACTCAAACCAACAATTCAATCCATCTTGCAAGGTCAATGCCCTGAAGACGGGTTTGATGGCCATAGCATCCAGCCTTTTTACACTGGATTGCTGGCGCGGGAGCTTGGCGGGCGGGCTGAAGCGGTTGAAACACCTGATGGTGTTGACTTCACGATTCTTACCAAAAATAGCGAATAATTTATATACACGTAAAAAGTGTATATAAATCTCTGTATTCAGAGCATTTTAGGACCCTCTTAACCACTCCGGTTAATGATGGACATAACCGGATGGCCTTATGGCGGCTGTGACCCAAGGGGGGAGTATATTCCATGGATGATTTATTAGGCGAATTTCTGACCGAAACCGCTGAGAGCCTTGAAACCGTTGATGCGGAACTGATCAAGTTTGAGCAGGACCCGGGCGATGAGGAAACCCTGAATAATATTTTCCGTCTGGTCCATACGATCAAGGGGACGTGCGGCTTTTTGGGACTGCCCCGGTTGGAAGCTCTGGCCCATGCCGGCGAAACGCTGCTGGGTAAATATCGTGATAAAACACTGATGCCCAACCCGGCCTCTGTCACATTGATCCTTGAATCGATTGACCAGTTGCGGGTTATTCTGGATCATCTGGAAGCCGAACAAAGTGAGCCAGAAGGCGATGACGCCGATATGATTGCGGCGCTGGTCGAAGCCTCGGAAGGCAAAGGGGCCGCGGTGGCGCAAGACACTGAAGCGGTGGCTGAACCTGAAACGGTGGCTGAAGCGCCTGAAGAAACCGTGGAGGCCGCGCCAGAGCAAACCGAAGCGCCGGTAGAGTCCAGTGAATCAGGTGGTGAATACGATGCTGATCTCAATCGTCCTTTGCGCCCGGGCGAGGTATCGCTGGCGGATCTGGAAAAGGCCTTCCAGGAGGCCGATGGCCCGGATCTGGATAAACTGGCAGAGGAAGCCAGAATAGCTGAAGCCGAAGCCAAAAAAGCCGAAGAAGAGAAAAAGAAACGCGAAGCGGAAAAAGCCAAACAGGGCGGTGGTGACCATCCGCTGGTGGCACAATCCATTCGCGTCAATGTTGATGTTATCGAAGACCTGATGACCATGGTCTCGGAACTGGTCCTGACCCGCAATCAATTAATGCAAATTGTGCGCACAATGGACGATAGCGATATAAAAGTACCCTTGCAGCGTTTGTCCAGCGTGACCGCGGAATTGCAGGACGGGGTGATGAAAACCCGGATGCAGCCAATCGGCAATGCCTGGAAAAAACTACCCCGGATCGTGCGCGATTCGTCCAAAGCGGTTGGCAAGGCGATTGACCTGCATATGAGTGGGGAAAGCACAGAGCTGGACCGGCAGGTGCTGGAGCTGATTCGTGATCCTTTAACCCATATGGTGCGTAATTCCTGTGATCACGGTATTGAACCGGCGGACATTCGCCGCGCGGCCAACAAGCCTGAGGCCGGACAGATCCACCTTTCCGCCTATCATGAAGGCGGGCATATTGTTATCGAAATTGCCGATGACGGGGCCGGGCTGCCCACCTCCAAAATTCGTCGCAAAGCGATTGATAACGGGGTGATTACCGAAGCCGAAGCGCAGACAATGACTGAAAACCAGATCCACCGGCTGGTTTTTGCCGCCGGCCTGTCAACGGCGGCCAAGGTGACATCGATTTCCGGGCGCGGCGTGGGCATGGATGTTGTGCGCTCGAATATTGAGCAAATTGGCGGCACGATAGATTTGTCATCGGTTGATGGCGAAGGCACAACATTTAAAATCAAAATTCCGCTTACCCTGGCGATTGTTTCGGCGCTGATTGTCGAATCAGCAAATGGCCGCTTTGCCATTCCGCAACTTTCCATTCTGGAACTGGTGCGTACCAGCCCTGACGGGGAGCATCAGGTTGAGCATATTCACGACACCCGGGTGCTGCGTTTGCGCGACACCTTGCTGCCGTTGGTCGATCTTGCCGATGTTTTGGGTCTGCCCAGAGCGCAGACACAAAGTGACACCGCTTTTGTTGTGGTTATGGTGGTTGGGGAACAGCGTTTCGGGGTTGTCGTCGATAATGTTTTCGACACAGAAGAAATTGTTGTTAAACCGCTGGCCAATATATTGAGCAATATTTCCGTATTCTCTGGCAATACGATTTTGGGCGATGGATCGGTGATTATGATCATTGATCCAAATGGCGTGGCCAAGGCCGTCAGCGCCAGCGACGAGATTGAAAAAACCACAAAGGCCGAAGACCGTGCCGTGGAATCCGGGAGCGAGAAAACAGCCATGCTGTTATTCAACGCAGGTGGTAATGAACCAAAAGCGGTACCGTTGAGCCTGGTTACCCGGTTGGAGGAAATAGAAACCAGCACGGTGGAAGAGGTTAATGGCGAACAGCTCGTGCAATATCGTGGCGGCCTGATGCCGCTGGTTCATGTCGGCGGCTATGCGGAACTGGCGGATAAAACCCATCAGTCGGTTCTGGTCTTTACTGATGGGGGGCGCTCTGTCGGCCTGGTTGTTGATGAAATTATTGATATTGTTGAAGAAGTTCTTGATGTTGAAATGAGCGGCAGCGCACCAGGGGTGATCGGTGCAGCGGTTCTTAAAGGCAAGGCCACCGAGGTTATTGATGTCGGGTATTACCTGGCCCAGGCCTTCCATGACTGGTTTGAGGTTGCCAAAAAGGGTGATGAATCGGAATCGATTCAAAAGCGCCGGGTTTTGCTGGTCGATGATAATGCGTTTTTCCGCAATATGGTCGCGCCATTAATCAGCGCGGCGGGCTATGAGGTGACCGCGGTCAGCAGCGCCGCCCAGGCGTGGGAGCTGAATACTGGGGGTGCTGAATTTGATGTCATTGTTTCTGATATTGAAATGCCCGACGAAACCGGCGTCGCCTTTGCCACCAAACTTGCCGATGACGAGCGCTGGTCCCATGTACCGCGGCTGGCGCTTTCGGCGCTGGCGCAAAATGATCTCGACCGGATCGGCGCAACAGAGGCCTTTACCGATATTGTGCGTAAAGCGGACCGCGAATCGCTCATATCCACAATCGATTATGTCTTACAATCCCAAGGAGAAGCGGCATGAGCGAGTCCGAAGAACAATCCATCCACATCAATGCGGACAGCCAGGAATATGTAACCGTTGAAATTGCTGATCAGCTTTTCGGTATCGAGGTCACGGATATTCATGACGTATTTCAACCCCAATGCCTGACCGCCGTGCCCATGGCGCCGCCCGAAGTGCGTGGGGTTCTGAATTTACGGGGCCGTATTGTCACGGCAATTGATGCGCGCCAGCGCCTCGGCCTGCCGCCCCGCGAAGACGAGGACAAACCTTGCATGGCCGTTGGTGTGGAGATCGAAAATGAGTCCTACAGCCTGTTGATTGACAAGGTCGGTGAAGTTTTACGCCTCTTGGAAAGGAATTGTGAAGCAGTTCCGTGCAATATGGATCCGCAATGGCAAGCGGTGTCAAAAGGTATTTACCGTCTTGATAAACGGTTGCTGATTATTCTCGACATCAAGAAGATGTTGAATGTCGAGACGCCAAGCGCACAAGCAGCCTGATTATTCAGGGTGCATATAGGGATGGAAGAGCTATGAAAAACTGCCTTGTAGTTGACGATTCACGGGTTATCCGCAAAGTGGCCCGCAGAATTCTCGAAGGTATGGAATTTGATTGCGACGAGGCCGCTGACGGCGCGCAGGCGCTGGAGCATTGCCGCAAAACCATGCCTGACGCCATTCTTCTGGACTGGAATATGCCGGTGATGAGCGGCATCGATTTTTTACGCGCGTTGCGCAAAGAAAGTGGTGGCGATCAGCCGATTGTTGTTTTTTGCACAACCGAAAATGATATGGGCCACATTTCCGAAGCACTGCGCGCCGGGGCCAATGAATATATTATGAAACCCTTTGACGGAGACATTCTGAACGCCAAATTTGCTGAAGCGGGGCTGGTCTGAGCATATGGTGCACAACCCTTCATATGCGGCGCCTTCGGAGGCATCGTCTGGCAAGACAATCACCGTTCTCGTAACGGATGATTCGGCGGTTGTGCGCGGCTTGGTTGCGCGCTGGCTGAGCGCGGAAAAAGATATTGAAATCGTTGCCAAGGCCAGTGATGGCGAATTGGCCATCAAAGCGGCGCAGCAATATAAACCCGACGTGGTTATTCTCGATATTGAAATGCCCCGGCTCGATGGCTTGAGCGCCTTGCCGCAAATCCTCAAAGCCTCTCCGTCAAGCAAAGTGGTTATGGCCTCGACACTGACGCATCGCAATGCCGATATTACCTTGCGCGCCTTATCGAAAGGCGCGGCTGATTATGTTCCCAAACCTGAATCAAGTACTTTGGCCAGTGCCAATGATTTTCGCGATGCCCTGATCGCCAAAGTACGCGCCTTGGGCGAGGTCAAGCACCGGCGCGCCGCGCCTGCGCGCGCCACGGCCGCCCCGCCGGCCAGGGTCAACCGCGTGCCCGCACAAAAAGGGCCCCGCCCCAAAGCGCAGGCCCTGTTTATCGGCTCATCTACCGGCGGCCCGCAGGCTTTGCGTGATGTTATGGCCGTTTTGGGACCAAAACTTGATATTCCAATTTTTATTACCCAGCACATGCCAAAGGCCTTTACCAAGGTTCTGGCCGAACACCTGACCAAGGCCTCGCGTAAACTGGTGGTCGAGGGGCGTGATGGCATGCCGGTCAAGGCCAACGGGGTCTATTTGGCACCGGGTGATTATCACATGACGGTGCGGCGCAAGGGCGCCACCGTTGTGATCGGGCTGGATCAACGTCCGCCAGAGAATTATTGCCGACCGGCGGTTGATCCGATGTTTCGTTCTGCCGCTGAAATTTATGGCAATAAAGCGCTGGGCGTTGTGTTGACCGGCATGGGGCATGATGGCTGCGCGGGGGCGGAAAATATGGTGAAAACCGGGGCCGCCATTATTGCGCAGGACGAAGCTACTTCTGTGGTTTGGGGCATGCCCGGCTCAATCGCCAGGGCGGGTCTTGCCCAGAGCATTCAACCCTTAAAACAAGTTGCACCAACGGTTTTGCGTATGGTTAGTGGAGAACAGGTAAAATGAATACAGAAGACTTCGCATTTCTTGTTCAAATGCTCAAAAAGAAGTCCGGCCACGTATTGTCGCCTGACAAAGGCTATCTTCTGGATAGCCGTTTGTCACCGATTGCCCGGCGCGAAGGGTATGGTTCGGTCGAGGAGTTGGTGCGCGCCATGCGCACCCGGCCCAATGAGGGGCTGAACTGGCAGGTCACCGAAGCGATGACCACCAATGAAACATTTTTCTTTCGTGACAAAACGCCGTTTGAATTGTTCAAAACGGAGGTCATTCCGCATTTAAGCGCCAACCGGCGCCCCGGTGCGAAAGCCAAAATCTGGTGCGCCGCTGCATCCAGTGGCCAGGAACCTTATTCGATCGCCATGATCGCCAAGGAAGAAGCGCCGCGCATGAACGGTATGAATGTAGATATTCTGGCCACAGATATTTCTGACAAGGTGTTGGAAAAAGCCAAAACCGGCCTTTATACGCAATTCGAAGTGCAACGGGGTTTGCCGGTGCAATTGCTGGTCAAATATTTTGAAAAGGCTGGCGATTTGTGGCGGATCGATCCGTCTTTGCGGCAAAACATCACGTTTAGAAAGTTCAATCTTCTGGAAAACTTTCGCACCATGGGCACTTTTGATGTTATTTTCTGCCGCAATGTCCTGATCTATTTCGATCAGGCCACCAAATCAGATATTCTTAATCGCCTGTCTCAGGCGTTGGCTCCGGACGGGTATTTGTTTTTGGGGGCGGCAGAAACGGTTATGGGGCTAAGCGATGCGTTTGCGCCTGTGCCGGGAAAACGCGGGCTTTATGTGCGCAAAGACCGTCCGGCCGCGAAAGTCGCTTAATAGAGGGCAGTCCTCGTTTTTACGATAATTCAGGCATAAAAACGGCCCCGCGAGGGGCCGTTTTCATCATGGTGTCGCGCGAGGGTTTATGCGGCTTCTCTTTCCGGGTCGCGCAGGACATAGCCGCGCCCCCAAACGGTTTCGATAAAGTGTTCACCGCCGGTGGCATTGGCCAGTTTTCTGCGCAATTTGCAGATAAATACATCAATGATTTTCAGTTCCGGCTCATCCATGCCACCATAAAGGTGGTTGAGGAACATTTCCTTGGTCAAGGTTGTCCCCTTGCGCAAGGACAAAAGCTCCAGCATCTGGTATTCCTTGCCGGTCAAATGGACGCGCTGTTTGTTTACATCGACGGTTTTGGCATCAAGATTAACACAAACCGAACCGGTGGTGATGAGCGATTGGGCATGGCCTTTGGAGCGCCGCACCACGGCGCGGATGCGGGCGACCAGTTCATCCTTGTGGAAAGGTTTGGTCAGATAATCGTCTGCGCCAGAGCCCAGGTTTTTGACTTTAACTTCGGTATCGGTGGTGCCCGACAGGATCAACACCGGTGTTTCCACCTTGGCCAGCCGTAATTGTTTTAACACATCAGAGCCGGACATGTCCGGTAATTGCAGATCCAGAAGGATAATGTCGTGATCATAAATCTTGCCGATTTCGACGCCGTCTTCTCCCAGTTCTGTTGTGTCGATGATAAACCCTTCCGGCTTTAACATCAGTTCAATCATTTGCGCTGTTGCGCGATCATCCTCGATCAAGAGAACCCGCATGAGCCCCTCCCTTTACTGTCGCCGAATCACTTTATTTGCTCTTCTGCGTCATGGTTAACTCCATCGTTACGCTATGTGAATCCCCTTAACCAAAGTTAAACAAATCCAAAGATTCTGGCGGCGCGTAAAAAAGTGTTCATATTTGAAAGAAAAAAGCGCAGGCCATTGCCGGTTAAATAAAAAACGACCCCCGAAGGGGGCCGTTTTCAATGTGCTCTATGTTATGTGTTTTCGTCTATGCCGCTTCTTCTTTGGGGTCATTCAGCACATAGCCGCGCCCCCAGACGGTTTCAATAAAGTCTTTATTGCCAGTGGCATCGGCAATTTTCTTACGCAATTTGCAGATAAACACGTCAATGATTTTCTGTTCCGGTTCATCCATACCGTTATAAAGGTGATTGAGGAACATTTCCTTGGTCAGGGTTGATCCTTTACGCAAGGATAAGAGTTCCAGAATCTCATATTCCTTGCTGGTCAGGTGTATGCGCTGTTTATTGATCTCAACGGTTTTGGCATCAAGATTGACGCAAACCGGCCCGGTGGTAATGAGCGATTGGGCATGACCTTTGGAGCGCCGCACCACGGCGCGGATACGGGCTATCAGCTCGCCTTTGTTAAAAGGTTTGGTCAGATAATCATCCGCACCAAATCCCAGGTTTTTGATCTTCACTTCGGTGTCAGAGGTTCCCGACAAAATAATGACCGGGGTTTCCACCTTGGAAAGGCGTAATTTCTTGAGGACTTCAGAGCCGGGCATATCCGGTAATTGCAAATCCAGAAGAATGATATCGTAATCATAGATTTTACCAATATCGACACCCTCTTCGCCCAGCTCGGTTGTATCGATGACAAAGCCTTCTGATTTCAACATCAATTTGATCATTTGTGCCGTGGCGTGATCATCCTCAATCAAGAGTACCCGCATGAGCCCCTCCCTTTAAATTGTCGCCAAGCGGCTTTGGCCGCTTCTGATATGGTATTATTAACGTATTTGCAGGCTATGGGAATCCCGTTAACCAAAGTTAAAGAAGTCCAAAGGTTTTGATGGCGGGCAACACACCCATATTGGTAAGTTTTGGGTGATCGGCGCAAAGCACGCCAGCGTGAGCGTTTTGCTCAGGCGCTGGCGCGCTGGACCGGCACATGCGTCCCCCCGGTGCGATTGCGCAGCATCATGTCTTCGACTGTCTGGGCCAGCTTGGGCACATCAATGGGCTTGATCAGATAAGCATCCATGCCCGCGCTCAAAACTTCGGTGCGGGCCTGGGGTCTGACATCGGCTGTCAGGGCAATAATCGGCGTGCGGGCACGCCCATCGTCCAGCGCCCGAATGGCCCGGGTGGCGGCAAACCCGTCCATAACCGGCATGTGCAGGTCCATCAGGATCATATCAAAATGGCTGGTATTAATCGCGTCGACGGCTTCGGCACCATTGGCAACCATGTCATAGTCATAGCCAAGTTTGGAGAGGATCAGGCCAATCAGGCGTTGGTTGGCGCGGCTGTCTTCGGCCACAAGCAGGCGGACTTTTCTTTCCGGTTCAGCGTTTTCTTCTTCCTGGGCTGTGGTGGAAACGCGAATGTGAACGGTGGCGCAAATGTTTTGCTTTTCCTGTTGCTCAATAGTGATGTCACCGCCCATCAGCCGGGCCAGTTTTTTACTCATTTCAAGGGCGATATTCCCTTGCTTTTCACTATCTGTTTTTGTCTCTAAAGGTTTGCCGGCGCTCAAAACCAGCGTTAAATGATCGCCCCATTCGTCCTCACTTAAAGACGCGGCCATGCGCAACACGCCCTTTTGGCTGTTGGCAATAAGATAGGCGGCAAGGTTGTAAACCATTTGTGAAAGCCGGGCCTTGTCGCAACAAATGTGGTGATCAATGTCCGGGGCAAATTCAAGACTGATCGGCATGGCGGCGGCCGCCGCTGTCGGGCGGATGCGTTCAATCATCGATAACAGGGCCTCGGTGATTCCAAACTGTTCTTCACTGACCCCCAAAGTGCCATTTTCCAATCGTTCCAGATCAAGGCAATTATCCACCAGCAATAACAATTCGTGGCTGGAGCGGGTAATGGTGTCGGCATAATCAGCTTGCTCCTCGTTCAAGGCGGTTTCCTGCAACAGCCGCGCCATGCCCATAATATCCGTCAGTGAGGTGCGAACCTGATGCCCTATATCATCAAGCCGCCCGGTCAGTTTTTCCGGCAGGGTAATGCCAGTCCTTGTTTTTACCGTCTGGGGTTTGGCGGTTTTGCTTTTTGTATTTGTTTGCGGGTGGGCATCGGGCATGGCGATATTCCTTTGGGTTAATGGTAGCGATTCGTATAAATACAACTTTAAGTATTTACAAAAGGAAAACGGCTTTTTTTAATTTTCTTTTTGCGCAACATGCACCTGCCTCTTTTCTTTTATCGGTGGCTCCGGCACACTTGCGCCCTTATCAAGACCGGTGCATGTGCCGGACGTCTTAAGGGAAGAGTATGCCCGTTTATATTCATTTCATCTGGCTTGTTGTCGGTGTGGTTGTTCTGTTGTTCTCGGGCGATATTCTTGTGCGCGGGTCGGCATCCTTGGCAAAAAACTGGGGTGTGCCGCCGCTGATTATCGGTTTGACCATTGTGGCGCTGGGCACGTCTGCGCCGGAACTGGTGATCAGTGTCGGGGCTACCTTGCATGGCGAACCGGGGCTGGCGGTGGGTAATATTGTTGGCTCGAACATTGCCAACATGCTGCTTGTTCTGGGCGTACCTGCCTTGATTTACCCCATATGCACGTCTTCGTCGGGGACCGGGCGCAATGTCCTGATTGCCCTTATCGCTTCGCTGATATTCACCTTTATGGCGCTGCGCGGAACCATCAGCTTTTGGCAGGGCGCTTTGTTGTTTGCTCTGATTATCCTTTATCTTGCCTATCTCTTTTTCGAGGCGCGGGCTGGCAAAGCGGCGGCGGATGTGCGCGAATTGGCCGATGTGGAACATATGCCCGGCCTGCCAAGGCGTCCCTGGGTGGTCTTTGCATTTATTCTTTTTGGCGTTGTCGGCCTGCCCTTTGGTGGACAGCTTGTGGGCAGTCATGCGGTCAGCATCGCCCAAAGCATGCATGTTTCAACGGCGGTGATCGGCCTGAGCATTGTGGCTATCAGCACCTCCCTGCCCGAATTGGCCACATCAGTGATTGCGGCTTTGCGCCGCCACAGCGACTTGGCCGTGGGTAATGCTTTTGGCTCGAATATTTTTAATATATTTGCCGTTGGCGGGGCATCATCCATGGTTGGTGATCTGGCTGTACCGCAGAGTATTCAGCACTATGATTTATGGGTGATGCTGGGTTCTGCGGCCTTATTGGGGATTTTCTCGCTTGCCCGGATCAAACTGCGCTGGCCCCTCGGGCTGCTATTACTTGTGGGCTATGGGGCCTATATCGCCGGGCTGATGCTGCGCGCCGGGGTGTTATGACAACCCGCGCGGTGCTGATCACCGGGGCCGGGACGCGCATTGGCCGGGCGCTGGCGCTGGCGCTGGGCGAAGATGGCTGGGCCGTTGCGGTGCATTACCGCCGCTCAGCGGAGGCGGCGCAAGAGGTTGTCAAATCAATCACCGATACAGGCGGAACGGCCGCCAGCGTGCAGGCTGATTTGAGCCTTCCCGATGCGCCGGCGGCCCTTATTGATGCGGCGCGCGCAACGGTTGGCCCGCTCACCGCCTTGATCAATAATGCATCGCACTTTGTCGATGATCGTTTGCAAACGCTGGAGCACGATCTTTGGGATCAGCACATGCACGCCAATTTGCGCGCGCCGGTTTTTCTGGCCAAGGCATTTGCCGCGCAAGTGGACGGCGACGCACCGGCCAGTGTGATTAATCTGATCGACCAGCGGGTGCGCAAACCCAGCCCCCATTTTTTCAGTTATTTCCTCTCCAAGGCGGCTTTGGAGGCGGCAACGCGCACACTGGCCCAGGCGTTGGCACCGGCCATACGGGTCAATGCGGTGGCGCCGGGGCCAACTTTGCGCAATGCCCGTCAAAGCGAAGAGGATTTTGAACGCCAGGTGCGCGCCACCTTGCTGCAAACCGGCTCGCCTGCGCCTGAAATTGTTCGTGCTGTGCGTTATTTACTCGAAGCGCAGGCGGTGACCGGCCAGATGATTATTGTCGATGGTGGCCAGCATTTATTATGGCGTACCGCCGATATTGACGGGGTCAGCGAATGAGCAATGGGGCCAGCATGCAGATATTTGTCAAAGGCCTGCGGGTTGATGCCTCAATCGGGGTGCACCCGCATGAGCACGAAGGCACTCAGCCGATATTTATTGATGTCTATCTGGATGTCGGGGGCATGCGCCCGCAAGATGACCGTCTGGCGGAAACCATCGATTATGAAGCGGTGGCCAATAAGGCACGCGATCTTGCCCGCGCCGGGCATGTGCAATTGGTCGAAACCCTGGCCGAACGGCTGGCCGACTGGTGTTTGCGGGACCGCCGGGTTTTGGCCGTTCGGGTGCGCATTGAAAAACCCAACGCATTGGCCGCCGCCAATGCCGCTGGGGTGGAGATATGCCGGGTGCGTGAAGATCATAACTGAGCCGCACGCTGGCTGAATATCATCAAGCGGGTATCATGGGGTTATGACTGAAACGGTGCCATCTTCCGGTGCGTTGCAAGGCGCGGCCCTGATCGCAGATCATGTGCGCCGTCTGCCCGGCAAGCCCGGCGTTTATCGGATGCTGGGGGCGCACGGGGATGTGCTTTATGTGGGCAAGGCGAAAAACCTTAAAAAACGGGTGGTGAATTATACCCGGCCGGAGCGCCAGTCGGTCCGTATCGCCCGCATGATCAGCGCCACGCGGAGCATGGAGTTTGTCCTTACCGAGACCGAGACCGAGGCCTTATTGCTTGAGGCCAACCTCATAAAACGGCTAAAGCCGCGCTATAATATTTTGCTGCGCGATGATAAATCCTTTCCCTATATTGTGCTGCGCAAGGACCACAAGGCGGCGCAGGTGCTGAAACACCGGGGCGCACATTCTATCAAAGGTGAATATTTTGGCCCCTTTGCCAGCGCCTCGGCGGTCAATCAGACTTTGGATATATTGCAAAAGGCATTTTTGCTGCGCACCTGCTCGGATTCGGTTTTCGAAGGCCGCACCCGGCCATGCATGTTGCACCAGATCAAACGCTGCGCCGCGCCGTGTACGGGCGAAATTCATCTTGAGGATTATGCGCAATTGGTGGCCGAGGCGGCGGATTTTTTACACGGGCGCTCAGATGCCCTGCACGAAGCGCTTAACCGGCAAATGCAGGCCGCCGCCGCCGTGCAGGACTTTGAGCGGGCGGCGGATCTACGTGACCGTATTCGCGCCTTGAGCGCGGTAACGGCGCGCCAGGATGTTAATCCGGCGGGTATTGTTGATGCCGACCTTGCCGCCCTGCACAGGCAAAGCGGGCAGACCTGTGTGCGGATGTTTTTCTATCGCGCCGGGCAAAACTGGGGCGAGCGGGCTTATTTTCCGCGCCATGACAAGGCGGCGACTCCCGAAGAGGTATTGGGGGCCTTTTTGGCGCAGTTTTACGAGAATAAGCGCCCGCCGAAAATATTGATGGTCAGTCACGATCTGCCCGAAGCTGATCTTCTGACCGAAGCCTTGAGCCTGCGGGCCGGGCGGCATGTTGATATTATACGCCCCCGGCGCGGGCAAAAGGCGAATTTGATGCGTCAGGCGCTTGATAATGCCCGCGATGCGCTGGGGCGGCGTCTGGCCGAAGGGGCCAGCCGCAAAATCCAGTTGGAAGGCGTGGCCAAGGTGTTTGGCCTCAAAGCGCCACCGCAGCGTATTGAGATCTATGATAACTCACATATTAGCGGCACATTGGCGGTTGGCGGCATGGTGGTGGCCGGGCCGGACGGATTTGAAAAAAATCAGTACCGGACCTTTAATATCAAATCCAAAGACATCACCCCGGGCGATGATTACGGGATGATGCGCGAAGTGCTGACCCGGCGGTTTTCGCGCCTTTTAAAAGAGCGCGAAAAAGGCACCGCCATTGTGCCCGATCTGGTGCTGATCGATGGCGGGGCTGGACAATTATCCGCCACCCTTGCGGTGATGAAGGATCTGGGCATTTCCACCGACGATATTGCCGTTGTCGGGATCGCCAAGGGGGTGGAGCGCGACGCCGGACGCGAACAGTTTTTCCTGCCCGGGCGAAAACCCTTTCGCATGGAAATGCGTGACCCGGTGCTTTACTACCTGCAACGTCTGCGCGATGAAGCGCACCGTTATGCCATTGGCGCGCATCGACGGCGGCGCACAAAAGCGGCGCACACCAACCCGCTGGATGCGGTGCCGGGCATTGGCCCTTTACGCAAAAAAGCCTTGCTTGCGCGCTTTGGCTCTGCCAAGGCGGTGGCCAGCGCCAAACTGGTCGATCTGGAGGCCGCCGAAGGAGTGTCAAAGCGCATGGCCAAAACCATTTATGATTATTTTCATGATGAGCAATAGGATATTTTATCCATGAAGCCGTTTAGTAAATTCCCGGAAAAAGCGCTCGCCCGCGTCGGCTATCTTTTGTCTGATATTGACGACACCATTACGGCGCACGGCCAATGGCCCGCATCGAGTTATCAGGCGCTGGAAGATGTACGCCAAAGCGGGCGCAAAGTGGTGTTGATTACCGGGCGCCCGGCGGGCTGGTGCGATATGATGGCGCGGTTTTTCCCCATTGATGCGGTGGTCGGTGAAAACGGGGCCTTGTGCTTTTATCGTGACGGGGCGCATATCCGCCAGCTATGGCAGGATGAGGCGGTGGTGCGTGAAGCGGGCCTGCGGCGCTTGAAAGAGATTGCCAAAGACATTATGGCCGATTTTCCCGGCACCGCTCTGGCGCAGGACACACCCTGGCGGGCTAGTGATGTGGCGGTGGATTTTTGTGAAGATGTGCCGCCTTTACCGCTGGATGTGGCGCACGCCATTGCCGCGCGGTTTGCCGATGCGGGCGCAACCGCCAAGGTCAGCTCGATTCACGTCAATGCCTGGTTCGGGACTTATGACAAGCGCACCATGTTTGAACGGTGGCTGAAAATAACGCAAAACGTAGCCCTTGAGGACATTAAAGACGCGGCGATCTATATGGGCGATTCACCCAATGATGTACCGCTGTTCAAGGCTTTTCCTCTCTCCGTCGGCGTCAGCGCGATCAGCACATTTGACCTGCCTGAAAGTGATCTGCCGGCCTTTGTGACCAAAGAGGATGCGGCCAGGGGTTTTGCGCAGGTGACAAAGGCGCTGTTGCGCGCGCCATTTTTGGATTAGGAACAGCTTATGAAAACCACATCTTTTTTGACACCGGCCAATCTTCTCACCCTGTCGCGTATCGCACTGGGTCTTGGTATATTTTATCTTCTGGCCTATCCGGTTTCACCCGGATTGATGATTGTTCTTGTTCTGGCAATATTGGGCGAGGTTACCGACCTTCTTGATGGCTGGACGGCACGCAAAATGAATCAGGCCTCCGGCCTTGGCCAGGCGCTGGATCCAATGTGTGACAGTCTTTACCGCCTTAGCGTTTTTATGGCTTTCGCGGCGGCGGGCTGGATGCCGTTATGGATGATTTTTCCGTTTTTGTTTCGCGATATTATTGTTTCGTACGCGCGTATTATGGCGGCGTCCCGCGGGGTGCAAATCGGTGCGCGCCTGTCGGGGAAAATCAAGGCGGTGATTCAGGGCGGTGCACAAATTGGCGTTATTGGTGCGCATATGCTTGATTTGTCTGGTGGTGTCAGCATGGCCCTGATCTGGCTGGCCATGGCCATAACCCTTTATTCGCTGGTTGATTATGTACGCGGGTTTTCCGCCGCGCGTTAAATCTATGGATTTTTCACCATACCCTGCAACCTTTACGTGGGTATTCATTGTATAAAAATACACGTATTAATTGTGTTTTGGCAATACGCTCTTGCTAATCATTTAGTAACCAAATCACCTTCTTATGCCTTTTCAAGGCGCTGGCTGGATTGGGAGAATCTGTTTGCTGGCCGCCCAAACTTATTGTGACCAGAGGGACCAGATCATGACAGATACCATCGCCATTGACGAGCGGATGAAATTTATCGGCATTGAGCGGGGGCGCTGTGATGAAGCCTTGCGCGAATTGTCACCGTATATTGCCGCGCAATTGCCGGGCATTCTGGATGCTTTTTATGACAAAATCCGCCAATGGCCGCAGGTTGCGCGGTTTTTCACCACGCCGGGCATGATGGAACATGCCAAACAAAAGCAGCTTGACCACTGGATGAATATTGCCACCGGCACGTTTGATGAATCTTATGTCAACTCTGTGCGCACCATTGGCAAGGTGCATGCCCGGCTGGGGCTTGAGCCACGCTGGTATATTGCCGGTTATGCGATGATTTTGACCGAGTTAACGGTTTTTGTTGCCAAGGAATTTAGTGGTAAAGGGCTTGGTGGCGACAAGAATGCCGACAAAAGAGAGCTTTATATCAACGCCCTTACCAAGGCGGCAATGCTGGATATGGATTTTGCCATTTCCATTTATCTGGAAGAAACCGAAGCGGAGAAAAACCGCATTATGGAAGAAATGGCCGACACATTCGAGCAAAATGTGATGGGCGTTGTTGAATCGGTCGCCGCCGCGGCAACCGAGCTGGAAACAACGGCGCAGACCATGGCCAAAACCGCTGAACACACATCGGAAAAATCCACCACTGTGTCGGCGGCCGCCGAAGAAGCCACCGCCAATGTTTCGGTTGTCGCCACGGCGGCTGAAGAAATGGGCTCGTCGGTCAGCGAAATTGCCCAACAGGTTTCCCATTCCACCGAGATTGCCAGTCAGGCGGTAACGCGGGCGCAAACCACCAATGACACCATCGAATCTTTGGCCAAAGCGGCGGAAAAAGTCGGTCTGGTAGTTAATATGATTTCCGATATTGCCGAACAAACCAACCTGTTGGCGCTTAATGCGACCATTGAATCGGCGCGGGCCGGCGAGGCCGGGCGCGGCTTTGCGGTTGTTGCCTCGGAAGTTAAATCCCTGGCCACCCAGACGGCCAAGGCGACCGAAGATATCGCCGCACAAATTCAAAGCATGCAGGAAATTACCGGTCAGTCGGTCGAGGCGATTACCTCTATTCGCGCCACAATTGATGAGATGAACGAGGTTTCGGTGGCCATTAATGCCGCCGTTGAAGAGCAGTCCGCCGCGACCCAGGAAATTGCCCGCAATACCCAAGAAGCGGCAATCGGTACGCAAGACGTTTCCAAAAACATTGCCGAAGTGCTGGAAGGGGCCAATGAGACCGGCGCGGCGTCGGGCAATGTGGTTGATGCGGCCGGTGAACTTGGCAAACAGGCTGAGACCATGCGCGGTCAGGTGCAGGACTTCTTGCAAAAAGTGCGCGCCGGATAATATTTTTTCAAGATACAAGCGCGGCAATACGTACGAGTCATATCACTCTTTATAGAGTCTGGTTTTGGGTTATAAGGGGGGCAAAATATCCCGGTAACCCATGAGTACCTTTTATGAATGTAAAGCTCGTTATTTTTATTATCTTTTTGGGCTTTGCTGTGCTGGAAGCGCTGGCGGGTGGTTTTTTTCGCCAAAAAGAGGCCGTCAAGGGCGATGGTCTGGTCGATTTTTTCTCCACCATTGTGCTTTTGGGGCTGGTGCAGCCTTTAATTATCTTCGGCGTTAATGCGGGCATGGGCGCCGCTTTGCCAGATATGCACAACGCCTGGGCGGGTCTGCCTGTTGTGGTGCAATTTTTGATGTTTGTGGTGTTTGATGATCTGGCGCAATACTGGTGGCACCGCGCGTCGCACACATTTCCTTTGCTTTATCACTTGCACCGCCCGCACCATAATGCCCGGTATTTAAGCGTGCGTATTGTTTACCGGAACAATCTTTTTTATTACGCGCTGATGCCCGGAATCTGGCTTTCGGCGGTGCTGGTCTATCTGGGGCTGGGCTGGGTTTATGCGTTTTATCTGGTGCTTAAATTGAGCGTGATTATGGGTGCGCACAGCAGTGTACGCTGGGATGCGCCGCTTTATAAGATAAAATGGCTGTCGCCCGTCATGTGGGTGGTCGAGCGGACCATTTCGACGCCCTCAACCCACGCCATGCACCACGGGCGGCACAAGGCCGACGGGGTGACCCATTATAAGGGCAATTTTGGCAATTTGTTGTTTTTCTGGGATGTGCTTTTTGGCACGGCCAAGATCACCCGCACCTACCCGCAAAAATTTGGTGTGGAAAACCTGCCTGATATTAGCGCAGGCGAGCAGTTGATCTGGCCACTGGTGCGTTCACGCGCACCCGAATAAGGTGCCTTATTGCGGATTATTGGCGTTGGCTTCGGTGGCGTGGGGCGGGATGGGCAATCGGCCTTCGCGGACATAGTGCAACACCCATTTATCCTGCCATTTGGTGTCTCCATCCTTATGTTCCTGCCAGCGCCAGACAAGATTGTCCTTGTCCTTGATTTTCCAGATCATGCGTAAAAACGGGGCCTTGATGCCTTCGGGGTGAACCAGTTCCAGCCCAAAATCATAATCACTGCCTTTGGGAGCGGGACCGCCAACAAAGTCAAAATAATTGCCCCCATTATCGACCCAGGTCTGGCGCCATTTACCAATTTTTTTGTGAAAGGTGGAAACGCTCATACCGGCATAGCTGCCCATGGTGAAATTTTCGGTAATGACACACTGGCCAAGGGCATCCTTGGTGATGGTATTATGCGCTGTGCCGCGCGGTTTACCCTTACCCTGATCAAACCATAAATCCCAGGAACCAACCCAGAAATCCAGTTGGCGATAGGCCGCATCTGCGCACGGTGCTTTGGGCGCGCTTTGTGCCAATGCTGTGGCCGGGAGCGCTAACAACAAGGTTGACAGAATGGCTATGGGGGATGTTTTGGGGCTAATAACAGGCATGAACTACTCCTGTCCTGTCTTGAAGATTGACGCCCATTAATCCATATTCAGGTCCAAGAGGCAAGAATGGGCACCCGCGCTATTGGCTAAAGACAGGCATATTGTAGATGAGTTGATTGAAGAACGTTGCGTTGCCTTGCGTTCATCGAAAATCTTGTGGGGGATGTTAAGCGGCGGGCTTTATCGCCTTTTGGGCTATAAAAAGGCCCGCGCCATGGCCGATCAAATCGCGTCTTTAAACGGCTTTGAAGCATTTTCCCATGTTGCGCGGCTTCTTTCCTTGCGCATTGAAGCGGCGGGGCTGGAGTATATTCCCAAACGCGGCCGTCTTATGGTTATCGCCAATCACCCGACGGGGCTGGCTGATGGGGTGGCGGTGTTTGATGCCTTGAAGGCGCACCGCCCGGATTTAATGTTTATGGCCAATGCTGATGCTCTGCGGGTGGTGCCAAAGGGCCAGGACATTATTATTCCCGTCGAATGGGTACTTGAAAAACGCACACGCAAGACGGCGCGCGATACCTTGCGCGGGATAAAGGCGGCCATGGAAGAGGAGCGCTGTGTGGTTATTTTTCCCGCTGGCAAGCTGGCGCAATTGACGCTCTCAGGGTTGAAGGATGCGCCCTGGCAGTCTTCGGCAGCCTCATTGGCGCGCAAGTTCAATGCCCCGGTTGTGCCATTGCACATCGAGGGGCGCAATTCAGCGCTTTATTATCTTTTTTGTCTTCTTAATGATGAATTGCGTGACATCACCCTTTTCAATGAGCTTTTGAACAAGGCCGGGCACCTCTTTTCACTTGAGTTCGGTCCGGTTATCCCGGCAGAGCAGTTGCCCAAAAGCGCGGTTCAGGCCAGCAATTTTATTCGCCATGTGGTAACCCATGAGCTGGCGGTGACGGAATAATTTGCGCGGCGCTGGAATTTTGCTAAACCGGATGGGCGAACAAGGAACAAGATTATGCATGCCGACAAAGATCTGACGGTGGTGGACCACCCGCTGGTACAACACAAGCTGACATTGATGCGACGCAAGGAAAAAAGCACTGCCGAATTTCGCACGCTGTTGGCCGAAACGGCCATGCTTTTGGGCTATGAGGCGTTAAAAGACCTGCCCATTGAAATGCGCGAGATTGAAACCCCTTTGCAACGTACAAAAGCCCCGGTTCTGGCCGGCAAAAAACTGTGCTTTGTGTCGATATTACGTGCTGGTGAGGGGCTTTTGGGGGCGATGCTGCAATTGGTGCCATCGGCGCGGGTTGGCCATGTGGGGCTTTACCGGGATGAAGAAACCCTGCGGCCGGTGGAATATCTTGTTAAAATGCCAAAAGACATGGCCGCGCGCACGGTGATCGCGCTCGACCCGATGCTGGCCACCGGACATTCGGCGATTGCCGCGATTGATCGCATCAAACAGGCCGGCGCCCGCGACGTGCGTTTTGTGTGTTTGCTGGCTGCGCCCGAGGGGATAAAAACCTTGCGCGCGGCGCATCCGGATGTGCCGATTATTACGGCGGCGATTGATAGCGAGCTGAACGATAATGGCTTTATCGTGCCCGGTCTTGGTGATGCCGGGGATCGGTTGTTCGGCACTAAATAATTACCATTTCGCCTTTGCCGTGGGCCAGCGTTTTTCCCACGCCTCATCGCGTGCCAGCGGGCGATACCCTTGCGCGGCAAAAAAGGCAAAGCGGCGCACTTTGCCCCGGCCAACCGCTATGGTGCGCGTACCAAGCGGTATAAATGTATCAAAATCAGCGGCCATGCGCGCGGCAAAATCGCGGCGCAAACTGATCACCAGAATGGGGCGCGTATCGCCGGTTTTCAGGGGTGTCATCAACTCAGCCTGTGAGTGCGGCCCGGCAGTGCGTGGCCAGATATAAAGCGGCGGTAAATCCATCTTTTGCCCATAAAACCCGAGCGCATAATGCGCCATGCGGTTGTCGCTTAATACCGCGCCAAAAGGTTTGCCCCGCCACCCCGCATGCGCCAGGGTATCCAGCGATTGCGCGCTTTGGTGCCAGCCATGAACATGTTTGAAGGCATTGGCAAAGCCCCAGTCGTCAGCCCGCCGGGGCGACAGGGCAATCAGTGCGATAATCAGACCAAAAATCACATTCAGGCCGATGGCGCTATAAACCGCCACCCGATGCCATCGCGCCGTCTGGCTCCACACAGCCAAAAGGAGGGCACCGGGCACATAGGCGCTGACCGCCCAATTGGCATTGGCCCGATTGATCACCGCCTGCACAAGCACAACCAATAAAGGGATCAGCGTCAAGGACGCCAGCAATAAAGATACGCGATCTCGCGGCGCGGCGCGGGCTTTTGCCAGGGCGGCGAACAGGGCAAACAGCGTGAGCGGCCCAAAAATCGCCGCCTGATCGCCAATAAAGCGGATGATGTGGCCCGGGTGCAGCGGCCCCGGGTGCCAGTTGGCATTGGCGGCGGTGTGGCCAAGAGTGGAAAACTGGTGCGTGGCATTCCAGTAAATATTGGGGGCGATAACCCCAAGCATTATACCTATTGCCAGCAGGTTCTGGCGACGAAAAAGAATTTTACGCACATCCCGGTCCAGCGCAGCGGCCAGCACCAAACCGGGCAAAAAATAAAGCATGGCGTATTTGGCCATTATGCCAACGCCAAGCCCAAGACCCAAAAGCGCCGCATTGCGCCATGTGGGGTATTTTATATAAAGCGCCAAAGCCGCCAGCGCCCCGGCGTAAGCGGCCAGAAGAAAGGCATCGGTGGTGATAATGCCCGAAGAAAACCAGATGCCCGGCGCGGTAATATAGACAAGCGCGGCCAGCGCCCCGACCTTCACCCCTTTATCACCATCAATAAAGGTTTTGCCCGCGAGAAAAAGAAACCCGGCGCTCAAGGCATGAAGAAGCGGACTGGCGAGGCGAATCACCGCCTCCGAATCACCAAAAAGGCTGGTGAACAGCCTGATGCCCCAGGCAATCAGCGGTGGTTTGGAGAAATAGCCAAAATCAAGGTGCTGCGCCCAAGCCCAGTATTGCGCTTCATCACCTGATAATTCCAGCGGCGAGATAAACAAGGCGGCAATCCGGGCCAGGGTAATGCCGGTAATGACCAGCATGGTCATCGGGGCTATGCCCTTGAATTGTTGTCGATTCATACGAGGCTCCGGAGGTGCCCGCAAGGTATGGCGCATGGCGTTCATAGAGGCAAGGGAAGATAGCCCTCATCGAAGGGTATTATCTGAAAAATCAACCCAAAAGAGAGAGTCACATATGGGCCACAAATTAAAGAAAAATACAAAAAGCTGACCAAAAGGACTGGATATACGCGTCATCTGCCCGTAAAGAAGCCGTTCTTGGCATTGTGGGGCCATCATTCACATGATTGTCACATATATATGATGTCAAAGGGTGTTTTTTACCGCCTGGGGCTGGCAGAGGGATTTGTCCGTTATTCAGGTTCATTTCAGTGAGGGGATCAGCATGATCAGCTTGAGACAGTTAGCAGGCGGCGTAGCCGTTGCTGCGATTGCGACAACAATTGCCGGCCAGGCCATGGCACAAGAAACAACAGCGGACATTCGTGGTACCGTTGTTGATGCATCGGGCAATCCGGTTTCGGGTGCCAATGTTACCATTTTACACGTTCCGACCGGCACCGTTGTCACCAAGACAACCGGCGGTTCAGGCACCTTCTCCGGTTCAGGCTTGCGCGTTGGCGGGCCTTATTCGGTTATCGTTACGGCGCCGGGCATGGCGGCCTACCGCCAGGACGGGATCGTCACACAACTGGGTTCGCCCTTCCGGATGACGGCGCAACTTGCCCCGCAAACCGAAGACGAAATTGTCATTACCGCCACACGCGGCGGCTTCCAGAATACCGCCATTGGACCAGGTTCCAGCTATTCGGCTGCTGACATTGCCTCAACAGCCTCGATCAGCCGCGATCTTAAAGACGTTCTTGAAAAAGACCCGCGCGTCTTTATTGACCGTTCCTTTGGGGACGGTTTTTCTGTTGTTGGTACCAATAACCGCTTTAACAGCTTCTCCGTTGACGGTGTTGGCCAAAATGATGACTTTGGTTTGAATGCCAATGGCTATCCGACCCAGCGTTCGCCTGTCTCTATTGACATTGTCGAAGCGGTCAATCTGGAAATTGCCCCGTTTGACGTGGAATATGGCGGCTTTACTGGCGCGGCAATTAACGCCGTGACCAAGTCCGGGACCAATGAGTTTCACGGTGGGGCGCAATTCTTGTTCTCGTCTGACGAATTGAGCGGTGACAAGATCGATGGCAGCAAGGTTAATGTCAGTAACTTTAAAGACAAAACCTATGAAGGCCATTTGAGCGGTCCGATTGTCAAAGACAAAATCTTCTTTATCGGCAGTTATGAACAGTTTGACACGTCTGATCCGATCAATACGACCCTGCCCAGCACGGTCACCCAGGCCGATCTGGATCAAATTTCTTCCATTTCCAAAAGCGTATACGGTTTTGACCCGCTGGGTATTCCCAGCTCACTGCCGACCAGCGACAAGAAATATTTCGCCAAGGTCGACTGGAATGTGAACGAAAATCACCGCTTGGTCTTCGCCTACCAAAGAACTGGTGGTTCCAACATTCGCGTAAATAACTTTCGCCGGAATGATGTATCATTCTCATCCAACTGGTATCGGGTCAGCAACACCTTGAAGTCTTACAAGGCCGAATGGTTTGCCAACTGGTCTGATAAATTGTCCACCGAAGTCAAAGTGGCCAACAAGACCGTCAATAATGGCCAAATCCCTCTGAATGGCACGGGCTTTGCCCAGTTTGAAATTGCAACACCGGGTGGTGGTTCTGTGTTTCTTGGCCCCGACCGGTTCCGTCAGGCCAACCGCCTTTCCACGCATACTTTCAACGTCAAAGCCAAGGCTGACTACCAGACCGGCAATCATTTGATTACCGTTGGCGGTGAAAAACAAAGGCTTGAGGTTTTCAACCTGTTTGTGCAACGGGCCACAGGTCTTTATACATTTGACAGCATTACGGATTTCCAAAACCGGGTGGCCAGCAGTCTTGATTATGGCAACGCCCCGTCCGGCATATCCGAAGATGCGGCGGCGCATTTCGATTTTTCCCGCTATTCTGCCTATATTCAGGACGAATGGCAGGTTACGGACAGCCTGCAAGTTACGGGCGGTTTTCGTTATGACGTCTTTGACTCACACGACAATCCAAGCTTGAACCAAAATTTTGTTGAACGCCACGGGTTTGCCAATACGGCAACCTTGAATGGCCGTGATCTGATCCAGCCGCGTATTGGCTTTAGCTGGACCTATGATGATCGCACCAAAGTCAGTGGTGGTGCCGGCCTCTTTACCGGTGGTAATCCCAATGTGTGGATTTCCAACAGCTTCACCAATGACGGCATCAAAATTAACAGGTTTAACCCGTCACTTCTTGCGGGTCTGGATAACAATACCAATGGTATTCCGGATTATCTGGAAAATGTTGACGGCTTTAATGTCAATCCGGCGGTTATTGGCTCTTTCGTTCCTGGTAATGGTGACGTGAATGCCACTGATCCTGGTTTCGATCTGCCCTCGACCTGGCGTTATAACTTGAACGTCACGCACAATTTTGATCTTGGTCGCTTTGGCGATGATTATCGGGTCAAGGCTGATTTCACCTATTCTGAAGTCAATCAGGCGATCAACTATATCGATCTGCGCAGTGTGCAGGTTGGCACGGCGCCGGATGGCCGCCCGCTTTTGGGCGACAAACCCGATGCCACAAGTGGTGCCGGCGCGCGTTCCAGTGGTACACGTGACTTCCTGTTGACCAACACCAAAAAGGGTCATGGCAAGACGTTCTCTGTCTCCGTGGACAAAGCCTATGAAAATGGCTTCAGCTTCCTGGCTGGGTATGCTTATACCAAGGCGACAGACGTCAACCCGGGAACAAGTTCAACCGCCAGTTCCAACTATGGCAACTTCTCGGTTGCCAACTTGCTGAACACCCCGGCGGCGCGGTCGAACTACTCGATCAAGCACAATTTCACCTTTGATTTTAGCTATCACAAAGCCTTCTTCGGCGATTATGAAACCGGCTTTAATCTGACGGGGCTTGTGCGTTCGGGTCGTCCGTTCTCCTATAACTTCAAATCGGGCATCAACCCGTTTGGTGACTCTCAGCAAGTCAAGGAAGATCGGCAATTGCTTTATGTGCCTGCCGGGCCGGGCGCCACGGATGATCCCAATGTGGTCTATGCACCGGGCTTTGATCTGGCGGCGTTTAATGCCTTTATCTCCTCAGCCGGTCTTGAGAAGTATCGCGGCAAGATTGTTCCGCGGAACGCCAAAACCAGCCCCTGGTGGAATACCTGGGATGTGCGCTTTACCCAGGAAATTCCGGGCTTGCGTAAAACCCATCGCACGATCCTCAGCCTCGACATTGAAAATGTCGGCAATCTGATCAAGAGCAAATGGGGCACGCTGCGTGAAGTCGGGTTTGAATATAATAACCCGGTTGTTGAAACCGACATTATTGGCGGTCAATACAGCTTCACCAAATTTAGCAACCCGTTCGCACCACGGACCGTGCGCGGCGCGTCACTGTGGCAGATCCAGCTTGGCATTAAATACGAATTCTGATCTGAGCTGATATTTGAACGACAAGGCGGGGCGGCTCTTTTGGGGCCGCCCCGTTTTTGTGCCTGTCATGTTTTTTTAGGAAAATCATCATGGGGCGCAGATAAGGGCTTGCCCTTGGCCGTTTGTACGTCACAATCATCTCCCGAGTCGCAAGGCGGTAAATGGCCATAAGAGCCAGGCCGTTTTGTTTGTCGGGCGCTGGGCAGCCCTTGAAAGTGGTGGGGTTACCCTATGGTAGATGTTTTGGAAAAATCTGCGCTGCGCGCCGCAATAGCGGCCATGACCTTGCATGATACCAGCGTGTCGTTTGGTAAATTCAAAGCGCTTGACAAGGTCAGTCTTACGGTCCGGCCCGGCGAGATGGTGGCGCTTATTGGCGCTTCGGGGTCAGGCAAATCAACGCTTCTTCGTACCATAGATGGTTTGCAACAGGCCGACCCGGGGTCCGGGCGGCTGGAGGTTTTTGATCGCAAGGTGCAAAAGGATGGCCGCATGGCCAAGGGCTTGCGTTATCGCCGCCGTGATGTTGGTTTTATCTTCCAATCCTTTAATCTTGTCGGGCGGCTTAATCTTTTTTCCAATGTGCTGATCGGCGCGTTGGGGCGCATTCCCACATGGCGGGGCATGTTTGGCCTGTTCGCCAATGAGGATCGCGAACGGGCCATGGCGGCACTGGAGCGCGTTGGCGTGGCCGAGTTTGCCGGGCGGCGCACCTCGAAATTGTCCGGCGGGCAAAAACAGCGCGCCGCGATTGCCCGCGCTTTGGTGCAGCGGGCGAAAATGGTTCTGGCGGACGAGCCGATTGCCTCTTTGGACCCGGTATCGGCGCGTAAAGTGATGGAATTATTGCAAGAGCTGAACCGGCGCGACGGGCTGACCGTCATTGTCTCCTTGCACCAGGTTGATTACGCCACGCGCTATTGTAAGCGGGTGGTGGCGCTCAAAGCAGGCAAGATTATTTATGATGGCCGGGCAACGGATCTTGATAAAGATACGCTGATCAAGATTTACGGGGAAGAGTATGAAGATGCCTTCTGGTCAATGGAGGCGGCTCAATGATCGCGCGCAACATACGGATATTTGTTTTGCTGGCGGCGCTTGTTTTCATGCCGTTTGCGGTTGCGGCGCAAGAGGCCGCCCCGCCGCGTACATCGATTAATTTTGGCATTATCACCACCGAATCAAGCGATAATCTGTCGGTCCTGTGGACGCCGTTCCTTGAGGATATGAGCAAAATCACCGGCCTTGAGGTGCACGCTTTCTTTGCCGCCGATTATGCCGGTATTGTCGAGGCCATGCGTTTTAACAAGGTGCAGGTGGCCTGGTTTTCCAATAAATCCGGGCTTGAGGCGGTACGCCGCGCCAATGGCGAGGTGTTTGTCAAAGCCACTTATCCCGATGGCGCGCCGGGCTATTATTCGGTTTTGCTGGTACCAAAAGACAGCCCGTTCAAAACCGTGGATGATATTTTGAAATGTGACAAAAGCATAAACTTTGGCATGGGGGATCCAAACTCCACATCGGGCACATTAATGCCTATGGCCTATATTTTTGCGCCGCGCGGCATTAACCCGGTTGATTGTTTCAAGAATGTTACCAATGCCTCGCATGAGGCCAATGGGCTGGCTGTGGCCAATGGCCTTCTTGATGTGGCGACCAATAACACCACCAATGTCAAACGTCTGGAGCGGACCCGCCCGGAAATTCTGGAGCGGGTGCGCGAGATCTGGCGCTCGCCGCTGATTCAGACTGATCCTATTATCTGGCGCAAGGATCTTGATCTGGCGACCAGACAAAAGGTTCTCTATTTCTTCATGACTTATGGCCGTCTTGGGGATGACAAGGAAGTGGCGCGGCAGCGGGCAATTTTGGGCGAGCTTGATTTTGGCACTTTCCTGCCTTCAAACAACCATCACCTTGACCCGATTATTGCCACAGAAATCATTCGCGATATGGCGCAGGTGCGCAACGATCCGGAACTGACAGATGCGCAAAGGCAAAAACGTCTTGATAAACTGAAAGCCCGCCTGAGCGCGCTTGACAACAATATTGCCACGCAAGAGGTCAAACCGACCGGCGCGCCGCAATATACCGGTAAAAGCTCACGTAGTGAGGCACAGGCGGTGCCCTGGCAGCGGCTCTTGTTTACCGGCTCGGTCGGACTTTTGGCCTTTGGCCTGTTTTTCTGGGGCTCGGCAACCCGTGGCGCTGGCCCGGTCAAGCCGGTGCGCGAACGTCTGTTTGATGCCGGGGTGTGGGCGGTGTTTATCGGGCTTTTGATCTGGGCCTATGTTGCCGCAGAAATTTACAAAGCACCGTCTTTGGTCACTAACGCAGACAAGATGGGCGAATATGCCGCCGGGTTTGTGCATCTGGACTGGCGTGAAGGCTGGCTCTATTTGCAACAAATGTCCGTAACCATCCAGATTGCGCTGTGGGGGACATTCCTGTCGATTGTTTTCGCCATACCGTTCGGGCTTTTGTCATCGCGCAATGTGGCGCCGGCGCCGGTGGTGTTTTTTGTCCGCCGCTTGATGGATGCGTTTCGCTCGGTCAATGAGCTGGTTGTCGGCACTTTGTTTGTGGTCACGGTCGGTCTTGGGCCATTTGCCGGGGTGATGGCGCTGGCGGTGCATACCACGGGGGTTTTGGCCAAGCTTTTTTCCGAAGCGGTCGAGGCGATGGATCCGGGTCCGGTCGAGGGCGTGCGGGCGACTGGCGGGCGGCGTATCCACGAAGTCATTTGGGGGGTGATCCCACAGGTTGCGCCTTTGTGGACCTCTTATGCCCTCTACCGGTTTGAGACCAATACCCGTTCGGCGACCATTTTGGGCCTGATCGGGGCGGGCGGCATCGGGCAATTATTGTTCGAGCAAATCCGCTCTTTCCAATATGGCAAAACCGCGGTGATTCTGATTATCATCATTGTTGCGGTGACCATGGTCGATATGCTCAGCCAGATTTTACGCAAACGCCTGATGTAGGGTCCAGACTCATTCAAATGATTTAATTTCATGCTTTTAGGATGTGCCGAATGGAAGACAGGCAACGCAGCAAAGGCCAAATGCCTTTGCAAGGCTGGCTTCGGGCAAGCGGCGCATCCCAAAAGCACCCGAAGGGCGAGGGATCTTTTTCGCCTGAATGCGTCAAAAGACCTTGAAAATACACCGTATTTCCTGCGATCTTTTTCCTGTTCACGCGAAAAACCTCTCCTCGTGAAATCAATCATCTGAATGAGTCTGGACCCTAGCTGTCACAGTGCTGTAACAATTCTCATAGATGAAGACCCTGCCAGCGACAAGAATCGCGCACGCAGTGTTGGAGATTTATATGAGACCGGGACTTCTTCTGGCCAGCGGCCTGACAGGCCTTGCCGTGTTCATCACGCCTTTGGCGGCAAGCGCGGAGGGTGATATTACCATAAACCCGCGCGGGCGTATTTTGTATGACTTTGCCCATGTGAATTACAATCTGGCGGGCCTTAATGGTAAAAACAGCGCCTCCGAAGCGCGCACGGCCCGCCTTGGTGTTTTTGGCAAGCTGGGTTCGCGCATAAAATATGTTGCCGAGTTTGATTTTCAAAATGGCGGCACGATTGAGGTACGTGATCCCAAGGCCAAGGATGTCAAAATAACCATCAAGCTGAAGGGCAATACCTCTTTGGCGATTGGCAATCAAAAAACGCCCAATTCACTGGAAGAACAGACCTCGGGCCGTTTCACCACATTTTTGGAGCGTGGGCGTGTCACAGATGCATTCGGGCTATCGCGGCGCTTTGGGGCTGTTTTGAAAACCCATGGCGATAACTATTCCCTGTCTGCCGGTATTTTCGGCAATGATCTGAATGCGGCGCTTTATAAAAACGAAAGTCTTTTTTCGAACGAGCACAGCTTTGCCGCGCGCGGCACATTCACCCCGCTAAACGAAAAAAACAATATTCTTCATTTGGGGGCCAGTGTGCGCCGTTTCATCGGTAATACGGGCGATCAGATCCGGGTGCGCGCCCGGCCGGGCATTCACCAGTCGCAAAGGCTGGTTGATGTCAAAAACCAGGGTAAGAACTCAACCCTTTATGGGCTGGAAGCGGCCTATATCAAAGGGCCATTTCACGCCGAAGCGGAATGGATGGGGCAAGACGCCTTGCATAATTTTGATGGCTATTTCGTTCAGGCCGGTTGGTTTTTGACCGGGGAAACGCGGTCCTATAGCGCCAAAAAAGGCAGCTTTGGGCGGATAAAACCGACCCGCGCTCTGGGCGCAGGTGGCTATGGCGCATGGGAGATTGCCGGGCGCTTTGACACGCTGGATCTGTCCAATGCGGCGGCGGGTAAAATGGATACATGGACAGCGGGGCTGAACTGGTATCCGCAAAGTCATGTCCGTGTCATGTTCAATGGCATTTATGCCAAGGCGCGGGGCGCGGCAAAGCTTGGCAAGGGCAATACAAAGGGCGTGCAAATGCGCCTGCAATACGACTGGTAATCACAAATTCACAATAAGGATGAATGACATGAAACTGAAAAAGACTGTTTTTGGTGGTATTCTGACGGCCACATTGGCGCTTAGCGCATCGGCGCTGGCGCGCGATACCATCCATATTGTCGGCTCGTCGACTGTGTATCCGTTTTCAACGGCGGTGGCTGAAAACTTCGGCGCAAAAACCGATTTTCCAGTGCCGGTGGTTGAATCAACCGGCTCGGGCGGCGGCATGAAGCTGTTTTGCGCCGGTATTGGTGAAAACACACCCGACATTACCAATGCATCACGGCGCATGAAGGCCAGTGAATGGAAAACCTGCCATGATAACGGGGTGACGCAAATCGTTGAGGTGAAGATCGGCTTTGACGGGATTGTCATTGCCAATGCGAGCGCCGCGCCGGTTTTTTCCCTGTCCCTGAAGCAGGTGTTTTTGGCGCTGGCGGCCAATGTGCCGGCGGCGGATGATAATTGCGTTCTTAAACCCAACCCCTACAAAAAATGGTCGGATATTGATCCGGCCCTGCCTGATGAAAAAATCGAAGTGTATGGCCCGCCACCAACATCGGGAACACGTGATGCATTTGTTGAAATTGCCATGGAAAAAGGCGCAAAGTCGGTATCGTGTCTTAAAGACTTGCGCGGCGCAAAAATCGGCAGCGAAACCTATGAAAAGCTGACGGCAATCTTGCCCGACTCGCTCAAAAAGAATTCTGAGGGCAAGCCAGTTGCGGGTAAAAAAATGTTCAAACACATTGCCCACAATTTGCGTGAAGACGGGGCCTGGATTGATGCGGGTGAAAATGACAACGCCATTGTCCAGACGCTGGAAAAAACGCCTTCCGCAATTGGTGTGTTCGGGTTTTCCTTTCTTGACCAATCCGGTGACCAGATCAAAGGCGCTGTGGTGGATGGCAAAGAACCCAGCTTTGATAATATTGCATCTGGCGACTATCCCATCTCCCGCGATCTTTTCTTTTATGTGAAGAAACAGCATGTGGGGCTGGTGCCGGGCATTGCCGATTATGTGGCCGAGTTTACCTCTGATGAGGCCTGGGGCGATTATGGCTATCTTGCCGACAAGGGGTTGATCCCGCTACCGGAAGACGTGCGTGAGGAAGACGGCGCAGCCGCCCGTGCCCTCACCGTGATGACGACCAGCCCTTAAACGCGTATATTATTAAAATCAGGCGCGGGGTCAGGTTAGGCCGTGACCCGATAAACAGGGTCATAATGGCGGGCACAAGCGCTAAAATATGCAGGGAAAAGGCGATAAAGCGTGTTGAGACACGGTTTGAGCCTTTGACGACAGTAGATTGACGCGCTTTGCCCGCCCGTAAGGGTATGGACACTTTGCCCGGCTAATGCGTTGCAAGGGCTTGAAAACCTGCTGGTTTCCTGCGCCCTTGCGCCTGTTATCCAACCAAATTGTTTCATACCATTGTGATCCTGTTTATGGGTTTACGACCTAGGGGTAGGGCCTATTGATTTGGTGCAATTGACGTCTGGTAAGACGGCGTTGAAGGAGTCTGAAGAAAAATCGTATTTACTGCACACCTTCTCCTGTTCAGGCAAAATTCTTCGCCCTAAGCTAATAGGTTTTGGCTCTAATCCGTAATACCAATTTCTGGCCTTGTGGCGAGGGGAAGTTAACTCTCATGTTCAGATATTAAAGTGGCTTTTTCACACACTGTTTTGCAGACTTGTGTCACTTTTGTTCCAGTGTGGCTGTTAAATAATGGAATTTTCTAAAAACCTTTCTGACAAACTGACTGGAAAATATTGATGTTGATGACAAACAGCAGCTGTAATGATATCAAAATAGGGCGCTGTCCTGATGGTCTGTGCTATACGGTAGGGTGGGTTTGAGCAGAGTATGGTATGATTTTACGGCGCCCAGAATGGCTTGATTTCGCAGTCGGAATAGCTGGGTTTTGCCTGTCTGTTCTATCTGCGCTGGCACTGCTATCCGATAAGCAATATTTTTCGGAAGAAATTGCAGTATCCATTGCTCTCTCGTTCGGCCTGCTTATTGTCCTTATTGCTATCTTCTTTCGACCGAAACATTCGTTACAAAAGATAAAACTGAACGATATTGAGGGTGTCACCACAAAACTGTTGGACGTGGCTGAAGAGATGATCATTGTGAATCCAGCCCATCTTAACAGCCTTACAGAGAGTCTGCTGCCTGCAGCTCTTGAGCTCGATATTTCAGTATCTGTAGTTAGCGATGCCTCGTTGTTAATGAATATCATTAACTTGATATCTGAAACTGAAGAAGAAAAGTTATTTAATTCTACTATAATATCTGGAGTTTCGTCTAATGAATTTATAATATGTTTCATACATAGAGGTAGGAAGAAGATAAGTGTTATATTTATTACATCACATACTTCATACGTATTTAAATTAAATGATTCCGTTGCTGTTGATATTATAGCCTCCATTTTAAAACGTGAAAATCAGGAACTGGATGGGTTTATAGGCTTGGGAAAAGTAGCAAGCCCGAGAAAGATGATTTCTGTCATTTGTGACGAGCAAAAACGGTACTTGCAAAACTTTCAATCGCTCCAAAGAGGTTACATTTCTTTCTACGGCACGGAAGTGCAAAGCGTTCAGGCAGGGTGGGTGGAATCTGAAACTTTCAGCACGATTGATACGCTAGATCTGACGGTTCGGCCTGACAGGCTGCTGAAAAGACAACGTTATAACGCAGCAAATAGCGAATTTATTAACAAAGGTGGTCATATTCGTCGAGTCTATATGGTTAGAGCATCTGATTTTGAAAACCCTACATTCAGGAAAGATATTACAGATCTATACTGCATGCAAAAAAATATCGGCGTGGATATTGGTCTTGTGTTTATAGATGAACTGCAGTTACACTACCGTAAAGATTTTATTATTTATGATAATTCAATCGTGTTGGTAGAAGACCAGCAGGCGAGTTCTGACTATACTTTGGGCCGTAGTACTGCGTATTTCGGTGTAGAGGATATTATGTTGCATCGCGGTATTTTTAATGCGGTTTGGTCTGGCCAGGAAACGGGGAGAAGCCCTCAAGAAAGAGCAATGGCAGAACTTGATGGTTAATATGAGCATAAAGGGCGGACATAGATGCCAGTATTGCCTGTGTGTAGGCAGCATGTGTAGCCCATTCTTTCGTAAAAATGCCTTGCGTGTTCTTTTCGTTCCTTTGTTTTGTAGAGCAAGCTGTTAGAAAGAATAGCGGCCTTGTACCCTTCTTGTATGGCTTGAGTATGGGTTCGATGCAGTAAGGCTGTCCCGATCCCTTTTCTGCGCCAGTCTCTGTGTACAAAAATACTGCTTATCTCGATCACATCAGGTGCAAAAAATTCAGTATAGCAGAATGCAATCAGTTCTGTGTTTGCAAAAACGCCCAGGCTTGGGAATGTATCAAGTATATGTTCAATCTGCTCTTCGGGGTAGGTCGTGACCCTGTATGTTTTATAGAGATTGATAATTTCGAGGGTATGAGATGCATCCAAATTGCGGGTTTCTAGATTGTTCATGTTCATGGTGTTTGGCCTAAGGTCAGGACCTATTATTTGGTCTATTTTGCAGCAACTGATTTACAGTCTGAACAGGAGAAGGGTCGTAGGAAATATTACTATTTTCAAAGCCTTTCGACGCATTCAAACCGTAAATAAGCGCCGCCCTTCGGGTTTGGCAAGACGGCACAAGCTGCATCGCAAACACGCCTCGAATAGGGATAAACCTGTCCTTCGTTGCGTTTGTGTGCATCTTATACCTTCTTGCCAAACAGATTTGCATCAAATTAACAGGTCCTGACCCCTAGCTTCTGTCCCGCGCCTTTTTTTTGCGCCGCAGACGCTGCGGCAGGCGCGGGCGAACCTTGCCACCAAGGCGGCGCAGGCGTTTCCAGAACCGCCGCCTTTCCGGGTTTGGCGGTACTTCGAGATGTTTGACAAAATCTTCGGCGCAGGCTTTCCATGAATAGGTCAGCGCATGGGCGCGTGTGGTCTTGCGATCAAGATCAAGACAAGCCAATGCCGCGGCGCGTAAATCTTCATCGATAACACCGGCCCCGGATGTGCCGATAATGTCTTTGGGACCGGGGACGGGAAAGGCAGCCACCGGGGTGCCACACGCCATGGCCTCAAGATTGACCAGACCAAAGGTGTCGGTGCGGCTGGGAAAAACGAAAACATCCGCATCGGCATAATAACGCGCCAGGTCTTCACCAAAATGCGCACCGGTAAAAATCACATCAGGATATTTGCGTTTCAGCTCTTCCAATTGTGGCCCGTCGCCAACAACAACTGTGCTGCCTGGCAAATCAAGCTCGACAAAGCCTTCAATATTTTTTTCCACCGCCACCCGGCCGACATTGACAAATACCGGGCGCGGCAGGCCCGCATAAACGCCGTTTTCAACATCGCGAATATCGGGGGTGAACAACACCGTATCGACGCCTCTGGCCCAGGGGACAATGTTGCGAAACCCTTTGGCAAGCAGGGCATCGCGCATGCTTGGGGTGGTGACCATCATTCCTCCGCCGGCATTATGAAACCGCCGCATAAAGGCATAGGCCAATGACAGGGGAATAAAGGGAAAACGGGCGTGCACGTATTCTGGAAACTGTGTGTGATAGCTGGTGGTAAAGGGCCAATCCCATTTCAGGCACAGGCCGCGTCCGGTCTGGCCAAGGGTGCCTTCGGTGGCGATGTGGATGGCATCGGGGGCAAAATTCTGAATTCTCTTTTCCATATCCTTGCGGGCAAACAGGGCCAGTTTTATCTCAGGATAGCTGGGTAAAGGCAGGGTGAAATACCCGTCATAGGGAGAGATAACCTCGATCTCATGACCCATGGCCCGGCATTCCGCAACCGTGCGCGTCAATGTGCGCACAACGCCATTGACCTGTGGCTCCCAGGCATCGGTAATCAGCACAATACGCATAATGTCTCCACGAAATTCCCGACCAAGACTAACCATACTATTTTATGCTTGGCGAGGCTGGCGGACAGATTGTCAATGATTTTTTCAAGAGGGTAAATGCGCTTTTCTTAATGGTTGCCAAGTCGGGGCGGAGGGCTATTGTTCATTAAAAAAATACAGGAACGCGATCATGACACACCCCATTGGCTGGTCTGCACTGGATGATGAAAAATTCATTGATGAAACCAAGGCGTTAAAAGGGCTGGCCGCTAAAAGCGGCCTGAATACCGGCGCGCGCACAAAGGTTCATGGCCAGGCCATAGAGCTGGTCGAGCGGGCGCGGGCGCTGGGCCATCATAAAGGCATGATGGAAAGTTTCTTGCAAGAGTTTGGCCTTTCCAACAAAGAAGGTCTGGCGTTGATGTGTCTGGCCGAGGCGCTGTTGCGGGTGCCGGACGCGCAGACAAAAGACCGGCTGATTGCGGAAAAAATTGGCGAGGGGGATTGGGCCGCCCATGCCGGGCAATCGGATTCGCTTCTTGTCAACGCCTCTACCTGGGGGCTGATGCTGACTGGCAAGGTCATCGATACCGGTGTGCAAATGCGTAAAAACCCGACCGGGTTTTTCAAACGCATGGTATCGCGCATGGGCGAGCCTGCGGTGCGTGCCGCGATGATGCAGGCAATGCGCATTATGGGCGAACAATTTGTGCTTGGGCGTTCTATTGATGAGGCGTTGCAACGCGGCGCGCATAGCAAAAGCGCTATGTTTTCTTTTGATATGCTGGGCGAGGCGGCGTGTAGCGAGGCGGATGGGGAGCGTTATTTCAAACGCTATGCCGATGCTATCGCGCGCACCGGCGCGGCGCGCGGGGGCGGGGATATCACGCGCGTTAACGGGGTTTCAGTCAAACTTTCGGCGCTTCATCCGCGTTATGAAGCGGTGCAGGAAGATGTGGTGGTGACGCATCTTTATCCGCGGCTTTTGGAGCTGGCCCGCGCCGCAGCTAAGGCCGATATCGGGTTTTGTCTGGATGCGGAAGAAGCCGATCGGCTGGTGCTGTCTTTGACGCTTTTGGAGCGTTTGGCGCATGAGCCGGATTTGCGCGGCTGGAATGGGCTGGGTCTGGCGGTGCAGGCCTATCAAAAACGGGCATTATTGGTGATTGAAAAATTACAGCATTTGGCCCATGAGGCGCAGCGGCGCTTTATGGTGCGGCTGGTCAAAGGGGCGTATTGGGATACGGAGATTAAACACGCCCAGCAAATGGGCTGGCCTGATTACCCGGTCTGGACCACCAAAACCGCAACGGATTTGAACTATCTGGCCTGCGCCCGCGCCATGCTGAAGGATGAGGGCGCTATTTTTGCCCAATTTGCCACGCACAATGCGCACACCCTGGCTGCGGTGCGCCATATGGCCAAAGAGTGCAATGTCACGATCGAGTTTCAACGGCTTCACGGCATGGGCGCGGCGCTTTATACGGCGGCGCAAGATCTTTATGGCGATGTCCCTTGCCGGATTTATGCCCCTGTGGGCAGCCACGAGGATCTACTGCCTTATCTGGTACGCAGATTGTTGGAAAACGGGGCCAATACGTCCTTTGTGCATTCCTTTCTCGACCCTGATGTGCCACCGCAAAAGGTGGCAAGTGATCCCTTTGCGCGGGCAAGGCAATTAAAACGAAATAGCCGCATTGCTGTGCCACCTTTGATGTTCGGTTCTGCGCGGCGTAATTCCGCCGGGCTGGATTTATCGCAAAATCGGGTGCGGACAAATCTTGCCAAGGCTGTTGCCGCGCTGGATGCAACACAAAATAATACTGAAACAGAACCGGTGACTGAGGCCAGCGGGCAAGATATTGATCGGGCTTTCACGGCGGCAAAAAAAGCGCATGTGGGCTGGAACGCGCAGGGCGGCAATGCTCGCGCCGATATATTGTGCGCCTGCGCCGATGCGCTTGAAGATGACCGCCAGGCCCTGATTGCCCTGATGGCGCGCGAGGCGGGCAAAACCCTTGAAGACGGCATAGCGGAAGTGCGCGAGGCGGTGGATTTTTGCCGCTATTATGCGGCGCAGGCGCGCACGCATTTTGCCGCGCCCCAAAAAATGCTAGGGCCTGCCGGGGAAACCAATCATCTGCAACTGGATGGGCGCGGCGTGTTCGTTTGTATCAGCCCGTGGAACTTCCCTCTTGCCATTTTTACCGGCCAGGTCATGGCCGCCCTGGCGGCGGGCAATGCGGTTCTGGCCAAGCCGGCCGAGCAAACGCCATTAATCGCGGCCAGGGCGGTGCAGATTTTTCATCAGGCCGGTGTGCCCGAAGATGTGTTGCATCTTTTGCCCGGGCGCGGGGAAACCGTTGGCGCGGCCCTGTGCGACGATCCGCGTCATGACGGGGTGGTGTTTACCGGTGGTACGGATACGGCGGGGTTGATTAACCGGGCGCTGGCCAAGCGCGGCGGGCCGATTGTGCCGCTGATTGCGGAGACCGGCGGGCTTAACGCCATGTTTGTTGATACGACCGCTTTGCGCGAACAGGTGGTCAATGATGTTGTGATGTCCGCTTTTGGCGCGGCGGGGCAGCGGTGCAGCGCGCTGCGTCTGTTGTTTTTGCCGCAAGATACGGCAGACGATCTGATCGAAGGGCTGATCGGGGCCATGCAGGTTTTGCGTCTGGGCGATCCAGGCGATCCGCGCACCGATGTCGGGCCGGTGATCGATGATGCCGCCCTCAAGGCCCTGAACGTTCACATACAGCGCATGACAAAAGAAGCCAGGGTTTTGCATCAGATTCCCAGCGATGGATTAAAGGGAACGTTTTTTGGTCCGGCTTTGGTTGAGATCAAATCTCTTGATAGTCTTGAACGCGAAGTGTTCGGTCCGGTTTTGCATGTGATGCGTTATGCACCGACGGATATACCCGCCCTGACCGATGCGCTGGCGGCAAAAGGCTATGGGCTGACTTTGGGGGTGCATTCGCGGCTGGAAAGTTTTGCGCAAAAGATCATAGACGCAGTCCCCGCCGGTAATGTGTACGTCAATCGCAATATGATTGGCGCGGTGGTCGGGGTGCAGCCGTTTGGCGGGCGCGGGCTGTCGGGCACCGGGCCAAAGGCGGGCGGGCCGCATTATCTGCCGCGCTTTGCCACAGAAAAAGTTGTTACCATCAATATCACGGCGCAAGGTGGCGACCCGGAATTGCTGGCGCTTGGAGATGGGGTGTGAGTGTTTTGGCAAAATAGCGCTGGGGCCCTTGTCTGGCTTTAATTTTGGTTATTTTGCGTCATAAAGTGCTTTTGATCCGGTTTTCTCATACCGCCTGATGACGAGAAAATTTACCGGTAAAAGTAAAAAAAATGTCAAGCGTTTTTGCGACCTTAACCAATTGGCAAGGAAAAAAGCATTTTTCTTGATAAATAGATGTTGACCCTAGGGGCAAAGCAAAACACTATATGTGGTGTCAGAGGCGATTTTCTGACGTTTCAAAGACGATAAGAATTATCGGCGCGGCGGGCTGGAACCGCCTTGCAAAGGTGATTTTGTGTCATGTTTTCGGGGGCGAAAAGTATGGAAAAAACGGTTATGGTCAAAGCTGGTGAAGCACGTGCGGCAGATGGCGTTGTTGAGGCGAAAATATCGCCGCAATCGCAAAAAAAAGCGACTTTGCGTGTTGTCAAAGGCATCAAGATTGATCATGGCAAGGACGCCAATCTGACCGAGTTTGGCAAAACCACTTTGCGCGACCGTTATCTGCTTTCAGGCGAATCCTATCAGGATATGTTCGCCCGTGTGGCCACCGCCTATGCCGATGATGTGGACCATGCACAGCGTCTTTATAACTATATGTCTGATTTGTGGTTCATGCCGGCAACACCGGTTTTGTCCAATGGTGGGGCCAAGCGCGGCCTGCCCATTTCATGTTTTTTGAACTCGGTCAGCGATTCTTTAACCGGCATTGTCGAAACCTGGAACGAAAATGTCTGGCTGGCGTCCAATGGCGGCGGTATCGGTACCTATTGGGGGCGGGTGCGCTCCATTGGCGAAGAGGTTGGCAAAAAAGGCCACACGGCGGGGATTATTCCTTTCGTCCGGGTGATGGATTCACTGACGTTGGCCATTTCCCAAGGCTCGTTGCGGCGCGGCTCTGCGGCGGTATATCTGGATATTCACCACCCGGAAATTGAAGAGTTTCTGGAAATCCGCAAACCGTCGGGCGATTTTAATCGCAAGGCGCTGAACCTGCACCATGGACTGAACATCACCGACGCCTTTATGGAGGCGGTGCGCGATGACGCAGAATTTGATCTTCTCAGCCCCAAAACCGGCAAGCCTGTACGCTCAATCAATGCCCGCAAATTGTGGCAAAAAGTGCTGGAATTGCGGATACAGACCGGCGAGCCTTATCTGATCTTTTCCGATACGGTTAATCGCGCCATGCCCAAGCATTTGCGTGAGCTGGGCCATAGCGTCAAACAATCCAATTTGTGCGCCGAGATCATGTTGCACACCGGCCCGGATCATCTGGGCAAGGAGCGCACGGCGGTATGCTGCCTCAGCTCTGTCAATGCCGAAAAATATCTTGAATGGCGTCAGGACGAAAATTTCATTGAGGATATTTATCGCTTTTTGGATAATGTTCTGCAGGATTTTATCGACAATGCTCCGGATGAAATGGCCCGCGCGGTTTATTCCGCGACCCGAGAGCGCTCAGTCGGTCTTGGTCTGATGGGTTTTCATTCCTTCTTGCAAAGTCAGAATGTGGCGTTTGAATCGGCGGTGGCCAAATCCTGGAATTTACAGATTTTCAAACGTATTCGCCGCGCCGCTGATGCCGCTTCGGTAAAGTTGGCGCACGAGCGCGGGGCCTGCCCCGATGCGGCGGAACGGGGGCTAAACGTCCGCTTTTCCCATAAAATGGCCATTGCGCCGACCGCGTCTATTTCGATTATTTGCGGCGGCGCCTCAGCCGGGATCGAGCCGATACCCGCGAATATTTATACCCATAAAACCCTGTCCGGCTCATTCACCGTGCGCAATCCCAATCTGGAAGCGCTGCTGGAGAAAAAGAACGCCAATACCAGCGCCGTCTGGACCTCCATACTGGAGCATGAAGGCTCGGTTCAGCACCTCGATATATTGGACGAGGATGAAAAAGCCTTGTTCCGCACGGCTTTTGAGATTGACCAGCGCTGGGTGATTGAACACGCGGCCGATCGGGCGCCGCTGGTCTGCCAGTCCCAGTCCGTGAACGTTTTTCTGTCGGGTACGGTCAGCAAATGGGACCTGCATATGCTGCATTGGACGGCGTGGGAAAAAGGCGTTAAATCGCTTTATTATTGCCGCTCGAAATCCGTCCAGCGCGCCGGCTTTGCCAATGGTACTGCTGCGGTGGAAAAATCGATGGAAGCAGCCGCACCCACCGATTATGAAGAATGTATTGCCTGCCAATAGGGGAATCGTCATAACCTGTAGTTGTGTCTCTTTGGCAACACAGCACAAAAAAAACCGTATTTTTAACGGATCATTTCCATATTTTTCTGCACAATCGCACTGCACATGTCAGGATGGCGTATGGAAAAGGGCACCGTAAGGATTCGTTTCAGGCTTGGTCAGGTTCTGCCAGGACTGGTTAGTCTGTGCCTGTTTTCCCTTGTCAGTTGTGCCTCTCAAGGCCATGGTCAGGCGAAAGTGGTGGCGCAACAGGATAAACCGCAGGTTGTATCAGGGAGCTTAAGCGACGAAAATGCGTTGCTTGAGCCTTGGCAGGGTTCTGTTGTGATTCCAGAAAATGTTATCTTTTTTTCAGAACATCCGCGCGATGATACTGCCGCCGCTGATTATGCGCGTTTGGTTCCGGTGGAGCAATTTGCCCTGCCTGAAATTGATCTTGGCGACACCCGATTGACCAACCAGCGCGCCATGGAAGCGGCGGTCGATGACAATGTTTTTGAGGTTATGGACGACCGGCTTTCACGCCCCCGCACAACGCAATCACGGTGGTATATTTTTGCCGGCTCGGGCGGTGATACGCTGACATATGAACCCGGCGGGCGCTCTTTTGGCGATGGCTGGCGGGTTGAAAATAAAACCATTGTCGGCGACGGTCAGGCAGGGCTGGCCATGCGCCTTGGTCCGGCCAATCTGGCGCTGGGTTATGTCCGGCGTGAGTTCAGCGCCCATTCACGGCTGAATGATTTGCGCGGCAATGAGGTGGAAAGCTATGCCGCTTTCAGCCTCAGCTTCGGACATTAATTATCCCTTCCTTTTTCTTTATCTCTTTGATTGCGCCGCGCCCGTAACGCGCTATGCTGAGGCGGTGCAATAAAGGGAACGGGCGATGAACGCGATAGATATTTTAACGCCAATGATGGTGCTGGCGGGTTGGACCATGATCATTCTGATCTGGCTATATGCGACGCGTATTCCGGCGATGAGCAAGGCCAAGATCGATCTGCAGGATGCGCTTGAGCAAGATATGTCGTCCAAAATCCCGCTCAAAGTGCGCCAGATTGCCGACAATTATAATCACCTTTTGGAACAACCCCCCTTGTTTTATGCCGTGGTGCTGGCCATTGCGGCGATGGGCCATGTGGACGCGCTGGCGGTTAATGCGGCCTGGGCTTATGTGGGCTTGCGCATTCTTCACAGTCTGGTGCAATGCACCTATCACAAGGTGATGCACCGCTGGGCGCTGTTTATGCTGTCCTCGATTGCGCTGGGTGTTTTGGTGGTCAGCGAGCTTATAAAACTCTTTGGGTAATACCGGAAGGGCGAGGCGCGCCGCTGCGCCCCCCGCCCACCAGCGTATCAGAATTTGGCCGTGATAAAGGCTGAAATGCCGTCTTTGTATTCCGGTCCCTTGATGGCCAGCTTGCGGGCCGGGCCGGTTTTGCCCCGCGCACACCGGCCGCACCAGCTTTTGCCAAGTTGTTCGGTCAGGCTGGCGACGGCTTCGGGGCCGCCCTTGCTCAAGCCCTTTTTGGTCAGGCGGGCGGCCAGAATGGAAGCCAGGAAACGGCTGCGGTCCGCGCCTTTCAGGCTGTTGAACTTTTTCATCTGCGAATCGGTCAGCGAAAAATGCATGATCGGAACCACTGAAGGGTCCTTTTCGACAATGATATCAATGCCGGGAATCGGGTTTTCACCGCCTTCGGCAAAGGCCGGGAGGGTGCGGCCCAAGGCAGCGGTCATGGCGAGGACGGCCCACAGGGCCAACATCCAGCGTCTGGTATTTTTCATGTAAATATGTCCTTATTTTAAGTGAGTTAGGTGGAAACGCACTGTCAGATTTTGTGAAATTCCCCAGCCAGTGCGTGTCCCTCGCCTGATCACACTGCGCTGTATTTTTGCGGCGTGTCAACACCATCATACAGGCCCGACGCAGGGCGGGCCTGTGGGTGGTGACACCTGCTGTTATTGGAACCTGCGGACACAGGGATCCTCAACCAAAAGCCACTTTCCTTTTCCTCCCCTGCGCCA
>JALWSB010000041.1 GCA_027080345.1 Robiginitomaculum sp. | reverse complement strand
AAAAATGCGCAAATGGCCATCGACAAGCCGCGCCGCCGCGTCCTCCGGCCCGTGATGCGGAGCCAGAGGGATGAGGTCGAGGTTTTTTAACTGCTCATTGGGCGCATATTCACCGACATATCCAGTTGAAACGGGGGCGTTCCAGCTTTGCGGCTTGACCGGCACCGGCCATAGGACGAGATAGGCAATGCCTGCCAATAATACAGCTAAAACAATAAATAAAAGACGTTTCATAATGTCCCCCCAATTCTGTAATGTGGATAGAATACCTTATTTTAGCGCCGCATCCAGCAGGCTTTGCAATTTATCTGTATCGGCACCATTAACAAAGGCATCTTTGGAGAGAAATGCCGGGGTGCCGGCAATGCGTAACTTCATCGCCAGATCGTAATTATCAGTCAGGGTCTTGGCGTTTTTGCTGCGCAGTTTTTCCATATCCTGATGCAGCTTTTGCACATCCAGCCCCACTTCGGCGGCCAGTTTGTCCAGCCGTGCCGCATCGAACCCGCCTTTGGTGTCCATCAGTTTGAAGTGATATTTCTGGAACAGTTCCTTGCCTTGTTCACGGGCGGCAAGGGCCGTCATGGAGGCAAGCAAAGACCCGTTTTTACTGTTTTCAAGAATGGGGTGATCGCGCAAATAAAGGCGCACATCATCGGGGTGATCTGCCAGTGCCTTGCGCACCCATTTGGAGGCAATTTTACAAAATCCGCAATTGTAATCAAAAAATTCAACCAGAACCAATTTGGGGTTTTCCGCGCCAATATAGGCGGCATTTTTATCGGCAAACAAAGTGGTTTCGTTTTCATCTATGACCGCCTGGCGCTGTTTTTCCTCATTTTGGCGTTGACCGGCGCGCAGCGCATCAATCGCCTCATTGAGCATTTCCGGGCGACCCAGCAAGGCCCGGCGGACAAAATCTTGCGCCGCCGCATCATCAACACGGGCCAGCGACCCGCCGCTATCTTTATGGGATGACCCCATCACCAGATAGGTGGCCACAGACGATAAAAGCGCACTGACAAGAGCCAGGGCAAAAAGCATGGAAATATTTTGGCGGGACATTGTTTTTCCTTCACAAGAGAATGGTATTGTCGGTGTTATGCCTTGCGGCTCTGGTTATGGCCAGTCTGAAGACTACACAATGAGGCGAGGGGGTGTCATTGCGGGCGGCGCTGGGCCAGTCGTTTGCGAATTTTTGGATCGGCGGCAATCACCAGAACAATATCATTGGCGCGGCGCCATTCCGGCGTGCCAAATTTAAGATCGTGCTGCGCCCGTTGCGCAAAGCTACGCGCCCGGCCATAATCGCCAAGCGCATAGGCCTGTTCCGCCGTGGCCAGCTTGGCCATCGGGGTGTTGCCTTGTTTTTCATAGGCAACGGATAATTCATACCAGGCAAAGCTGTTATCCATTTCACGGGCGATTACCTGTTTTAATTCCAAAATCGCCTGTTCGACCGCTTCGGGCCTGTCGGTGGCGATCATGGCCTGGGCCAGATTAAGGCGCAGCAAAGGTGATGTTGGCGCGTTGTCAACCGCATGCTGGTGGTAGCGCACGGCCTCTTCCGCTTTGCCGGATTCAAACAGTACCTGTCCATAAAGCTCGTTAAAATAGGGGTTGTCCGGTTCTTCTTTGAGAAGATCACCGATCTGGGTCAGGGCAATGCTGGTCGAGGCTTGCAGATAATTGGAAATGGCCCGGGCATAGCGTGCCGGTTCGCTTTGATCTTCTTCGGGATAGAGGTTTTTGACCTGTTCAGGCTTGTTCAGAAAGCCGACGATTTTGGCCTTGATCATGGCCAGTTTATGCACGTCTTCGGGACTGTCTTTAACATCCCGCCAGGGGGAGGCCTCGACCTGTGATTTGAGCGAGCTGATCCGTTCCGAAGACAGCGGGTGATTAAGAAAATAAGGATAGCGCTTGGCCCCGCCAATGACCTCGGCGGTGCGAAATTGTTGGAAAAACCGGAGAAGACCTTCGCCAGATTGATGCGTGGCATCCATATAGCGGACAGCGGCCTGATCAGCGGCGGCTTCTTGCACCCGCGAATGGGCAAAGAAGGTCACCGTGCCAAATTGCCCGGCACTGCCAAGAATGGCCGCGCCCGCATCTGGCGCCCCGGCCAGCGCGGCCAGCAGGCCCAGCCCCATAGTCAGGATAACCGGGCGCATGGCCTTGTTCATGGCATCGGAAGAGCGCGCCAGATGGCCGTCCGCCATATGGCCGGTTTCGTGGGCAATGACGCCTTTTATTTCATTGGGTGTGCGCGCCTGCACAATGGTTCCGGTGTGCAGGAACATGTTTTGCCCGCGGGTGACAAAGGCATTGATCGTGGGATCGTTAAGCAGGTAAATATTGACGTCGCGGGCTTGCAGGCCTGCCGCCGTGAATATCGGGTCAGACCATTCACGCACAACCGATTCAATTTCCGCATCCCTGATCAGGCCTTGCGCGGACACCGTGAACGGCCACACAAAAAGCGCGGTAAAAATCGTGACGAAAAGACTGGCAAGCCGCATTGGCCTATCTCCTGTACGCCCCAATGCATCCCATACCCCATTGTAGGGGGGAATTTGCAATTGGCAATGCGCAATTCAGAAGAAGGCTTTAGTCTTCCTTGCGGCCAAAATTTCTGGCCCACCAGCCCTTGCTGCGCTTTTTACCTTCATCATTGGGCGCAGGCGCTATATTTTCAGTTTTTTTTTGCGGCGCGGGCAACTCATCTTTCACATCGGCCAGTGCGGCGGCTGGTTTGCGTCTTCTGACCGGGCGGCGTTTTGGTTTTTCCGTCGCGGGTTCTTCAGTCGCAGGTTTTTCAGTCGGGGCCGCAGCGCTTGGTGCCGGTTTTTCTGTGGCAGATGCCGCATCAGGTTTTGCTGCCGGTGCCCGTTTGCGCACCCGCCGTTTAGGCTTTGGCTTTTCGTCCGTTTCCGCAACCGTTTCAGGGGCTTGGGTTTTTACCTCACCTGCATCTTCCTGGCTCTTCTTTGCGGGCCGACGTCGCCGTTTTGGCCGCGCTGGTTTGCTGGCCTGCGCCGTATCATCGGTGTCTGACGCTTCTTCTTGCGGTGCCTTTTCCTCCTTGGCGGCCGCGGCGTGCGCTTCTTTTTCCTCCAAGGCCTTGCGGGCGGAGGGAGACAGGCGGCGTTTGCGCGCCGGTTTCGAGCTGCTCTCTTGCGCCGCGTCACTGCTTTGCTCAGAAGCGGCAGGGGCCGGGGCAGGCGCAGTCGTTGCCGCTTCAGGCGCGGCGGCGGTGTCCGTATCTTGCGCCGCAGGTTTTTTGCCGTGTGTACGGCGCCGGCGCGCAGGCTTGGGGGCTTGCGTTTCGGGGCTGGCGTCGTCTACCGCCTCTTTGTCATTCGCCGGTTCGATAACCTGCAAGGCGTCCTGGGTGCTTTGCGTTTCGCCATCATTTTCTTTGACGTTCTGATCTTGCGTTTGATCCTGTGTTTTACGCCGTCCCCGGCCACCACGGCGTCCGCGCCGCCGTTTTTTGGGTGCGGGGGCCTCGTCTGCATTGTCGTTGGTTGCGGTGTCAACGTTTTCTTCTTTGTCGTTATCGGCCAGGGGGGCCTCGTCTTTTTTGGGCTTTTGCGTTGATTGTGCCGTGGGCCGGGTCAGGGCTTTTTTACGCTTTTCAAGCGCTTCGATATTGTATTGCGGCGGGTGCAGGGTATCATCAACCTCGATCAGAATACGCATTTCCATACTGGCTTCGATGGCCGATAAAAACGCCCGTTTTTGGTTGAGGATATAAAGCGCAACCGTGGTTGGCGCGGTAAGACGCGCCAAAGAGGTTTTGCCTTTCATGGCTTCGGCTTCGAGACCTTGCAAGGCGGAAAGCGCGGCCGATTCGACGGAACGAATGACCCCGAGGCCTTCACAGGTCGGGCACTTTTGCGTCGAGCTTTCAATGACGCTGGCACGGCGGCGCTGGCGGGATAATTCCATCAGCCCAAAGGTCGAGATGCGTCCGGCCTGAACCCGCGCCCGGTCGCGTTTCAGCGCGTCCTTCATACGTTTTTCAACGGCGCGAATGTGCTTGTTTTCATCCATGTCAATGAAGTCAATAACCACCAGACCGGCCAAATCGCGCAGGCGCATTTGCCGGCACGCCTCATCCGCCGCTTCGAGATTGGTTTTCAAGGCTGTCGCCTCGATATTACGCTCTTTTGTGGAGCGGCCCGAATTGACGTCAATGGCCACCAGCGCCTCGGTCTGATCAATAATCAGATAGCCGCCTGAGCGTAATTGCACCGTTGACTGATAAATGCTTTCCAATTGGTCTTCGACCTTGAAATGCAAGAATAAAGGGGCGGCATCCTTATAGTGCTTGACCCGAGGGGCATGGCTGGGCATCAGCATGGTCATGAAGTCTTTGGCTTCACGATAAGCACTGTCGCCTTCGATAAAAATATTTTCAATATCTTTGTCATAAAGATCGCGTACCGCCCGGCGCACCAGACTGCCTTCTTCATGAATCAAGGCGGGCGCTGTGGATTGCATGGTGCGTTCGCGAATTATGCTCCACAACCGGCCCAGATATTCATAATCGCGGTTAATCTCGATTTTTGTCCGTTTCGACCCGGCGGTGCGAATAATCAGGCCCATGCCCTTGGGAAGGGACAGCTTTTCGGTAATGCCCTTAAGGCGCTTGCGGTCGGATGCATTGGAAATTTTACGCGAAATGCCGCCGCCCCGCGCCGTGTTGGGCATAAGCACGCAATAGCGCCCGGCCAGGGAAAGATAGCTGGTCAGCGCCGCGCCTTTATTGCCGCGTTCTTCCTTGACCACCTGCACAAGAAGAATTTGCCCGGATTTGATGACTTCCTGAATTTTGTAACGACGCATTTCACGCATGCGGCGTTTGCGCCGGCGCTCGGCGGCATCTTTGGCAATGGCGTTTTCTTCACCTTCATCGGTGTCGTCATTATCATCGCCATCAGTGTCTGCGTCATCATCGTCTTGCGCCGAGGCCTGCGCCTCGTCGTCATCGCCGTCACTGTCATCATCAGCAATAGCGGCCTGTTGTTCACGGGCGAGGGCGGCTTCGTCTTCTTCTTTTTCGGCTTCCTCTTCCTCACGCAACAGCCGTTCCCTGTCTTCAACAGGGATCTGATAATAGTCCGGATGGATTTCATTGAACGCCAAAAAGCCGTGGCGATTGCCGCCATAGTCAACAAAGGCGGCTTGCAAGGAAGCCTCTACCCGTGTGATTTTGGCCAGATAAATATTGCCGCGAAGTTGTATTTTACTTTGCGATTCAAAATCAAATTCTTCGACTCGTGTTCCGTCGACCACCGCGACCCGGATCTGTTCCGGGTGGGCGGCATCTATTAACATGCGCTTGGTCATAAAGTGTCTCTTTCCTGCCAAAGGTCATAGCTTCATGCCCTTCGGTCCAATGTCTGATTGTGCTGCTGGTGCAACGCATGCCACATGCACATGGTGCAGGGTAAATGGGCGTTGCGACGTCTGGCACATGGGGTGATTCCCGAAAATGGTGCCCTTGGCACCAGGTTCATAACTGGGCCGCCGGTTTACTGGCGCCCGAAAATTACTTGATCCGCCAATGATTATTCTGATTCAGGCGAAGCAGTGGCATGATGCACCATGGTCCGGGTAAAGAAAAGGGGGAGATGGGGCAGAACGCAGTACCGGGTCGTTCCGGGATGCACGGCAAAAAAATATGCCCTGTCAACGAAACGTCAACCGCATGTGTGTTATATACGTCTGACACGGAAAATGTTAACCGTCGTGTGACGGAAAAACTGGTGGGATATGAAAGTTACCAAGGCTCCATGGCTGTTTTTTACGCGTCTTGCCGCGCTGCTCTTCTGGGCTGTGCTGGCCCCGGCGTCCCATGGTGATTCGGGGGCGGTATCGGCCGTCCGGTTCAGCGGCAATGAACAGCAGACACGCATTGTCATCGAAATGAATGAAAAGCTCGATTATCGTCTGTTTACCCTGGCGCAAAACGGCCTGCGTCTGATTGTCGATATGCCCAGTATTAACTGGCAGTTGTCAGGCGCGCAAAATGCCGGGCACGGGCAGGGGGCTGTGGCGGCCTATCGTTACGGCAATAATACGCCGCAAACCTCGCGTCTGGTTTTCGATCTGAACAGACCGGTCGAAGTAACGTCTGATTTTTACATTCCCCCGGGAAAAGAATTCAAAAATTATCGGCTGGTTCTGGATTTAAAGGAAACAGACCCGATTGATTTTGCCGCCGAGGCCGGGTTCAAGGAACCATTTGTGCCGCGGGTGCGCTATGCCAGAAATTCACGGGTTTCGCCGGCACCGTCGCGCAAGCCACGCGCCAGCCATCATGGCAAAAGGATTATCATTATTGATGCCGGTCACGGGGGCAAAGATCCCGGTGCCATCGGGCGTGTTCGCAAATATAAGGAAAAAGACATTAACCTGAAGGCGGCATTGACCTTGCGCAAAAGATTGCTCAAAAGCGGGCGCTATGATGTGCGTATGACGCGCACGCGCAATGTCTTTGTGGAACTGAAAGACCGGGTTAAATTTGCCCGCAAGAATGAAGGTGATTTGCTGATCTCGCTGCATTCCGATTCGGCGGCCAACCCGCGGGCGCGCGGGGCCTCTGTTTATACCAAGATCGAATGGGCGGCCTCGCGCAGTAAAAAAGAAATTTTGCATGGCAAAACAGATATTATTGGCGTCGATACACGCAGGGTTGAACCCGGTGTTGGTGATGTTCTTGTTAATCTGACCATGCGTGACACCCAAAATCAGTCTGCCATTTTTGCTGAAATGGTGGCGGCGCGCCTGAAACGTGTCGGGCCAATTCTTCCCAATGCGCACCGGGATAAAAATCTGTTTGTCCTGTTGTCGCCAGATGTCCCGGCGGTGCTTGTTGAAATGGGGTATTTGAGCAATCGTTATGACGAGGCCAATCTTGGCTCGTCAAGATATATGAACAAGCTGATGGGTGCTGTGGGTGATGCGGTTGATTCCTATTTCAAACAGGTTGAGCATTACGAGGCGGCGCGCTGAGGAGCGTGGCTTTTTAGTCACGGCTTGGGCAATGTTTGATCACGCTGTCGCCATAATTAAATTTAACATCTATATTTGATGTACGTAATCGTGGCTTTAGCCACACAAGGAAGGTGTCTGATGACATTAAAAGGCGGGCTGGACCTGGCGGCAAAGTTTTTCGGGGCCGGGGTCATTTTGGCATTTGCCGGGGCGGTGGTCCTGACGATTTATCTGATCCGGGTCAGCGCGGATTTGCCAGATTATGAGTCCTTGAAAACCTATGAGCCACCGGTGATGAGTCGGGTCCATGCCGGTGATGGCAAGTTAATCGCCGAATATGCCAAGGAACACCGGGTCTTTGTGCCTCGTGCGGCCATACCGGACCATGTTATCCAGGCATTTGTCTCCGCCGAGGACAAGAATTTTTACCGTCATAATGGCCTTGATGTTCAAGGCATTTTGCGCGCCGTTCTGGTCAATGTGAGAAACAAGATAATCGGACGGCGTCTGGTCGGGGCCTCGACCCTGACCCAGCAGGTGGCCGAAAACTTCCTTATTGATACGGATCAGAAAATCAACGCCAAAGTGCGCAAAATGATTATTGCCATGCGCATGGAAAAGGTCTTCAGCAAAGACAAAATCCTGGAGCTTTATCTTAACCAGATTTACCTGGGGAACCGCTCTTATGGCGTGGCGGCGGCATCATTGAATTATTTTGGCAAATCCCTGGATGATCTGGATCTGGCGCAAACCGCTTATCTGGCGGCGATACCAAAAGGCCCGGCCAATTACGATCCGGTGCGTCACAAGGATCGCGCCATTGCCCGGCGCAATTGGGTTTTGAGGCGGATGGCAATCAACGGCTATATCACCCCCGAAGAAGCCGCCGAGGCGCAAACCAAGGATTTGACCGTGGTTAACCGGCTGAGCGGGGCCACCTATCTTGCCAGTGAGTATTTTGTTGAGGAAGTGCGCCGCAAAGTCTTTAACATGTATGGCGAAGACCAGCTCTATAATGGTGGCCTGTCCATACGCACAACCCTGGACACCACATTGCAACTGGCGGCGCGCAAAGCCCTGCGTAGCGGGCTGGAAGCCTATGACCAGCGCCATGGCTGGCGCGGCCCCATCGCCCATCTTGAGTCTTTGACCGACTGGCAAACGCAATTGGCCAGTGTGTCGACAAAGCCCGATATTGATCCGGACTGGCAGCCGGTCATCGTCCTCAGCGTTGGCGATGAT
>JALWSB010000040.1 GCA_027080345.1 Robiginitomaculum sp. | reverse complement strand
AAAATACCTGATCAAACTGGTGGTGCGTGCCGTCGACCAGGTGGTGCTTGGCGTACACCTGATCACTGACGCGGCGCCGGAAATCATCCAGGTTGCGGCCATTGCCGTCAAAGCGGGCCTGACCAAAGCCGCGTGGGACGAAACCTGCGCCGTACACCCCACGGCGGCCGAAGAGCTGGTCCTGATGCGTGAAAAATTTGTTGAAAGCCCCCTTGAAGACGGTGAAGCAATTTAGGGGCAGACCCTAATCCTCGCCCTCATGGTCCGGGGTGCGCCGGGCGGGCCAGGCCGCGCCAATATCGGCAAGGGTGATGTCGATACAGCCCACATCGAGCGCCAACGTGCCGCCACCGGCAAAAACCAGCTGCATCACCCCGCCGGGCGGGGCATCTGCGTCGGCAAGAAAGTCAACTGACAGAAGATCAACAAATGCGTCGGGTTTATCTTGCGCAATATGGCGCGTACGCACCGCACTGACATCCTCAATCATCAGGCCGCACATAATACGCGTTGGCCGCCTCCCCTTGTCCACCTCTTCCCAGCGAAACCGGTTAAGACGCACAGTAAAGCGCCGCCGGGCGGATTCGTGATGCATATCACCAATACGGGCAATACTGTCCTGCACAAGCGCCGCAATGATTTTCAGATCTTCTTTGCTGGTTGCCATCAGCCGCATGGTGTTCTCCGTCTCATCATTATCACGCCTTAATGCGCCTGATATCCGCGCCCAGTGCCGCCAGTTTGTTTTCCAGCCCTTCAAAACCCCGATCAAGATGGTAAATGCGGCTGATCTGCGTTTCGCCCTGCGCCACCAGCCCGGCAATCACCAAAGATACAGAGGCGCGCAAATCCGTCGCCATAACCGGCGCGCCATGCAATTCATCAACCCCGCGCACCACCGCTTCGTGGCCATGTACGGTAATGTTTGCGCCAAGCCGCGCAAGTTCCGGCGCGTGCATAAAGCGGTTTTCAAAAATAGTTTCGCGGATAATCGACGTGCCGCGCGCACACGCCATCAGGGCCATAAACTGGGCCTGTAAATCCGTGGGAAATCCTGGAAAAGCGCGGGTTTCGATATCAATGGCTTCTAGCGTGCCATTTGTGCGCTCGACAATAACGCTGCCGTCCTGTTCGGTTATATTGATACCAGCTTCGCGCATCGGCCCCCACAGGGCGTTTAAATGCGCCGGGCGACAGTTCTCAATGATCACCCGCCCCCCTGTGGCCGCCACCGCCAGCGCATAAGTTCCCGCCTCGATGCGGTCCGGCACCACCTCATGGGTCGCCCCATGCAAGGCCGTCACACCATCAATGACAATCCGGTCCGTACCCGCGCCTTCAATGTGCGCGCCCATGGCGTTCAGGCACGCCGCCAGATCGGTGATTTCCGGCTCGCGCGCCGCATTGTCCAATATTGTCTGCCCGTGCGCCAATACCGCCGCCAGCATGGTGTGCTCGGTCGCGCCGACAGAAACAAACGGGAAGCTTATATGTGCGCCGTGCAAACCTTTTGGCGCAACCGCCGTGGCATAGCCCTCATCAAGCGTTATGTCGGCGCCAAGCGCGCCAAGGGCCTTAAGATGTAAATCAACAGGGCGCGCCCCAATGGCGCAGCCACCGGGCAAGGACACGCGTGCCTGCCCCCGACGGGCCAGAAGCGGCCCCAGAACATTGAATGTGGCGCGCATTTTACGCACCAGATCATAGGGTGCTTCGGATGAAGTCAACGCCCCGGCACAAAAGCGGGTCGTCGCCGCGCCCTCATCAATAATATCCACGCCCAGATGGGCCAGTAAATGCGCCATAAAGCGGGTGTCGGCCAGGTCAGGCATGTTTTTCAGGATCAGCGGTTCATCGCTCAACAGCGCCGCTGCCATCAGCTTTAACGCCGAGTTCTTGGCCCCGTTAATGTGTACCGCGCCATTTAAAGGTCGCCCGCCAATTATGCGAATAATATCCATCAGCAGGGATTACGCACAGACACGCACAACCGCAAGCCCGCCAACCGGCATAATTGTGTCATTTAGCGCCCGTCTTGTCTGCCGTACCTGCGTTGGGTTTGCGTTTCGCCG
>JALWSB010000039.1 GCA_027080345.1 Robiginitomaculum sp. | reverse complement strand
ACGCCGAAGAACTGTATCTGCGCGCCGCCAAGATCGACGCCAATATTTCCCTGGCCACGGTTTATCGTACCGTGCGCCTGTTTGAAGATGCCGGGGTGATAAACCGCCATGATTTTGGCGATGGCCGCGCCCGCTTTGAAGAGGCATCGGTCAGCCATCACGATCATCTTATTGATGTCAAAACCGGTGATGTCATTGAATTTGTTGACGACGAGATCGAGCGCCTGCAAAAGCGTATTGCCAAAAAACTGGGCTATCGGCTGGTTGACCACCGGTTGGAGCTTTATGGCGTCAAGGACAAGTCATAACATCATGACCACCCCGTCAAAGCGTGTTTTTATCAAAACCTATGGCTGTCAGATGAATGTTTATGATTCTGAGCAGATGAACACCTTGCTGCGTAATCAGGGCTATAGCGACACGCAAACGGCTGAAGATGCCGATCTGATTATTCTCAACACCTGCCATATTCGCGAAAAAGCCGCTGAAAAGGTGTATTCGGAACTGGGGCGTATGCGGCCATTAAAAGAAAACCGCAAAGGCGTGAAAATTGCCGTTATGGGCTGCGTTGCGCAGGCCGAAGGGGCGGAGATTATGCGCCGCGCCCCGGTGGTTGATTTTGTGCTTGGGCCACAAAGCTACCACCATTTGCCGCGCATGCTGAACGCTGAAAACACAAGTCAGGACATGCGGCTGGCGACCGATTTTGAAGTTGACGACAAATTTGAACGGCTGGCGGCGCGGCGCGGCGCGCAAAGCCCTGCCGCCTTTGTTACCATTCAGGAAGGCTGTGATAAATTTTGCGCGTTTTGCGTGGTGCCTTATACGCGCGGTGCGGAACATTCACGCAGCGCGGACCAAATTACCGCCGAGGTGCGCGCATTGGTGCGTCACGGGGTGCGCGAGGTCACTTTGCTTGGCCAGAACGTCAATGCCTGGGCCGACCCGCAAGAAGGGGACATAGACGGCCTTGGCGGGCTGATTGCCCATCTGGCGCAAATCGACGGGCTGGCGCGTATCCGCTATACCACTTCGCACCCGCGCGATATGGATGATGGGCTGATTGCGGCGCATGCCAATGAGCGCAAGCTCATGCCCTATTTGCACCTGCCTTTGCAGTCCGGTGCCGATCCGGTCCTCAAAGCGATGAATCGCGGCCACACGCTGGACCATTATAAAGCGCTGATTGCGCGCATTCGCGCGGCGCGCCCCGATATTGCCCTTTCCAGCGACTTTATTGTCGGCTTTCCCGGTGAAACCGATGCGGATTTTGAAGCCACCATGCAGGCGGTGCGTGATATTGGCTATGCGTCGGCCTATTCATTTAAATATTCACCGCGTCCGGGCACCCCCGGTGCGGCGCGCGATGACCAGATCCCCGAACCCCTTAAAGCCGAGCGCCTCGCGGCCCTTCAAGAGCTTCTGGGCGCACAGCAAACGTCCTTTAACGCCAGCATGATTGGCCAGACCTTGCCGGTATTGCTGGAGCGACCGGGGCGTCATACGGGGCAGGTGTGCGGCCGCTCGCCTTTCTTGCAAAGCGTTTTTGCCGACGCCCCCAATGCGCGTTTTGGCACCATGCAGATGATTAAGATTGAAAATGCCAACCGGAACTCTCTTTCCGGCACCTTTTGCGCAACCACTGATGAGGCAGACCCTGACATGCGGAAAAAAAGCGCGTGAATAAAACCACCAAGCCAGACCCCGCCCCGTTACATGTGGGTATAGACGACCCCAAACTTCTTTCCACCCTGTGCGGTATTGAGAGCGGCAATCTGGCGCTTTTGGAAGACACTTACGGGGTGGTTATTCAGGCCCCCGGCGGCGGGTTTGATATTTTTGGCCCGGCGGCGGGCACGCGCCGCGCTGCGGGCGCGCTCAACGCCCTGATCAACCGGGTGCAAAACGGTCACCCGTGCGCCCGCGCCGATGTGGAGGCAGAAATCGCTTTTGAAAAAACCGGCAATTCGCGTCAGGACAGTTGTAAAATTACCCTGCCAAAAGGCCATAAAGCCGTGCGCCCGCGCAATCCGGCGCAGCAGGCCTATCTTGAAATCTTGCTCGAAGCCAAAGCCGATCTGGTGTTTGGTGTCGGCCCCGCCGGGACCGGTAAAACCTATCTGGCGGTGGCTTACGGCGCGTCCTTGCTGGCGGCGCGCAAAATCGACCGGCTGATTGTTGCCCGCCCGGCGCTGGAGGCCGGCGAGCAGCTTGGCTATCTGCCCGGCGCCATGGAAGAAAAAATTGACCCTTATATGCAACCGGTTTGGGATGCCCTGTTTGATACGCTGGGCCGCGAGCGGGTGCAAAAAGCGCGCAGTGACGGGCATATCGAGGTTGCCCCCTTGGCCTTTATGCGCGGGCGCACTCTGTCCCAGGCTTTTATTATTATTGACGAGGCGCAAAACGCCACCAAAGCGCAAATGCACATGGTTTTGACCCGCCTTGGTGAAGGCAGCCGCATGGTGGTTACCGGCGATCCCAGCCAGTCGGACCTGCCGCGCGGGGCGCCCTCCGGCCTCGCCCATGCGCTCGATATCCTGCACGGTATTGACGGCACAAAAGTGGCCCGCTTTACCCGCAAGGATGTGGTGCGTCACCCGCTTGTGGCGCGCATCGTAGCCGCCTATGAGGATGCGGCCCGGCACCCTGCGCGGATGCCAGATGCGTAACAATACTAAAGATCCACGGGCAATTGATGTGCGTGTTTCGACACCAATATGGACAGATATTGTCGGTGATGGCTATGCTCTGGTCGAGGGGGTGCTGGCCCGGGCCGAGGCCGAGCTTGGCCCGCTGCGCGGCGGCGCTCTTGAGGTCTGGTTCGCCGGTAATGATGATTTGCACGCCCTTAACAAACGCTTTCGCGGCAAGGACAAGCCAACGAATGTACTTTCTTTCGCAGGTATGCAGGGGCCATTTGCCAGCTTTGGTCAATTGGCGCTGGCAGATAGCGTGTGCCGCACCGAGGCGCAAAATCAGGGGATAACGCCGCAAGACCATGCCACGCACCTTGTCCTGCATGGCCTTTTGCATCTGCAAGGTTATGATCACGAAACGCAAGAGGATGCCAAAACAATGGAAACGCTGGAAAGCACCATTATGCAGGCGCTTGGACTGCACGACCCCTATGGGCGCGCCGGAGCGCCCCTATGAGCGATAAAGATAAAAAACCCGCAAACTGGCTGATACGGCTTTTTTCGCGTCCCGAGCCTGAGCCGGTTGTGCTTGATGAAGATGCGCAGGAATTAATAGACAATGCCGCCGCGTTTGATCTTTTGCGGGTGGAAGACATTATGGTGCCGCGCGCCGATATTATTGCCGTGCGCGATGATATAAGTTTGCGCGATCTGACCCGTAGATTCATTGAGGTTTCGCATTCGCGCCTGCCTGTCTATCACGGCACGCTGGACGATCCGCGTGGCATGGTTCACATCAAGGATATTTTGCAATTTCTAAGCCCGGACAAGACCGCAGGGCGATCTGAAAAGGACGCCATTCTGGGCAATATCATCCGCCCGGTTCTTTATGTCCCCGCCTCCATGCATGCGGATGATTTATTGATGAAAATGCAGGCGGACAGCATTCATATGGCGCTGGTGATTGATGAATATGGCGGCACAGACGGGCTTGTTACCCTTGAAGACCTGGTCGAGCAAATCGTCGGTAATATCGAGGATGAGCACGATGAAGGGCAATTATTATTAAAAAAACTGGGGCCAGATAAATGGGATGCCAGCGCCCGTGCCAGCATTGAGCAAATGGAAAAGATGAGCGCTGTTGACCTTGGTACAGATGAGATTGACGAAGATGTTGATACGCTGGGTGGTCTTGTCTTTTCACTCGCAGGCAGGGTGCCGCAACGGGGCGAGATTATTATTCACCCGGCGGGTCTCGAATTTGAAGTGATGGAGGCGGACCCCCGGCGCATACGCCGCCTGCGTGTGCGCCGCGCCGCGCCGGCAAAAGAGAAAAAACGCTCGTGAAGCACACCGCTAATATCTCTTTGCCGATCCGACCTTTGGCGTTTCTGGCCGCGTTGGCAAGGAATGTGCGCGGCCTGCGCGGCTGGCGCGCCAATTTTGTGGCGCTGGTGGCCGGCCTTGGGGCGACGGCGGGCTATGCGCCTTTTCATATCTGGCCCGTTTATGCGCTGGCCCTGATTGTTCTTGTCTGGCTCCTTGATGGGGCCAGTAAGGCGGCGCGGCCAAAACGCGCCGGGGCAATGCGGGCGTTCTTTTTTGCTTTCGGGCTTTTCTTTGCCGGGCTTTACTGGATTGGTTCAGCCTTTATCAGCCGTGGCCCGGAATATATTCCGCTAATCCCCTTTGCTATCACCTTGCTGCCTGCCGGTCTGGCACTGATCTGGGCGTTGTGTGTCGGTATTGGTATGCGCTTTTGGGCACCGGGAAACGGGCGCATTATTGTCTTTACCCTGATGATCTTTGCCGCCGAATGGATACGCGGGCATTTATTTGGTGGCCTGCCCTGGAATTTACCCGCTTTGGTGTGGACGCCGGGGGGCAGTCTGTCCCAGACGGCGGCTTTGGCAGGCGTGTGGGGTCTCAGCCTGATCACGCTTTTACTGTTCAGCGCCCCGGCCGCTCTGGCCGATGATGGCGCGCCCATGCGCCAGCGCCTCATGCCGGGGCTTTTCATGCTTGTCGTGCTGGCCGGTATGGCCGGATACGGGGTGAACCGGCTTTCGCATCAAAGCCAGGGCACACAGCCGGGCATCCGTCTGCGCATTGTGCAAACGGCAATGGATCAGCGCGAAAAATGGAAGCCGGAAAACCGCTCATGGGTGGTTGACCATTATATGCGCGTTTCAACGGCCCGGCCGCTGGACGGGATTACCCATCTGATCTGGCCCGAAGGGGCATTGCCGCTCCTCTTGCTGGAAGATGGTCCGGTTCTTGACCGGCTGGGCAAGGCCTTTACCGGCGGGCCTTTATTGATTACCGGTGTCACCCGCCGCGAACGCAGCGCTACCGGCGCAATCCTTTATCGCAATTCACTGGTTACGCTGGATTTCAAGGGCGGCGTGCCCCAATTGGACAGCGTTTATGACAAGCACCATCTGGTCCCGTTCGGGGAGTTCATGCCGCTGGGGCGCTGGCTCTCGCATTTGGGCATATCCAGTCTTTCAACACTGGGCGATGGCTTTACCCCCGGACCAGTGCCGCAAACGCAATCGCTTGCGGGCACGCCGCCGTTTTCGCCGCAAATTTGTTATGAGGTGGTGTTTTCCGGTTTTACCGCGCAAGCGCCGGTGCGCCCGCAATGGATTATCAACATCTCCAATGATTCCTGGTTCGGGGCCACCACCGGACCATGGCAGCACCTTGATCAGGCACGTTTCCGGGCCATAGAAGAGGGCATTCCGGTAGTGCGGGCGGTCAGTTCAGGCATTGCCGGGGTCATCGATCCTTATGGCAATATGCCTGTATCGCTGGGCCGCGCCGCCGACAGAGCCGTTGATGCGGACCTGCCAAAACCTTTGCCCGCCACCGTGTTTACAGGCTTTGGCACGATCATCCTCATCCTTATGCTGATCGGCTTGCTCACTGTCTGGTTTGTCAGTAGACTGCGCGGCGCGCAAACTTGAATGTTCAAGATACAGTTTGGGTCTCGACGCTCGCGCAAAGGTTTGCTAAACATGTTTAGACAAGTAGAGTAATGGCGTATGACTTACGGGGAACATTGTGTCAGAAAGATCATCAAATCCAGTTGATGTGCACGTTGGTGCGCGTGTCAGACTGCGGCGGCTTATGCTGCGTATGAGCCAGGAAAACCTTGGGGACAAGCTGGGCGTTACCTTTCAGCAAATTCAAAAGTACGAACGCGGGGCCAATCGTGTCAGCGCCAGCCGATTGTGGGGCATGGCCGAGGTTTTGAATGTGCCGATCCAGTATTTCTTTGAAGGCATTGAAGAGCTGACAAAAGCGGGCGGGTTTGCGGAAAACGATCAAACGCCGCTGGTTTATGATTTTATCAATTCCCCCGATGGCGTACAACTGGCCGCGGCCTTCTCGCGTATATCGGATCAGAAGGTGCGGCGACAGGTTTTGCAGCTGGTGCGCGCCCTTGCCGGGGAAAGTGAAGAGGACTGATCGCCTTTTGATCACACCCGTGAACGGGCCTCACCTGTTATCCTGTATATTCTATAAAGTTTTTGTGATCGAACGCAGAGGCACCATTGCTTTTTGTGTGAAGATCGGCTTTTGTGCGTCAAAGGGGATATAAAGAAATCTTTATATCCTTATCCCAGGGAGCACGCCATGAGCCGCCAAAATTATATTTTTACTTCTGAAAGCGTATCGGAAGGCCACCCGGACAAGGTTTGCGACCGCATTTCCGATACGGTTGTTGACCTTCTTATCTCGAAAGATCCTTACGCCCGCATTGCTTGCGAGACGCTGACCACGACCAACCGCATTGTACTGGCTGGTGAAATTCGCTGCGCCGGTGATATTGCTGATGGGGAAATTGAACAGGCGGCACGCGCTGCGGTGCGCGATATTGGGTATGAGCAGGACGGCTTTCATTGGAAAAACGCTAATTTTGAAAACCACCTTCATGCCCAGTCTGCGGACATCGCCATTGGCGTTGATGCGCAAGGTAATAAGGATGAAGGGGCCGGTGATCAGGGTATTATGTTTGGCTATGCAACCCGCGAAACCGACGTGCTTATGCCTGCCCCGATCCAGTATGCGCATGGTATTTTGCAAAAAATGGCGCATGCTCGCAAAGCCGATAAATCACTTGGGTTGGAACCTGATGCCAAAAGCCAGGTCACGCTGGTTTATGAAAACGGCGTGCCGGTGCGCGCCGCATCAATTGTTGTGTCGACCCAGCATCGCGAGGGTCTGACCCCGGCTGATGTGCGCGAAATTGTCCGCCCTTACGTGCTTGATGTTCTGCCCGAGGGCTGGATGTGCCCCGAAGAGGCTTTTCATGTGAACCCGACCGGGAACTTTGTTATTGGCGGACCGGATGGAGATTGCGGCCTGACCGGACGTAAAATCATTGTTGATACGTATGGCGGCGCCGCGCCCCATGGCGGCGGTGCGTTTTCGGGTAAAGACCCGACCAAGGTGGATCGTTCAGCCGCTTATATTTCGCGCTATCTGGCCAAAAATGTTGTGGCGGCAGGTCTTGCTGATCGCTGCACCATTCAGCTTTCCTATGCGATTGGGGTTTCCCAGCCTTTGAGCATTTATGTCGATACGCATGGTACCGGGCGCTGCGATGAAGCGGCGCTGGAAAAGGCCCTTGCTGATCTGGTTGACCTTAGCCCGCGCGGTATTCGCGAGCGCCTTGGCCTTAACAAGCCAATTTATGCCCGCACCGCTGCCTATGGGCATTTTGGCCGCGACCCGCAAAATGATGGCGGTTTTTCGTGGGAGAAAACCGACCTTATTGACGATCTGAAATCCCTTGTCGGGTAAAGAAGGTCATGCGCCCCGGCTGTTTGGCCGGGGTAAGGGCCATGCCTTGCGCCCGCGCCAGCAAAAGCTGGTTGATGAACTTTTGCCGCGCCTAGGCCTGCCCGGCGAGATTACGGATCGCGCCGTGCTGGCGAACGATGAGACACCGTTATGGCTGGAGATCGGCTTTGGTTCCGGCGAGCATTTGATCACCCAGGCGCAGCGCCACCCGGATATAAATTTTATCGGTATCGAGCCATATCTTAACGGCATGGCCAAGGCTTTATGTGCTGTTGAGGACCATAATCTTGGCAATGTGCGGCTTGTGCGTGATGATGCCCGTATCGTTCTTGAGCGCTTTCCAGACGCCTCTCTTGACCGGGTATTTATTCTTTTTCCTGATCCCTGGCCCAAAAAACGTCATTTGAAGCGGCGCCTTATATCCCCTGAATTTGTCACCGAGCTGGCCCGGCTGATCCGCCCGGGCGGGCGCTTGCGTTTTGCTTCCGATATTGCCCATTATCAGGCGTGGGCGCTGGCGCATATTCTCGATAACGGGGCCTTTGCCTGGACCGCAAAATGCGCCGATGACTGGCGACAGATGGCGCAAGATCATGTTCCCACCCGCTATGAAGGCAAGGCCCGCAAGGCCGGGCGGGCTTGCGTAACACTGGATTTTATTCGTAAAAGCTGCGCGTAAAAAGGAGCGCCAAATGCCGCGATTGCTGATCATGGAAGGCAATACCCGCGCCCGCCAGGCTGAGGCAGCGGCCATGGGTGTGCCTGCGGCCAGTGACATATACAGCCGCGCCATTCATGCGTATTTTCCTGATATTGTCCTCGACGTCATCCATGCGGCTGAGCGCGGCGCGGGGTTAAAAGCCGGGGTTTCTTATGGCGATTATGATGGGTTGGTCATTTCCGGCTCCGGCCTGCACGCGTGTGATACGGATTTTGCCGTGCGCAATCAGATCGATCTATTGTGCGCCTTTGCGCGCACCGGCAAGCCGGTCCTTGGCTCGTGCTGGGGGTTGCAAATCGCCGCTATTGCCGCCGGTGGCAAGGTGCGCAAAAGCCCCAG
>JALWSB010000038.1 GCA_027080345.1 Robiginitomaculum sp. | reverse complement strand
AACTTTGGGGTATTCAAGCGCTATAATAATTCCACATCCTATGCCTTGGGGGTTGGACTTTTGTCCGATGCGCTTGGCGGCGGTGGCGGTGTAATCACGCCCTGGCCAAAAGAACAAAAACCCCTGTCGCGGGCGCAAAAAGAGGAGATGCAAAGGCGTCTTGACGAGGCCGGATATAATCCTGGCGGTATTGATGGCATGATTGGCCCCAATACGCGGCGCGCTTTGCGGGCGTTTCAACTGGCGCAAAATCTTATTCCCGATGGCTTTCCCTCATTGGCCATGTTGGAGGCTTTGCGCAATCTTACCGGCTCAGCCAACAGTACGGATACGCCGGTTGAAAAAAGCCAATAGCGCCACAAAAGCCAAAATAATGCCATTAAAATAATAGGCACTGGCCGGTCCGCTCATTTGATAAAGCGCCAGACCGGTAAACGGGGCCAGTAAAAACCCGGCCCCGGCCGAGGACGAAGCCAGCCCTGCCGCCGTGCCTTGTTCATGCGGATCGACACTTAACGAGGCCCCGGCCACCACCCCTGGCCGCGACAGGCCAAGACCGAAGGCGGCCAGCAAAAAACTGCCGCCAATGCTCAATGGTGTGGCGCTGAAAGAAAGAAAAAGCGCCCCCAGCGCGCTCAACCCCGCGCCGCCGAACATCAATAGGCGCGGACGTAATTTAAATAACGGAATGAGGATAAACTGGGCCAGAAAACTCAAAGCTGCGCCGCTGGCCAATATGGTGCCAGACAGGGCGACAACCTTGATCTCGGGCAAATGGGTGCGGTCGAGAAGATAAAAATGCACGGTCTGTAAAAATACGCTCTGCGCCGTCCATATGCCGGTGCCGACCAGTAAAAACGGCCACAAGCGTTTGTCTTTTGCCAGCGGTAAAATCGCCAGACGCGGTCGCCTGCGTTCCTGCGGTGGGCGGTGTTCGGGCAGGCCAAGGGCGACAATGCCCAAAACCGCGCCAGAGGCCATTGCCGAGAAAAGAAGAAATTCCGGCATGCCGATCTGCCCGCCGCCCCAGGCGGCCAATGACGGCCCCAACGCCGTGCCCAGCCCGGCCCCGGCGGTCAGGCTGGCCATAATGCGGGTGCGCTCGCTTATTGATGTGCGATCAGCAATATAGGCTTGGGAGGCGGGCAGCATGGCGGAACCGACACTGCCATAAATCAATCGTGCCAGCGCAAAAAGAATAATGGTGGCAAGGGCCGTCAAATGGCCGGAAAACGCCGCCGCGCTGACCGCGCTCATGGCCAATAATGACAAAGTATTGCCCGCAAGGCCCGTCAAAAGAACCGGGCGGCGCCCTTTATGATCGCTTAATTTTCCCCATAAGGGGCTGCAAATCATAAAAAATACTGACGAGCCGGCAAAAATAAACCCGACCGCCATTTCGCCAATATCAAGGCGGCGCACCGCCATGGGCAAAATCACAAACAGCATGGAATTGCTCGCCCCCATGATGATCAGGGTGACAAACAATAAACGAAAAGCGGGGCGGCGGTCTGGAACGGTCAGGGGAATCTGCTTTGCGGGTCGGGGGTCAAAAACACCCCCGAGTCTAAACCGCCGCAAGGCGTATCGCAATGGACGTTTTCAGGCCCGTTATAGCGGCGGCGTACAGCTTTGTGGGTGCGCCGGATCCTGAACACGCGAATCAACGAATGCACGGCATGAATCGCCCCACTCTTCGGCAGATTGCAACAGATCATCCACCGCGCCCTGATCGGCGCAAGCGGCATAATCCAGCGTTCGGGTTTGCAGGCTGCCATCGCCCATCACCCGGGTTTTTATGCAGGTCTGATAGCGCTCGACCTGTTTATGAAACAATTCCAGTTTTTCTGTGAAAACATTCAATTCCTCTTTCGACGTCCTGTTCCAGGCCTCATCATAAGAGGGAAATTTGGGACGCACAGGCAAATCACCACAAAATGATTTTACGATCGTGCGCCCTTGCACAATCGCTTCAGGCTTGCAGGCTTTGTAATTACGCTGGGCGTCATTTTGCGGGCGGTAGCCATCGCTAATTGTGCCAGCCGCAAGAGGCATGGCAATCAGGGAAAAGCCAATGCCAAGGAAAAATTTACGGGTAACAAACATCATTTTAC
>JALWSB010000037.1 GCA_027080345.1 Robiginitomaculum sp. | reverse complement strand
CAGCCGTGGGATAGTCTTTTTTGAAGGCATCATAAAAGCGTTGGTTAACCGCATCCCAGTCTACCTTGCCGCCATTGCGTTCGCGCGTCAGCAGGGCTTGTTTTTCATTCCATTGACGGCTCCCCACTCTCCAGTCATTTGTCATGGGGTCCCAGTTGGGATGATATACTGTCCAGGGCTTCGGTGTCAGGTCATACTGATCCAGATGCTCATTCAGCCCGATAACCGCGTCTTTCCCTTTCTGGACAAGGTCTGTGTATTCACGAATATATTTGTCCTGCTTCATATTGTTGAGCCGTATGCGCAAGCGGGAGCCTTCCTTATAGGTTTCGATTACATAGGCATCCGTATCCAGCTTGCCTTTGGCAGATATGTACACATCTCCAAGGGAGCCGCTGGTTATGGCAATAGCATCGCTGAAAACGGCAACCGGATCCCCCGAATAAGCGTTGGCGGCAAGACCAATCAGATCAAGCCCCAAGACAAAACCACTGTCAGAGGTCCCATAATTGCGCGTGAGCTTTAATTCACCTGTGCTTTGGTCTGAGGTCGCTGCCGTGTAGATATTCCGACCGGCATCATAGGTGGTTTTGATATTCATGGCATGGCTGAAAGCCGCAAGCGCCTTGCCGCCCATTGATTTGCCAAAAGCGTCCATAACCTTGGATACTTTTTCCACAGGCATTTTTTTCAATATATTGCCAATCTTATTGGTTTCTCCACCAAGAACCTCTATTTCTTTCGCCAACACTTTGAGCTTTGCGCTGTTTTGCTTTGTTTCTTCAAGAACCCTGCGAACCCGGTCATTAACAAACTGACCATCTGGCGTGTTTTTAATCGCGCCGTCCACAATATCTCTCAGAAAATCATTTTTCTCCTTCAGCGTTACAAATTGCCGCTTAAGTCTGTCAGATTCTGTTGCCAGCTCTTTCAAAGCATTTGTATAGGCATCGAGCGCCCCCACATAATCTTTCACCGGGGCGTTGTTATATGTTTCGATTGCATTGAGAACGGCGACATATTTATCTGCCAACCCCAAGCCCGTAAGCACGCGGTTATCAATTGAGAGCGTGCCAACCCTGCTGCCTATTGGGTTTCTTCTTGCATTTCGCGCATTGCCATTGCTCCCCCCCGTATATTGCCCTGAAATCTGCGGGCTTTCATTGGCGCTGCCTTCGGCCAAGGACAAGGCCATGACATCCAGATTGGCGGCCATTCTGATCGGCGTCTGGTCAGGTTTATGACCGCCGCCAACAAAGCCGATCACCTGGGTTTTTGTCTCCCCGTAAAACGTGTCAAAATAGGGCTTTACCGCATCCATTTTTCTGGGGTCGATCAAAGGCGCGCCCTTCGCGTCAGTAGCCGCTATGGTTTTGGCATAACGGTAGGGGCGTTGCACACCGTCAGCGCCCGTGGCAACGGCCCGTTGCAGGCTTGCATTCCAGTAAATTTCGCCAAACCCCGGATCAGATACGGATACCCCCTCGCCCCACTGGATAACACGTTCACCATCTGCAGATGTGTAACTGAATGCGGGAAGTTTGTAGTGCAGGAGGACAAAATCCTTTCCACCGTATGAGAAATAATCGCGGGTCAGCTCAATATTTATTTGTCCGCCACTTGCCCCGGCAATGTCCATATCACGTATGGCAATGTTTTTTGTCCAGGTCGTATCACGGCCCAGAGCAGGGCTGCCTTGCAAATATTGCCGGACATGGGTGTTGAAATATTTTGCAACCTGATTGGCACCAGAGAGCGTTTTTGTCGCGTAATTGTATTTGAATTCGGCCTCGACACCGGACGTGTTTTTAAAATTGCCCGCAGATGTGTTGCCCCGCGTTTCGATGAACACACTCCCGTCTCCAAAGTTCATCAGCGTATAGGATTCATTGCCCTTTCGAACTCTGCCGACCTTGGCCACCTGCGCTTGGGAAAAGTCCCGTTGACCGTCAAAAATCTGGGTCATCATCTGCAAACGATAGGCATTGCTCTCGTCAACGCCCGGCACTTCATTTGCCGCAGCGGCGTGCGTCCATGCACACAGACCCAACCCCGATATTGATACAGTCCTGACGAGTGTGTGTTTAAAAATATTCATGATTACACCTCTGCATTAATTGATTTGATGAAGGCAAAATCCCCGACGGGTTTGAGAATGATTTGCGCACGTGCCGTTGGGGAGCTTACCCTCCACACACCATCATTGCCGCGCGAAAACCGGGCGCCGCGCAAACGCCGCGCCCAGTCCTGTGAGGCCAGCAACTGTCTGGCCATCAGCAGGCGGGCGCCGTCACCCCCACCGCGAAGATCGGAACGGCCGAAAGGTGACGGGTCCAGCAGAGCGGCAACAGTTTTTGCATCCCCCTCTGCCAACGCTTTGACAAACGTCTTGACTATACGTTGTTCAATTTTTTGCGGATCGGTTTCTCCCGAAAACCTGATCTTTGAAATCACATCGGCACCGACAATCGAACGCCGCGCCAATTCAATGGATACAGAGCCGGGCGCGGCAACATTAAACCCCGTGCTTTGATATCGCCCAAAAAACAGGCCCCATTTCTGTTTTTTTGCAACAGTTTCAAAATCTGCCAGAATGTCCGCGCTCTCTTGCTGCGTTGCCTGCGGCCAGGATTGAATAAATTTTTCGGCGTCATAGCGCTGGACGATTATCTGGTTCTGGAGGGGACTGAAAATGATGACCTGCCCGGGTTTGGCGGTGACCTCCGGCGTGATTATCAGGCCTTTCGCCACCAACACATATGCCGTATCACTGGATTGTCCCGCAACACCCGAAAAATTCTTGAAACTTATGTTATGACCGGCCAACCGGCTTTCGCCATTCAACGCCCTGACAGAAAGCTGTTGGCCGGTCGCCAATGTATCAATTGCTGCCGCTTGTCCGGTCTGTATATTCGAAAATTCCTGTGCCGCGCCGGACAGCGAAAAACCGCACGTCACCAAAACAATCGGCACTATCAGGATTGCCCTGCTGAATCTCATCTTTTTTGCCATAACAGCCTCCAATAACGTCCCGCAAAAATGGCCTCGTTTACACAGGCGCAGGGTGCCCGGAAATCTGGTCAAACTTTTATTGGGAATGACAATCACGGGTTTTGACTGGATTGGGGCTGGTTTTGCGCCTAATCTGTAGGAGGCCTTCGTATTGAAACACGAACCTCCTCGATCGCGGGAGTACATTATGGCATCTGAGAATCCGCAACTGGACGCGCAGGCTTTTGCTTTGTTTGAGCGCTCGCTAAAGCAAGAGCGGAAACACCGCCGCCAATGGATTATTGAGCACGCCGGCGAAAATACACAATTGCGGGAAAAAACTCTGGCGCTCCTTTCCAGTGATGAAAGCGGGCCGGACATTCTCATGACCGGAGCGGCGGTCACCGAGTCTTATGTGGACGAAACCCCGCCGGAGCGAATAGGGGTGTATAAAATATGTGAAAAGCTCGGTCAGGGCGGCATGGGCACCGTGTATCGGGCAGAGCGCGATATCGGTGATTTTGATCATGTCGTGGCCATCAAGCTGATTAAGCCCGGCATTATCAGCGATGGCCTCAAAGACAGATTTGCCCATGAACAACAGGTCATGGCTGGGTTTTCCCACCCCAATATTGCCCACCTATATGATGGCGGCACAACAGATGAAGGTGTGCCCTATATCATTATGGAACTGATTGACGGTGTCTCTATAACTGACTGGGTGCGCCAAAACGCTCTCGACGAAAAACAATACCTGGCATTGTTCAGGAGCGCGTGTCAGGCGGTTGCCTACGCCCATCAAAACCTGATCATTCACCGCGACCTGACACCGGGGAATGTATTGGTGACCAAAGATGGTGTGGTCAAGCTCATCGATTTTGGTATTGCCAAACCATACGAAGAGAGCGCTCCCGCGCAAGACCTCGCCCCCTCTCTGGCCAGCCTCAGCTTTACCCCCGGTTTCGCCGCTCCCGAACGCTCAAAAGGCGCGGCGGCCAATACGCTTTCAGATATTTATTCACTCGGTAAATTATTGGAAAATATAGTACCTGCCGCCAAAATGAACGCAGACCTGCAGGCTATATATAACAAGGCAACCGCACGTGAACCGGAAGACCGATATGCCAGTGTTGATGCGCTTATTGATGATCTGGACAATTATGTATCCGGTTATCCAGTTGCCGCCAGGCGCGGCACGACCGCTTATAAATTGGGAAAAATTTTCATGCGCAACAAGGCGGCAACGGCACTGGGTGGCCTGGTGTTTGCCGGCTTGATTGGTGGCTTGATTACAACAATGACCCTTTACCATCAGGCTGAAACCGCCCGGCTTGACGCCGATTCACGCTTCAAGGAGGTCCGCGAACTGGCAACATTCATGTTGTTTGATCTTTATGATGAATTGAAGACCACACCCGGTAATACGAAGGCCCTGTCAAGCATTGCCGATAAATCCAGAGAGTATCTGGATGTTTTGACACGGGACACCCGGGCGTCTTTGGAGATTAATCTGGAGACTGCCATTGGATACAAACGTCTGTCTGATGTCGTTGGAAACCCCATAACGACGAACCTTGGCCGCCGCGAGGAAACAGCTGAACTCCTGGCCATAGCCTATGAAAAGCTCGATAGGCTCCACAGGGCCTATCCGGAAAATCCCAAAATCATGCGCGCTCTTGCGGAAACAGCATATTCTTATTCCGTATTTGAATTCATTGCCCAGGATAACAATAAATTAACCCGAAAATACGCGCAAAAAGCCGAAGAATTATACCAACGGCTGATACAAAAAATGACGGGTCAGGAGGATGACGTTGTTGGCCTGTTCAGAGCCAGGCTGGAAACGGCAAAGACCTATTATTGGGATGGAAAAGGCGAAGAGGGCATAAAGAGCCTCACATCGCTGTCAGGCGAAATTGCGCACTATGTCGCCCGTCACAAAATTTCTTTACAGATGGCGTTGGCACAAGCAGCTGTTTTGACGGAAACGGCCCTGACCATGTCTTCACATTACTCGGTTGCTGGTGGCGACGCACATGATGCGCTTCCCTACATTAACAAAGCCATTTTGATTTATCAGGAATTGTCACGGTCTCACCCGGATAATTTCCTGCCAAAGCGTAATCTTGTCGGGGTTCTCTACAAACGGGCACTTATCTATTCTGAGCTGAAGGATTATGCCTCCATGCTTGCAGATTTGACAAAGTCCGATGTGATGGCCAGCCAGTTTTTGACCAAGGACCCCAATGACAGTGGGATGTTGCGTATTGCGATGGCGGTGCGTCAGCTTAAATCCAAGACTCTTGGCCGCATGGGTCGCTTTGAAGCCGCCATTGCGTTGGGCGAAAATATTTTAACCAGCATCAAACAGGCCTATGACCGGGAACCAGACAGCCCTGGACGTGCACGCGAATATGCGAATGCACAAGCAAACCTTGCCGGCATTCTGGAGCAAGCAGGAAGACAAAAAAAGGCATGTGCGCATTACAGGAAAACATTGGATGTTTGGAAAACAATTCAGGAACGGTGGGGCATTTCGGATTTCGACCAAAAAGATAGTGTGGAAAAAGTCAAAAAATATTTAGCAACATGTTCCTGAACCATTCAGAATTGTAAAAACAAAATGAATACAATCTATTATGCAATAGGCGACATTCACGGTGAAGCGGGACGTCTTCGAACCCTGCACGCGCGCATTTCAGAGTTTCACAACACCTTTTACAAACACCGAGAACAAGTTCGTGTTCATCTTGGGGATTATGTTGATCGTGGTCCGGACAGTTATGCCGTCATATCTTACATAATGAATTTGGAAAAACACGCGCCTTTCCAAACTATCAATTTAATGGGGAATCACGAAAGCATGATGCTGGCAGCCTTTATGGGAAAACGCCCCGGTGCCATGCGAACATGGGTGGAAAATGGCGGTGATATGACCATTCAGAGTTATAATAATCATGGCTATGACAAACCACCCAAATCACATTTGAATTGGATGGCCTGCTTGTCAACGCGCTATATCGACGAGCCCCGGGGCCTGGTGTTTGTGCATGCGGGAATTGACCCCGATAAATATCCAGATGAACCTGAAAGCGTCCGGCTGTGGACGCGAAATGAACGGTTTTTTGATACAAATATGTGGCGCGCGCCAGAACTGGCAAACACATGGGTTGTTCATGGTCATACACCAACAACAACAAACCGGCCGGATGTGGCAAAAGATGGTCGGCGGATCAATATTGACACAGGGGCGTGTTATGATGGCTGTCTTACGGCCGCTGTTCTGGCACCTGGAGACGTGCCCCAATTTCTACACACATAAAGGGGTGTCATCCAGGCGACATGTCCTGAATGGCCAGGCGCAACCAGGCGCGGGATGCCCGCCAGCCGCGCTGCACCGTAGATGGAGACGTGTGCATTACCTCGGCAATTTCTTCCAATGACAGCCCGCCAAAATAGCGCATTTCAACAATTTCTGCCCGCTGGGGGTCAATAGCCTGCAGCCGGATCAGAGCCTGATCCAGATTCATCAGGTCAATTGACTCGGTCTGACCGTCAATGATTTGTGTGATGAGTGTAACTTTCTGATGCTGGCGCTTATCCGTATCCTTGCGCCGGGCGTGATCAATCAGAACCCGGCGCATCATACGCGCCGCAAGCGCCATAAAATGCGCTTTATCCTGCCAGTCAATCTGATCGAGCTTGATCAGACGTAAAACAGTCTCATTAACAAGATCACCGGTTGAAAGCGATACACGGCCTTCGCCGCGCAAAAGGACAGCAGAAAACTTTCGCAGCTCACCATATAAAACATCAAACAATTTGTCGCGCGCCGCGACATCCCCTTCGCGCCAGGCAAAAAGTAACGTTTTTATTTCCATGTCGCCGCCAGATGCCACAAAGCCTCCATCACCGGTTGTGAAAACCTTTTGCCCCAGGTCGCAATAAGGGCGGACCTATGAACCGCTCAAAACACTTTGCCAAGCATGTCAGCAACTGTATCTCTCAAACTATAAACAAACGCCAGCTGAGGGTCCATAACGCTCCACCAAACAGCACTTTCATTTGTTCATAAAAGACGTGAACAGCACCTCAATTACCAGCCCGCCGCAACCTTAGCAAAAACTCCACAGGTAGTAATCCAAGTAAAATTTTACCCTTTGGCTATAGTGGCCCCAATGTCTTTTCACTCTTGTAATTAGTTTTTTTTCAAATTATATTTCTGCCTAATAATAAATACTGGAGGAGATCCTCATGCCTGTCATTCTTAATGCTCTCACGCGCCCCGCGCTGGTTCTGTGTGCGTTGGTTCTGGTTTTTTCGTGTCGGGGCAAACAAGATGATGGGCCTCAAAAAACCGTGCGGGAAGACCCGCCCAAAGCCGCGCCCGCGTTTATCGGCGACTGGCAGGGCGTATTGAAAACGCCGGTGGCAAAGTTGCCTTTGATTATTCATATAACCCATGATGAGAGCGGCTATGGGGCAATGCTCGACAGCCCGGCGCAAAATGCCTTTGGCATTGCCGGTGATACGCCGCTTTGGCGGGGCGATGAAAAAACGCCGGTTCTGGTTTTGCCGTTTGCGGCGCTTAAAGCGCGTCTGGCTCTGCACATGGATGGGCCAGACGCACTGGCGGGCACCTTTCACCAGGGGCTTGATTTTAACATCCGCCTGACCCGCATCAAAGACAGCGACATGGCTGAGGCATTGATCAAAACAAAAACGGCACGCCCGCAAACGCCGCGCCCGCCGTTTGCGTATAAAAGCACGGCTGTCACTTTTTCTTCGGCGGATGGAACCCCATTGGCCGGCACGCTGGTATTACCGGGCGCACCTTTTGGGCCGCCTTTTGCGGCGGTGGTTATGATCACCGGGTCCGGGGCGCAAGACCGGGATGAAACCATATTGCGCCATAAACCATTTGCGGTTCTGGCCGACGCATTGGCAAAAAAGGGCATCGCCTCTTTGCGCGTGGATGACCGGGGTGTTGGCGGCTCTGGGGGTGATTTTGCCACCAGCACGGAGCATGATTTTGCCGCTGATGCGCGGGCCGCTTATGGGTTTTTGCGAAGTCAGGTAGGTATTGATCCGGCGCGTATTGGCTATCTTGGCCATAGCGAAGGGGCACAAATCGCCGCCATGGCGGCAAAAAATGGCGCCGCCCCGGCCTTTTTGGTGTTGATTGGCGGCCCGGCCAAACCTTTGGGCAGCGTTATACTGGACCAGATATCAACGTTCACGCCCAAAGGCTTGGCGCGCCAAACCGCCCTTGAAACGCAAAATAAAATCTATGCGCTTTTGCGGGCGGGCAGCGAACAAAAGGACTTAACGAAGAATGTCACCGCCCTGATTGTCGCTGCCGGGGCCAGCCCGGAGGCGGCTTCGGGTCAGGCAAACGTCGCCACCGCGCCCTGGTTTATGGATGCGCTGGACCGCGATCCCGCCGCGCTTTTGCGCGCTTATAATGGCCCCGTTCTGGCGCTTTATGGGCAAAAGGATACGCAAGTGCCGCCCGCCATCCACGCGCCCTTAATGCGCACGGCCCTGAATCTGCCCGCGTCCGGGCGCGATGTTATTGTTCTTGATGGGCTTAATCATCTTTTGCAACCGGCCAAAACCGGCAAGCCAGACGAATATAACGAGATTGCCACCACCATAG
>JALWSB010000036.1:936-8681 GCA_027080345.1 Robiginitomaculum sp. | reverse complement strand
ACAGAGCCAGCGCCTGAGGCACGGTTTCGCTTAATATTTTCGCCCCCAAAGACCCGCCTAACACCAAAAGATGAAAGGCATCGCCATCTGGTGCTGCATCCGGGATCTGGCTTTGCCGCACCAATGCCGCGCGCAAGGGATTGCCGGTGACCCGGTGGCGGGGGGCCGCATCTGGCGGCAGGCGCTCAATGGAATCAAAGCCGCTGGCAATGACTTTTGCGCGGCGGGCAAACACCCGGTTGACCCGGCCAAGGACGCTGTTTTGCTCGTGCAGGACGGTGGGTTTACGGCCAAGCCAGGCCGCCGCCAATACCGGAAAAGACGGATAGCCGCCAAAGCCGACAATAACCGCCGGGCGCTCTTTGCCAATAATCACAAGGCTGCGCATGACCCCAAAAAAAAGCCGCAAAAGATTAAGCACCAGACGCAACAGATTGCGTCCGCCGGGCGACGAGGAGGCGACCTCGAAAATATCATCAGCAGGAAAGCCATCACAGAGCTTTCGCCCTCGCGCATCAGTGACAAGCACTATGCGCCAGCCACGCTTTTGCAAGACCCCGGCCAGCGCCCGCGCCGGGAACATATGCCCACCCGTACCCCCGGCGGCGAGCATTATTGTGCGCATGGGCCGCGCGCTCATTCAAACGCACCCGGCCGCTTGCGCGTAAAGGCAAGCAGCAGACCCGCGGTCAACGCCATGGCCAGCATGGACGAGCCGCCATAGGAAATAAACGGCAAGGTCATGCCCTTGGGCGGCACGATCTGCAGATTAACGGCGATATTGATAAACGCCTGCATACCGATCAGCGTCGTCAGTCCCGCCGCCGCCAATTGCGCCGTATGATCCGTCATGCGCACGGCGCGGGTATAACCGCGCACCATAACAGCCACGAACAGGCCGATAATCAAAAGGCTGGCCATCAGGCCAAATTCCTCAGCCGCCACAGAAAAAATAAAATCCGTATGCGCTTCGGGCAAATGGGTTTTAATCACCCCTTCGCCGGGGCCGCGACCAAACAGACCGCCCCCCGTCAGCGCGTCCATAACCATGTCCATCTGCGTGCGGTCCTGACCGGACGGGGCGAGAAAATTATTGATCCGCAAGGTCACATGGGGGAGGAATTTATAGGCACCAAAACTGCCGCCCACGGTAAGCGTGGCCAGCGCCGCAATCCACGGCCAGGAAATTCCCGACATAAAAAACACCGCGCCAAAGGCCATGGTAATAAGAACCGTTTGACCAAAATCAGGCTGTAGAAACAACAAGAACGCCAAAAATATATAAAGCCCGAACGAAATAAGCGCACCGGGGCCATTATTAGCCCGTCCGCGCGAAAACAGCCAGGCAATGGTGACGATCAGACCGGGTTTGGCAAATTCAGACGGCTGCAGCGAAAACGAGCCTATGCGGATCCAGCGCATCCCACCTTTGGCTTCATGCCCGGCAAACAAGATTGCCAGCATCAGCACGATAGCGCACGCCAGCGCCACTATGGCCAGGCGGCGCGCCCATACCGGATCGAGCAATGACACCCCGATCAAAGACAGTACCGCCGCCGCCGCAAAAGCCGAATGGCGGGTAAAATAATGAAACGGCTCGGCCGGAAAATCTTTTATCGCCGCCGCCGGGCTGGCCGCCATGGACAAGACCAGGCCTAAAAAGATCAAACCCAGAAAAATCGCCACCAGCACCCGATCAACGCTCCACCACCAATCGGCCAGCTCCGAACGGGCAAATGAGCCGGCGTGGGAAAGTGAGGCTTGCATGCGCATCTCTATACGTCCTCTTCTGATTTTTGTTCCGCCCGCAATTTTTCTACGCCCGCGCGAAAGGCATCGCCGCGCTCTTCAAAGCTGCTATATTGGTCAAAAGAGGCGCAGGCAGGGGATAAAAGAACAACCGGCTTTTTTGCCCTATTGCGGCGCGCATCAGCAAAGGCCGCCGCCAGCGCCTGATCCAGAGTATCATAAGGCTTTGCCGGTGTTTTGCCTTTGAGAGCCACGGCAAATTGTTTTTTTGCGGCCCCGAAAAGATAGGCCTGTTTGACGCTTTGCATATGCCCTTGCAGGGCATCCAGACCGCCGGATTTTGCCTGTCCGCCCGCCAGCCAGTAGATTGTGTCAAATGCCAACAGCGCCTGTTTGGCCGCTTCGCCATTGGTGGCTTTTGAATCGTTGACAAAGCGCACCCCGTCCACTTCGCCAAGATATTCCATCCGGTGCGCCAGACCGGTAAAGCTGGCGCAGGCCTTTGCCATGCGTGCAGTTCCCAACCCTTCATGCATGCCGACAACCAGTGCCGCCACCGTGTTCAGGGCGTTATGCGCCCCCGATAAAGACGGCGTTTGCGCCAGCGTCATCATTTTATGGTGATGCCCGTCCCGGCCGATATAAATCGTCTGGCCGCAAGCATAGGCCCCGTGGCTCAAAACCGCATGGGCGCTGATCGGCACCGCTTGCGCCGGGGTTAGCGCCCCAAGGCGCATAAAAATTGCCCGTGAGGGCGCATCATCCGTGCAGACCACCGCCACATCTTCGGCGCTCTGGTTAAGAAAGATACGCTCTTTGGCGGCAATATAGCCTTTCATACCATTATGACGATCCAGATGATCCGGCGTCAGATTAAGCCAGAGGGCGCAATTTGCACGCAAGGTTTTGGTCAATTCGAGCTGGTATGAAGACAGCTCCAACACATAAACCAACCCTTTGCGTGGGGGCGGCAAATCGAGACAGGCGCGGCCAATATTACCCCCGGCATGGGCATCATGTCCGCAGGCACGAAAAATATGGGTAATCAGCGCCGTTGTGGTTGATTTGCCATTGGTCCCGGTCACCGCCACAACCCGCGGGCGCTCATCCTCAGGCAAGGCATTCAGGGCGCGGGCGAACACTTCTGTATCACCAATAATCTCGACGCCCACGGCGCGGGCCAGCTCTACCACATGATGGGCTTTGGGGTATGTGTGGGCAATGCCCGGCGATAAAACCAGCGCCGCAATATCGGCCCAGTCGCGGCGCTCAATATCCACGCATGTTATGCCTTCATGCGCCGCGGCATCCCGGCTGGCCTTATTATCATCCCAGGCCAGCACGTTTGCGCCCCCGGCCTGCAAGGCGCGTATGGTGGCCAGACCAGTGCGCCCAAGACCCAGCACAGCAACTGTTTTGCCTGTAAAGCCAACGGCGCGAATCATGACGGTCTCCCTTTAGCGCCTAGCGCAGTTTTAACGTCGCCAGGCCAAGCATGGCCAGAATGACCGCAATAATCCAAAAGCGGATCACAATGGTCGGTTCCGCCCAGCCCTTTTTTTCGAAATGGTGGTGAATCGGGGCCATGCGGAAAACCCGCTTTCCGGTCAGCTTGAAAGAGATAACCTGGACCATCACCGAGACCCCTTCGAGAACAAAAAGACCGCCAATAATGGCCAAGACAATTTCATGCTTGACCACCACGGCCAAAGCGCCCAGCGATGCCCCCAGCGCCAATGAGCCGGTATCGCCCATAAAAATACGCGCTGGCGGAGCGTTCCACCATAAAAATCCCAAACCACCACCGATCAATGCGCCGGTAAACACCGCCATTTCCGATGCCCCAGGCGTGTAGGGCAATTGCAGATACTCGGTAAAATCAACCCGCCCGACAATATAGGCAATCAGACCAAAACTGCCCGCCGCAATCATCACCGGCACAATCGCCAGCCCATCAAGGCCATCGGTCAGATTAACCGTATTGGATGCTCCAACGATGACAAACGCGCCAAAGAAAAAGTAAAACGGACCCAGATTAATCAGCACATCCTTGAAAAACGGCACGGCCACAGAGGTAGAAAAGTGCGGCGCAACGCCCGGCGTACCCCCCAGCACCTTGCTGATAATGTAAACGGCGCTGGACGCAATGATAAATTCGACAATCAGCCGCAGGCGCGCCGAAATCCCGTCATGGGTACGCTTTTTGACCTTGGCATAATCATCAATAAAACCGATCAGGCCAAAACTGGCCGTAATCGCCAGCATTACCCACACATAGGCATTGGAAAGATCGGCCCATAAAAGCGTGCTGACCAATAAAGGAAACAGGATCAGCACCCCGCCCATGGTCGGCGTGCCGGCTTTTTCGATAATATGGCGTTCCGGCCCGTCATCGCGAATCGGCTGGCCGGTGCCTTGTTTGACCCGCAGCCAGCTTATAATCCGCTTGCCAAAAAAGAACGCCAGAAACATCGATGTCAACATCGCCCCGCCGGCGCGAAAGGTGATATATTTGAAGACGTTGAATATCTGAAAATCTTCGGCAAAGGGGTGGAGTAAGTAATAAAGCATCAGCTTTCCTTCAGCGTTTTGCGTAAATCATTGACCACTTCATACAGGTGAGAGCCGTGCGAACCCTTAACAAGAATAACATCATCCCCCTCAAGCCGCGAAGGCAGCGCCCTGGCCAGGGCATCGGCATTCTCATACCAGCCCCCCCGGCGGTGCGCTGGCAAGGCCTCGAAAAGATTTTGCATTAAAGGCCCGGCGCAAAAAACAAGATCCACAGAATTTTGTTCGATATTCCAGGCCAATGCTTCGTGATAGCGCGGTGCCTCCGGCCCCAGCTCCAGCATGTCGCCCAGCACCGCCAGCCGCCGCTTACCCGGCCATGCACCCAGGGTTTTCAGCGCCGCCGCCATGGATACCGGATTGGCATTATACGCATCATCAAGAAGCGTCGCCTTATCCCCGTTTTGCAACGTTAACGTAACCGCCCCGCCGCGCCCGGGCAAAGGCTTAATCGCCGCCAATGCTGCCGCCGCAATGCCCGCTTCGACCCCGCAAAACATGGCTGCGCCGACAGCCGCCGCCGCATTGCCCGCCCAGTGTTCGCCGACCATGGGTAAAGAAAAATCAACCGTTTCATCAAAAACATCCAGCACCCCGGCGCCACCCTTTGGCCCGGTGGTAAAGTTCAAAACCCGCACATCTGCATCGGCGGCAAAGCCGAAGCGCACCACCCGGCCTGCGCCATTGTCTTTGGCCTGCACCGCCAGCAAATCTGACAAGCCATCATCCGCTGGCACCAAAGCCACACCGCTGGGCATCATATGCGCCCAAATTTGCGCTTTCTCGGCGGCAATACCGGGCAAGCCGTCAAAAGCGGCCATATGCGCCGGGGCAATGGTGGTTACCACCCCCACATGGGGCCGAACCAAGGCGGCCAGAGGGCCAATCTCGCCAGGATGATTGGTGCCAAGTTCAAACGCCGCGCGTTTGGTGTGTTGCGGCATCCGCGCCAAGGATAAAGGTACACCCCATTGATTATTATAAGATTTTTCGGAAACGTGCGCAGGCCCAGCGGCGCGAAAAATAGCCGCCAGCGCTTCTTTGACGCTCGATTTACCAACCGATCCGGTTACCGCCACACGGTACGCCGCACTGCGCGCCCGCGCCGCCACCGCCAGGCGCGATAACGCCGCCAGCGTATCATCGACCAGCACATAAGGGCCGCCTTCAACCGCCCGGTCAACCAGCGCCGCCGCCGCGCCGTTCTTGAAGGCACCCTTTACAAAATCATGACCGTCACGGGCCGCATGCAAGGCAACAAAAAGATCCCCCTGTGCCAACGCCCGGCTATCAATAGAGACACCATTGGCCAGCCAGTCCCCCCCATTGACCAGCGTTCCGCCGGTGGCCTGCGCCACATCAATGGCGGTCCAAAGAGGCTCTTTTTTACTGTTCATCATGCCCCTCGGACGTATCCAACACAGCACGGGCGACCTGTGCATCATTAAACGGAATGACAGTATCGCCGACAATCTGGCCGGTTTCATGACCCTTGCCGGCAATCACCAGCGCATCATCCGGTGCCAATGCCGCAATCGCCGTCTCAATGGCGGTTTTGCGATCGGCAATGTCTTGCGCATCAGGGCAGGCCGCCAGAATGGCCGCGCGGATGGCATCGGGGTTTTCATGGCGTGGATTATCATCGCTGATGATCACCTTGTCGGCCAGCGCCGCCGCCACCGCGCCCATTTTGGGCCGTTTTAGCGGATCGCGATCACCACCACACCCGAACACCAAATGGATACGGCCACTGGTATGGGGCCGCAAGGCCCGCAACAGCTTGTCCAGACCATCCGGCGTATGCGCAAAATCGATAAATACCGGCGCACCATTGGCCCGCTGGCCGACATATTCAAGCCGACCGCGTACCCCATAAAGTTTTTTGAGCGCCGCAATACCGGTTTGCACATCGACCCCCGTCTGCACCGCCAGCGCCAGCGCCAAAAGCGCATTGGAGACCTGAAACTCCCCGGCCAGAGGTACTTCGATCATCTCGCGCTTGCCAAAAATACTGAGCTTTAAAACCTGGCTGCGGGCTTTGGGAATAATTTCCTCCAGCCGGTATTCCTCGCCGGCCCAGCCAAGCCTGACCACATCCATGCCCCGCGCCGCGCAGGCTTTGGCCAACTGTGCGCCCCATTCGTCATCAACCATAATTGCCGTCTTGGAGCCGGTCGGGGCCAAGGTATCGAACAGGCGCGATTTTGCCTGAAAATAATCATTGAAATCAGTGTGATAATCAAAATGATCTTGCGAAAGATTGGTAAAGCCGGTGGCCGTCAGGCGCACCCCGTCAAGGCGGCGCTGAACCAGACCATGACTGGAGGCCTCCATCGCCGCATGGGTGATGCCGCGCCCGGCAAGGCCGTCCAGAACCGCGTGCAGGCGCACCGGGTCCGGGGTTGTGTGGTGCAAAGCTTCATGGCCGCCGGGCATGGTGATGCCCAATGTGCCAACCGCCGCCGCATTGTATCCCGCATGGGCCCAGATTTGCCGTAGAAACTCCACGGTCGAGCTTTTGCCATTGGTGCCGGTTACCGCCACCATGGTTTTGGGTTGCGCCGGGTAAAACCGCGCCGCCACCACCGCCAATGCCCGGCGCGGATCGTCACTGGCGATCAAAGGCAGGCCCGATGCAGGCGTGCCGGGCAAGCCGATAATTGCCACCGCCCCGCTTTTTATCGCCTCGGGGATAAAGCGCGCGCCATCAATCTTTGTGCCGGGCAAAGCGGCAAAAACAAAGCTGGGTTTAACCTCCCGGCTGTCAGCGGTCAGGCCGCGCACGTCCGTTTGCGCCCCGTGTGTAATCTGACCATCCCATAGGTCCCCAAGTTTCACTCGACTGTCTCCGGTGTTGATGGTGCCGGGTGCGCGGCGGCAATTTTGATGTCTGGCTGTGCGGACACAGGCGGCACGATCTTATGCAGGCGCAGGATCGGGGCAATGCGCGCAATAACCCGGCCCGTCACCGGCGCGGCATTCCACCCGGCGGTCTCCCAACCAGAAGTTTTGGCATCGCCCTTGGGATCATCAAGCAGGATAAACACAAGGTATTGCGGATCGTCATAAGGAAAAACCGCAACAAAGGAAGAGATATTGCTGTTCTTGTCATAGCCTTTTGCGTCTTTTTTGTATTTCTCGGCCGAGCCGGTTTTACCGGCGACCTTTTCCCCCGCCACATTGGCCGCCTTACCGGTACCCATTGTGACCACATCACGCATCAGACCCATCAGCGTTTTTGAGGTTTGCGCAGAAACAACCCGATGGCCCTGCGGCTGATAATCCGCGTCTTTGGCCAGGATCGTCAGCGGAACGTAAACGCCATTATTGGCCAGCGCCCCCAAAGCGGTCACAAAAGCAAGTGGCGTGACCGATAACCCATGCCCAAAACCGATTGTGCCGACCTTGATTTGCCGCCAGGTCTG
>JALWSB010000036.1:0-926 GCA_027080345.1 Robiginitomaculum sp. | reverse complement strand
GATTCGCCCGGGCGGGCATTTTCAACAAACTCGTTGCGCGCCGGATCGAGAAGCCCGAAACGGCGCAAATATTCTTTTTGCTTTTGCGCCCCGACTTTCAGGGCAATCAATGCAGCGCCCTTATTGGACGAATGCACCAGAATTTCGCGCACGCTCATCGGCCGGTGACTTTTATGCATATCTTTGATTTCACGGCCATTTCTGACCAGTCGGCTGACCACATCCAAACGATCGTCGGGGCTTACCAGCCCCTCTTCAATCCCCATGGCCAGGGTCAGAGGTTTGAAAACCGACCCCAATTCATAGCGGTCCCGCAACAGCCGATTGCGCCGCAAATCCGGTGTGGCCGCGCCAAACCGGTTAGGATCAAACACCGGCAGGCCGGCCATGGCCAGAATTTCGCCGGTTCTGACATTGGTTACAATCCCCATTGCCGCCTGCGGGGAGAACTCTGTCATCGCTCTGGCCAATTCGTCTTCAAGGGCGAATTGCACAGCCGTATCAAGCGCCAGCCGAACCGGCTTGCCCTCTTCACGTAATTGCTCGTCAAAAGCGTGCTCGACACCGGCCTTGCCGCTGCCGCTATCATCCACCCAGCCCAAAAGGTGCGCGGCAAAACGCTGGCGCGGATAATAGCGCGTGACCTCCTTGTCAAATTCAACACCGGGCAGGCCGAGGGCAAAAATCCGGTCCCGCGCCTTTGGTGTCAGCTTTTTGGCAATCCGGGCGCGCCCGCCGCGACGCTTGAAACGGTTCAGCAGACGCTTTTGCGATGCCATGCCGGGCAATGCGGCCAATTGGCGCGCCAGCTTTTCAGGGTTATGGATTTTATAACGCCAGATATAGGCCGAATAGGTGTCGATATTACCGGCCAGCAAAGCCCCGCTGCGATCAGTGATAATGGCACGCTCAGGCGTTGTCACAGC
>JALWSB010000035.1 GCA_027080345.1 Robiginitomaculum sp. | reverse complement strand
TGCCAGGCGCTGGTTTATCAATGTGAAAACCCGTCTGCCGCTGGATGGTCTTGGGCTTGAAAATGCAACGCTGGATGCCAACTGGTTTATCCGTGATTCCTCTGTCACCGATCCGGTTACCGGCGAACCCCGGCAATTGGGCGGCGAGGCACGGCATTTCTGGTCGCTGGATTTCCGTCAGGATTTGAACCGTCTGCAAATGGCTTGGGGGTGGGATTACAACAGTGGCGGTCACGCCCGGCAATTCAGGCTGTTTGAAGAAAGGTTCAATAAATCAGGCTCGGGTGATCTGGATGCATTTATCGAAACCACGCGCATCAAAGGCATCACCATCACCGCCGGGGTGGATAATATTTTTGACCAGAAAAGAACCCGCACCCGTATCTTTTTTGATGGCTCGCGCGCCAATGGCATACTAGCTGGCTCTGAACAGCGCACCCGCACCAATGGCCGCCTGTATAACATCCGCATCAAAGGCACGTTTTAGCACCGCATCACATCTTGCACTGGGAAGTATTTTAGCGCACCAATACGGTAACATTTGTTACGCGCGCACAAAGGTATTCCCATGAAACTTGCATCTCTGAAATCCGGCCGTGACGGCAAGCTGGTTGTCGTATCCAAAGACCTGACCCGCTATACCGACGCTGGACGCATTGCCCCGACATTACAGGCGGCGCTGGATAACTGGGCCGAGGCCGGGCCGCAATTAGAGACCCTGTCCCAAAGCCTAGAGGTGGGGGCTGTGCCGGTGGAGCGTTTTCACGAACGTGAATGTGCATCGCCCTTGCCCCGGGCATTTCAGTGGGCGGATGGGTCAGCCTACGTCAATCATGTGGAACTGGTGCGCAAGGCCCGCGGGGCCGCCATGCCGGAAACTTTCTGGACGGACCCGCTGATGTATCAGGGTGGTTCGGACGCATTTCTGGGGCCGCGCGACGATATCGAAATGGCCAATGATCAGGATTGGGGCATCGATATGGAGGCCGAAGTGGCGGTCATTGTTGATGATGTGCCTATGGGTGCCAGCCCCGATGTGGCGGCCAGCAAAATTCGCCTGATCATGCTGGTCAATGATGTGTCTTTACGGGGGTTGATTCCCGGCGAGCTGGCCAAGGGCTTTGGCTTTTTTCAATCCAAGCCTTCTTCCGCGTTTTCGCCGGTGGCCGTAACGCCAAGTGAGTTGGGCGAGGCTTGGAAAGATAACAAGCTGCATTTACCCATGCTGGTCGGCCTGAATGGGGAGGCCTTTGGCCGGGCCAATGCCGGGGTGGATATGACCTTTGATTTTGGCCAGATTATTGCCCATGCGGCCAAAACCCGCCCCTTGGGCGCAGGCGCAATCATTGGTTCGGGGACCGTTTCAAACAAGCTGAATGACGGACCGGGCAAGCCAGTGTCTGAGGGTGGGGCGGGGTATTCCTGCATTGCCGAAATTCGCATGATCGAAACCATTGAAGGCGGCGCGCCCAAAACGCCCTTCATGAAATATGATGACCATGTGACGATCGAGATGAAAGATGCCGACGGGCATTCTATTTTTGGCCGCATTGCCCAGACCGTAAAGCCGTATCATGGCTGATCCTCAGCACGATACACTGCATCTGGATGATTATCTGCCCTATCGTTTGTCGGTGGCCTCCAACCGGGTCAGCCGCCTGATTGCCAAGCTTTATCAGGACCGCTTTGGGCTATCGATCTGGCAATGGCGGGTGTTGGCCATTCTGGGCGCGCAAACGGGCTTGACGGCGGGGCAGGTGGCCAAACGTGCCGCCATGGACAAGATGGCGGTCAGCCGTGCTGTCTCTGCGTTGTTGGCGCGGGGGCTGGTGCTGCGTAAAACATCAAAACAGGATGCCCGGGCGCGCATTTTATCGCTCTCGGAAACCGGCGCCGGTATTTATGCCGAAATTGCTCCGCTGGCGCGGGAACAGGAACAGCAATTGTTGGCCCATTTTCGCCCCGAAGACATTGCGGCGGGGACAAAATTCCTAAAGGCGCTGGAAAAACAGGCTGCTTTGCTGGCAGGAGATAACTAGGTCTTAAGGTAATATGCGTTTCAGGGTGCGCCCAAAGGCGGCCTGCAAGGCATCGCGCCCTTTATGGCGGCCATTTTCCACCTGTTTCTGCCCGCCCACATAGACAT
>JALWSB010000034.1 GCA_027080345.1 Robiginitomaculum sp. | reverse complement strand
GATGAACACCATCCTTTATTAATGCTCGATCGGGTGGGTGAGGGGCGGGTGGCGCTGTTTTTATCCGATCAGGCCTGGCTGTGGGCGCGCGGTTTTGATGGCGGTGGCCCCCATGCCGAATTGTACCGGCGTCTGGCCCATTGGCTGATGCGCGAGCCGGAGCTGGAAGAAGAGGCTTTACGGGCGGTGATCAAGGGCAAAACCTTGTCGATCACCTATCATACGCTGGCCGATACGCCGCCGCCTGCGCAATTGACGGCGCCGGGCGGCACACAAACCACGCTTGCCCTTGCGCCCGCCGGGCCGGGCGTGTTTGGCGCGCAAATCACTGTGCCTGCTACCGGCGGGCTTTACAGCGTGCATGTGGGCGACTTGCTGGCGCTGGCGGCGCAAGGGGAGATTAACCCGCCCGAATACGCCAATTTAATGCCTGATGATCAGGCCTTGCGCCCGCTTGTGGACGCTTCGGATGGGGGTTTTTTCTGGTTACGCGCCGGTGATGTTCCAACCGTGCGCCGCACTGAAAAACGCGATCGGCAAAGGGGCCGTAACTGGCTGGGCCTGCGCCGCAATCATGCCTTTGTGGTGTTGGGCCAGACCCGTAAAAACCTGATACCGGCTTTACCGTTTTCTTTTTTGCTGGGGCTTTTGGCGCTGCTTATCTGGTGGCGTGAAGGGCGCCGCTAGTTTTACCCTGCCAGGGCATGATGGTCAGGCGCGGCCAGACGCTTTTGGCCCGTGCCGCTTTTGCGCCATAGCTTTGGCCGTCTTTTGCCGGGGCGTCCGGATTGGGGCGCATAATCATGGCAAAAATATCATCAAGACCAAACGGCGCATAAAGCATGACGCCGCCAGAGGCTTTGGGGGCCAGCGCCACCGCATGGCACAGGGCCGCATAACGCTCCAGCGCTTCTTGCGGTGCGGATAGCGGCGGGTAAGGCGCACCAAATTTTTGCGCAAACCATAAATGCACCCGCGCCTGATTGCGCACTTCGACCTCAACCCCAAGATCGGCAAAGGCCGCCGCGCAGGTTTTAATCACCCGGTCCTCGGCTTCATAAGATAAATCGCTGTCATCAAAATAAGCCAGATCGTAATCGCGAATGCCATGGCCCGGCGGATGATCACACAGGGCGTTCCACACACTTTGATAAAGACAGCCCGAAACCAGCATGCCTTGCGGCAGCGGCAAAGAAGGCATGCGCGCCAATATCGCCGCATTGACCGGATTGGCCAGACACGCGTCAATAAAGCGGGTTTCTTGCGTAGGCGTGACGGGTGCGGTCATGAGGCTTCTTGCGGCGCGATGCTGAGGGCATTGAGTTTGTCCTCAAGGTTCAAAAGGTCGTGCCATGTATCGCGCTTGGCCATCGGGGTGCGCAGCAAAAACGCCGGGTGGAACAGGGGTAAGGCGGGAATAACCGTTTCCGAATCGCTGCCATCGGGATTTTTAAGCGAATACTCCACCCACCGGCCCCGCAGGCCGGTTATGCCCCGTTTGGTGCGCAGCAGGGTTTGCGCCGCGCAGGCTCCGGTCAGAACCAATATAGCCGGTTTGACCAGCGCAATATGGCGCTCGGTAAACGGCAGGCACAAGGCCAGTTCGTCCGGCGCGGGTTTACGATTGCCCGGTGGCCGCCAGTTAAACACATTGGAGATATAAAAATGATGCTCATCCAGCCCGATGGTGGCCAGCATCCGGTCCAGCAACTGCCCTGACTGGCCGACAAAAGGCTGGCCCTGGCGGTCTTCCTCGCGTCCCGGCGCTTCGCCCATAATCATGACTTTCGCCGCCGCGTTGCCGCGCGCAAATACCGTATGACGCGCCGCCTGTTTGACCGGCCCGGCATCAAAACTTTCCAGCGCGCCGCGCAATTCATCCAGTGTATTGGCCTTGGCGGCGGCCGCTTGTGCCTGCTTTACCAGATCGGTTAAGGGGCGGCTCTCCGGTTGGGCGCTTTGTTGTGCAGGCGGGTTTGTTTTTTTTGTACGAGCGGCGGGCTTTTGGGCCAGAGGCGGGGCCGGTGGCATGTCCAGCCCGGCTTCGGTCCAAAAGGCCCGCAGGCTTTCATAGGCCTTTGTTTTGGCGATATCGGATTCCCTGTGCATGAGCCAAGTCTAGGGCCACGGCCTGTTGATGTCATGTGATTCCT